>CACXJZ010000043.1 GCA_902768105.1 uncultured Prevotellaceae bacterium
GACGCTGCCAAGAACAAGATTCAGGGAAGAGTCCTCGTGGAGTTCATCGTAGATAAGGAGGGAAACATCAAAGACCCCACCATCCTGCAAAGCGCCTACCCCTCACTGGACGCTGAGGCCCTGCGCGTGGTGAAGCTGATGCCACGATGGACGCCCGGGCGCGACAAAGGACAACCCGTCAACGTGAAATTTGCCCTACCCATCGTCTTCAAACTCAACTAAATGAGACAACTCATTATTCTTCTCTCTCTCGTCATTGCGGGATGCTCAGCCGAGCACTCCCGCAATGCCACGTTGCAGGAAGCTGAACGACTGATAAACCAGCATCCTGACTCAGCCAGGAACCTGCTGGCCAGCATCAACACCGACAGCCTGACGACGGAAGCCGACAGCGCCTACTACGGGTTACTGTTCACAGAGGCAGTCCACGCGGGCGGCATCGTCATGGGCGACGACTCACTCATTGCCCGCAGTCATACCTATTATAAAAGACACCACAACGAAGCGTTACTGATACGCTCCGAGCTGCAGCACGGCATCGCACTTTACAACTTGCAGCGCACCCAGGAGGCCATTACGCTACTAAAACAGGTCGAGCAGCAGGCAGACGACACCGATGACCATGTACGTTTCCTGCTCTACAGCGTGCTGGGCGACGTGAACGACAATGCCAACAACAACGCCGCCACGCTCCATTATTACCACATGGCACTCGACGTAGCCCGACAAATGGAAGACACGGAGCGACAGGTACGGACCATGAACAACCTGACCACGACCTTCGAAACGATGGGGCAGATGGACAGCGCCGCTTACTACATCGACTGCTGCCGCCCCCTGTTGGCAAACACCAGCAGAGAAGTCCGCTCTACGGCACTCATCAACGAAGCCGGCTACCGGCTCCACCAAGGCGAACGCCAACAGGCCAAACAACTGCTGCAACAGGCCATGCAGCTCATGCCACTGGACAAGGGCTACATGCTACAGGCCAACATCTTTGCCAGCGAAGGACAGGAAGAAACAGCCGTCGGCATGTGGAACATCGCTCGCAGCAGTTTTGTTCCTGACGTACGCATCGGTGCCCTGCGCTCACTCATCCACTACCACGAAACGCACAACAACCCAGAACAGGCCCTTGCACTCAGCAAAGAGCTGAACAACTACTACAACGAGCTATACAAGCAAACAGACGCAGCAGCCGTCATCGACATACAGGCACAGTTCGACCGCAACTCGCAGCAGCGAAGCGCCATGCGTACCACGATTTGGCTACTGGCAGTCATTGTCCTGCTACTGGCTTGCACCCTCGGAGCCGTGCTCTACCATCGTCGGCACATAGCCCGTCTGCACAGGGAGATTGACGAGCTGAACCAGCGTTACCTGTCGTGGCACATCGACGAAGAACTGCTCTCCGCCCCACCCGTCAGTCGGCTGCACCGTCTGGCCGACCGCGGACAGGCTGCCACTAACGACGACTGGGCACAACTGCAGCAGCTGCTGCGCCAGCAGGCACCCGACTTCCTGGCCCGTCTCAATGCCGCTGCCTCGCTCACGCCCAAGGAGCAGAACGTCTGTCTGCTCATCCGCCTGCGCTTCATTCCTTCTGAACTGGCCGTGCTGACCGGCACCTCGCCACAAACCATTACCAACATGCGCGTACGCCTGCTGCAAAAGCTGTTCCACGCAAAGGGAGGTGCCCGTGACTTCGATGCCCGAATGCAGGAAATGTAAAAATTATGCGTCTTTTCTTTGGCGTTTTGCATATTTATTCATACCTTTGACGCAAGCGTCGAAGGTACTTTCGTTCGAAAATGAAAAGAAAAATGCATTTTCCTTTTGCATTTTGCTCACTTATTCGTACCTTTGTCGCCCATTAAACCCCAAAGAAAGATGAAAAAATTATTAACCAGCCTCCTGTTGGTACTGACTGTGACAGCAGTCTGCGCCCAGGCACGTAAGACCGATACGTTCCAGACGAAGTCGGGTAAGACCGTAACCATCACGTGCATTAAGCACGCCAGTCTTGAAATCAACTACAACGGCACGGAGATTCAGGTGGATCCCGTACACGACATGGTGAAGCCCATCACGAACTACTACGACTTCCCCAAGGCCAACATCATCCTGATTACCCATCAGCATCAGGACCACTTTGACCGCGAGGCCATTGCTGCCATCCGCACGTCGGCCACAGCCATCTACGAGCCCATAAGCGTGTATAACCTGTGGTTCAACGGACTGGCAATGGCCAATGGCGACAAAATCACTTATGCTGACGATATCACGATTGAGGCTGTGCCGGCCTATAACACGACGGAAGGACGCGAGCAGTTCCACCCGAAGGGCCGCGACAACGGCTACATACTGACGCTGCGACTATAGGCAATGCATCACGCTACTGAGCGGTTTGCCCACCGACAGCATGACGCACGATGCTATGCGCCAGTTGTTCTTCTCTTACGCCTACCTGATGGACAACAAGCAGCTTGTCACCACCGGGCTTCGTCTATTGCTCAAATTTCCCATGGATGCTGAGGTGCTGGCACGGCTCTGCACCGTGCTCTGCGACCAGGACAAGGCGCAGGAGGCCGTCATCCACGCACAAGGCTACTACCAGCGCGACTCTACCAACCTGCTCATCAACCGCACACTGGCCAACTGCTTCTTCCTCAATCGCCAATACCGTGACGCCATATACCAGTACCAGCGACTCATGGCCGCGGGCGACACCACGTTCCTCGGTCTCTATTCCGTCGGAATGTCCTACAATTACCTGGGCAATAAGCAACAGGCCTACGACTATCTGCTGCAAGCCGTCAAGAAGAACGACAAGAGCGCCGGGTGCAACTACCGTCTCGGCATTGTCTGCATCGACCTGGAGCGCCACGAGGAAGCCCTGAAGTACCTCTTCGATGCGGAATACTTGCTGCAACCCGACAGGATTATCATGAAGGTCATTCACGACCATAAGGCGAAGGCCTACTATGCGCAGGGCAAATACATCTGGGCTATCGAGTCGTGGAAGAAAGCCCGCGAGTGCGACGGCACGTCGCTGGCCTTCATCTACAACATCGGCTCCTGCTATGCTGCGCTCTATGAAACGGCGAAAGCCGACGGCACCTTCGACGGCCACCCCATCAACGTCGCACAGATGCTCGAACAGGCCCGCAGCTACTACGGTCTGTTCCTTGAAATGGCAACCGACAACGGCGACGAGCCCGACGAAGAGACGCAAGAGATGATACAGTCAGCACGGCAATATCTGGAACAGGCTCAAGAGTAAGCTTGTTGCGACAAATCGGGGAGGTGTTTCCCAATCTGTCATGGAAAAAGCGGTGGTGTCGCAACAACGTCAGGTGAAAAACACGAGAAATGTTGGAATGAGCAGAAACCTGCTTTAACTTTGCATCAGGAATCAGTAATGAAACCGACAAAACAAAGTATTAACATTTTAAAAATTCACCACTATGACGACAAAGAAGAATTTGGTAAAGCAGGTGCTCATGAGCACTCTTACCGTAGGAATCATCGCGATGATTTTCACTGCTTGCAGTGACAACGATGTTATGAATGAGCCGTCAGACCTCCAGGCTGCACAGACAGCTCCCGGCGAGCCTCTCGATGCCGTAGGTCTCGTATACAACGACTTCATCACTCCGAACGACGTGCAGATTCTCGATGCCGACACCACGCAGATTTCCATCAGCAAAGAATACGCCGAGAAGCAGGGCATCAATAACTTCGTCAACCGTCCGATGGGTATCTGGCTCACCTTCCGCGAGCGTTCCTTCCTCCGCAAGGGCATCTCGCAGCATCTTGAGGGCGACCGCTATATTGTAGAGGTTGCCGAGGCCACTATCGAGGAAGTGCTTCAGCCCGGCAAGGAGCTGAACCTGAAGACCGAGATGTTCGTGAACCCCGCAGCCGCAGAGCAGGCTCAGACCCGTGGCGCTGGAGGCTTGGAGGGCAGTCAGCTGATGGAGTCGCTGTTTACTGACGACGAGGGCTGCATCCACCCCGCCGCCATCCAGTTCATTGATGCCGACGTGACACGCAGCGGCGTCAGCCCCAGCATCAACTACAGTCCGATAGAGATTCTGGGAATGACTGACGACAACGTGACGCGCGGCGGCGTCCTCAGTACCATCTGGGACATCATCAAGGGTGCCGCCAAGGCTGTCATCGACCCGTTCGGCATCAACGAGGCATTCCTGAAGGCCGTTACCGACGGTCAGAAGCCCGGTAACTTCAAAAATAACCTGGTCAACTACAATGACACGAAGACCATCACCGCGAAGTTCCAGTGCGGCGAGGGCAAGGACGACAGCATCACCATCCGTGGCAAGATTCCCATGAAGATCATGGTCAACTACATGCTCAACCTGAAGGTCGGCGGCTCGAAGCTCAGCCCCCGTATGGACTACTTCAGAGCATACCTCGACGGCGAGATGAGAACCGCTCCTGAGCTGACCATCGGCTACTCCAAGACGCTTGAGATTCCCAAGGATCTGCAGAAAATCAACATCCACACTTTCGAGGGCGCCTCAGTAACGTTCGTAGTCTATGGCATCCCCATCAACATCACGTTCAAGCCCAGCCTCTACTTCAAGCTGAAGGCCAAGTGCGAGGGCAGTCTCTACACCGGCATCAAGTACGAGTACGGCAGCAAGTTCATTGCCGGTGCCGAGTACAAGGATTCGCAGTGGAAGAACCTCAGCAAGATTGAACCCATCAAGAGCAAGTTCTCCTTCATTCCTCCTACCGGAAACTTCAAGGTCGATGCAGGCGTCGGCGTCATGCTCGGCTGCGACATCCTCTTCGAAAAGGTGGTAGGCCCCTCCATCGCCGCAGGCCCGCAGCTGGCACTGAACCTGGACCTGAAGGTTACGCCGACGGCCGCAGACCCCATCACGTTTAAGGGCACTTCGAAGTTCGGCTTCTGGGGCGAGGTTGGCGCAAAGGTCGCCATCTGGAAGTGGGACATCCTCAAGTATTACAACGAGTTCGACTTCGGCCTGAGCAGGACGTTCTGGGAGTACAACTACCCCGACGCCAAGAACGACAAGAACTCACCCCTCGTCATAACTCTCGACATGGCCTCCGACCACATCAGAAGCCTTCAGGACCAGATGAAGTGACGGTGAGCGACGTAACACAAGACACGAAAAAACTCAAATCAGCACAAAGAACCGGCTGGCATCGGCAGATGTCGGCCGGTTTTCCATATAGATAAAGCAAATCGATGCGATTTGGGCTCGCCGGAAAACCGGGGAAGCTAAATCGATGCGATTTGAGCCTGAACATTGATATTACGAGAAAAACCAAATAAAAACGTAATTTTCTTTTGCATTTTGTCTGATTATTACTACCTTTGTCCCCCGTATGAAACAAATATTGACCACAATGCTGCTGTTGCTGGCGGTGACAGCAGCGTGCGCACAGGTGCGCAAGACCGACACTTTCACCACACAGTCGGGTAAGAAAGTAACCATTACATGCATCAAGCATGCCAGTATTGAAATCAACTATGACGGAACGGAGATCCAGGTGGACCCCGTGCACGACGTGGTGCAGCCCGTCACGAACTACTTTGACTTCCCGAAGGCGAACATCATACTCGTCACCCACCAGCATCAGGACCACTTCGACCGCGAGGCCATAGCCGCCGTGCGCACAGCTGCCACGAGCATCTACGAGCCCATGAGCGTGTATAACATCTGGTTCAACGGCGTGGCCATGGCCAACGGCGACAAACTGACGTATGCCGACGACATCATCATCGAGGCCGTGCCGGCGTACAACACCACCGAGGGGCGCGAGCAGTTCCACCCGAAGGGCCGCGACAACGGCTACATACTGACGCTCGACGGGTTGCGCATCTACATTGCCGGCGACACGGAGGACATTCCCGAGATGGCCGACATCAAGGACATCGACGTGGCCTTCCTGCCCTGCAACCAGCCCTACACCATGACACCCGAGCAGCTGGTGAAGGCGGCAAAGCTCATCAAGCCACGCGTGCTCTTCCCCTACCACTACAGCGAGACGCCCATTGCCCGCGTGACCATGCTGCTGGCAGGCTCTGACATCGACGTACGCATCAGGGACTACAAATAATTAGAATGTACAAAAAACTATAACCAACCATGACAATTAGACTTATTCGCAAAGCCACGCTCGTCGTGGCAATGGCGCTGCTGGGAAGCCCGGCCGCCATGGGACAGGACAAGAAGGAGCAGCCCGACTGGATGCAGGAACTAACGTCGCGCATCACGCTGAACGGATACGCACAGGCCGGCTGGTCGTACCAGGACATCAACGGGCAGAAGACCAATGCCTACAACCTGAAGCGCACGCTGCTCTGGGCAAAGGCTCGCATCACCGACCGCTGGTCGTTCCTCTTCATGCACGACTTCTCGAGCGTCGTACAGGAGTTCTACACCGACTACCGCGTGACGAACGACAACGCGCTGAGCGTACGACTGGGACAGTTCAAGCACTCGTACTCGATGGAGAACCCGCTCTCCCCCACCCAACTCGAACTCATTGACGTCTATTCGCAGGCAGTGCTCTACCTGGCAGGCGAAGGACCCGACCCGCTGAACGGCGTGAACTACGGCCGCGACATGGGTCTGATGGTCTATGGCGACCTGCTGCAGAACAAGCTGCACTACGAACTGGCGCTGATGAGCGGACAGGGCATCAACCGCCGCGACCTGAACAACCAGAAGGACTTCATTGCCAAGCTCGAAGTGAAGCCCATCGACGGACTGCGCATCGTGGGCTCGGGCTATCTGGGCACGGGCTGCGCCGTGAACACGGCAGCGTGGAACCCCACTATCAAGCCAGGCGACAATTACAAGCGCAACCGCTACTCGGTGGGCGCGGAGTACAAGTCAACGCCCTACACTGGCAGCAAGTACAAAGAGGCTCGTCCACTGAGCATCCGCGCTGAGTGGCTCGGCGGTGAGGACGGTGACGTGGGCTCGCGCGGCGGCTACGTCACAGCAGCCATTCCCGTGGTCGATGCACTGGACATCGTAGCCAGCGGCGAGACGTTCGACCGCAACACCGGCGTGGACGGCTGGGACCAGACGAACCTGACCATCGGCGTGCAGTACTGGTACTACAAGAAGTGCCGTCTGCAGCTGCAATACACGCGCTGCCTCTGCGGAGAAAACATCAGCAGCAAAGACTACAACTGGCTGCAGGCACAGGTGCAAGTGGCGTTCTAAAACCCCTCCCGTAATAAAGAAATAACGTAATAACGACATGATAATCAAAGTTCTTATAACAGTTGTTTTTCTGGCCGTGATGATTGGCGTGGGACTCTATACCCGCAAACAGGCCAGCAGTGTGGACGGTTTCGTACTCGGCGGACGTGCCGTGGGCCCCTGGCTCTCGGCCTTTGCTTTCGGAACGAGTTATTTCTCGGCAGTGGTCTTCGTGGGCTACGCCGGACAGTTTGGATGGAAGTACGGCATCAGCAGCGCATGGATCGGCGTGGGCAACGCCATCATAGGCTCGCTGCTGGCATGGCTGCTGCTGGGCAAGCGCACGAAGCTCATGACGCAGCACATTGAGAGCCGCACCATGCCTGACTTCTTCGGCACGCGTTTCTCGAGTCAGGGACTGCGCGTCGTGGCATCGGTCATTGCCTTCGTGTTTCTCATCCCCTACACGGCAGGCGTCTATAGCGGCATCTCCAAGCTCTTCGACATGGGATTCCACATCCCCTACGAATACTGCATCATCATCATGGCCGTACTAACCGCCGTCTATGTCATACTAGGCGGCTACAAGGCAACAGCCATGAACGACTTTATACAGGGCATCATCATGCTCTTCGGCATTGCAGCCGTCATCATCGTCGTGCTCAACGCACATGGCGGACTCACCGAGGCGTTCCACAAGATGCAGCAGGCAACGCTGACACAGCACGACATGGAGAGCCCGCTCTACGAGAATTTCCAGCCAGGCGACTTCGCGTCGTGGTTCGGTCCCAATGCCATGAGTCTGTTGGGTGTTGTCGTGCTGACTTCGCTCGGCACGATGGGCCTACCGCAGATGGTGGGTAAGTTCTACAGCATCACCGACGAGAGCGCCATCAAGCGCGGTACCATCATCTCGACCATCTTCGCCTTCGTGGTGGCCGGCGGATGCTACTTCCTTGGCGGTTTCGGACGACTGTTCGGCGAACCGGCATGGAACGAAGCACGTCACAGCTACAAGTTCGACGACATCATCCCCACCATGCTTGAAAAGGCCGTTGATTCTGACCTGCTCATCGGATTGGTTATGGTGCTCGTGCTTTCAGCATCCATGTCAACGCTGGCATCGCTGGTGCTCACCTCCAGTTCGACAATGACGCTCGACCTCATCTACCGCGACAAGAAATCGCTGCCCGGTGAGGTAGAGGATGGTAGCATCGACGACATCGTGGCTGAGAAGATTGAGCGTCGCAAGGTGGTCATCATGCGTGTGCTCATCGTCTTCTTCATCGTCATCTCCGTGCTCATTGCCCTGAACCCGCCCACGTTCATCGCCCAGCTCATGGGCATCTCGTGGGGTGCACTGGCTGGCGCATTCCTCGCTCCCTTTATGCTGGGTCTCTACTGGCGCGGTGTCACCACAGCAGCTGTCTGGGCCTGCTTCATCTGGGGCGTCGGCATTACCGTCGTCAACATGTTGCTGGGCAACCCCATCAACCCCATCAACTGCGGTGCCATTGCCATGGTGGGCGGTTTCCCCGTCACCTGGATTGTCAGCCTTTTGACCCCGAAGATGAAGCGCGATGAGGTGAACAAGATTTTCGAATGTTACAAATGATTACGGAAAGGGCCGCATCATAATCGGCACTGGTGTATTTCCAAAGGGAGTGCGGCGGTCCTTTCCCCATATCACTTCCTTGAGCAGATGACCAAGGGGAATTTCCAGCTTTGCGCCATTATTGAATTTGACGTAGGGAGAGACGATAGGCTCCGTTTCCCAACGTCCCGTCATGGGATTCAAATACTGCTGCGCACCAAGGTTGGCACCGAAGTTCTTACTGAACTGCACATCGGCATAGCCGCCGAATGACGTCGTATAGACATACGGACTGATGGCAGGCGACAGGCGCAGGTCACCGGCATAGTAGTTGCCGAAGGCATGGAGCGTCAGCCAGCTGGCGGCATCGTAACTCACGTGTCCACCAAAGCCATACTGCGTCAACAGCGTGCTCTGCATGGGCAGCCAGTACTTGCTGGCATTAGCCGACAGCGAAAGGTGCAGCCGTCCGAAGTTCTGATATAACACTACCGAACCGGCATTCAGATCCATGAGTCCAGGCATGTGGTCCATACCTCCATAAACGCCTACCGCCGCTCCATCCCAAAGCCGGAACGCAGCACTGCTCTGCGAACTCGACGGCACATCATAGCCAACATGATTATCAGACAATTCACGCATCTGGTCAGGAACAGTAAACACAGGATCGACCTGCAGCCTCAACGAGTCGGCAGCAACCGCTCGATAATCCGTAACAGTTCCTCCACTGGCTGGCGGTGGCGATGAAGGTACCGTCACTTCCTGTGCCTGTGACGTTGTCCAACACAGCGACAACGACAGTAGCACGATGATATTCCACAGATGCTTTCCCATAAATCCTCGGTTTTGCTGCAAAGATACAGAATATTTTGGACTTTCATCATTTTTCCGAAAAAAATTTGTAACTTTGTACGCGCAAAATAGAATAAACAATGACATTATACCCCAAACTGATTATGGATGCGCTGGCTACGGTGACGTATGCCGGCACGAAGAAAAACCTTGTAGAGAGTGGCATGGTAGCCGACTCACCCGCCGTCAGCGCCCCACAGCACGATGGCGAGCCATGGCGCGTGAAGGTCGTACTGGAGTTTCCGCGCGACACCGACCCGTTCCTAAAATCGACGGTGAAAGCTGCCGAAGCCGCCATCAAGTACCATTGTAGGCAGGCCGCAGATCCCGGAAATTCCGGAAATTCCGGAGAGTCCGGGAACATCGTAGTCGAGATTGAGACCGAGTACAAGTCGAAGCCGCGTCCGGAGGTAGGCAAGCTGCTGCCGCAAGTGAAGAATATCATTGCCGTCAGCTCAGGCAAGGGTGGCGTGGGCAAGAGCACGGTGGCGGCCAACCTCGCCATCGCACTGGCTCGGCTCGGCTATAAGGTGGGACTGCTGGATTGCGACATCTTCGGACCATCCATGCCCAAGATGTTTGAGGTAGAGGATGCCCGGCCGTACGCCGTCAACGTGGATGGGCGCGACCTCATTGAGCCCATCGAGAAGTACGGCGTGAAACTGCTGTCGATAGGATTCTTCGTGGCACCCGAGACGGCTACGCTTTGGCGCGGCGGCATGGCGACAAATGCGCTGAAGCAGCTCATTGCCGATGCTGACTGGGGCGAGCTTGACTACTTCATCCTCGACACGCCACCGGGCACCAGCGATATTCACCTGACACTTTTACAGACGCTCGCCATCACAGGCGCCGTCATCGTTTCTACGCCACAGCAAGTAGCGCTGGCCGATGCCCGCAAGGGTATCGACATGTACCGCAACGAGAAGGTGAACGTACCCATACTCGGACTGGTGGAGAACATGGCGTGGTTTACGCCTGCCGAACTGCCCGAGAACCGTTACTACATCTTCGGCAAGGAAGGCTGTAAGCAGCTGTCGGAAGAGATGAACGTGCCCCTACTGGCGCAAATACCGCTTGTACAGGGCATCTGTGAGAGTGGCGACAAGGGACAGCCCGCCGCCCTGAACAGTGATTCGATGACGGGACTAGCTTTCATCAACCTCGCCCAGAGCGTCGTGACGGTCGTGAACCGCCGCAACCGCGAACAGGCACCGACAAAGATTGTTGGAGTGAAATAGTAAGTTATTCCCCGTACTTCTTCGCATGGCGCTTGGCCATGAAATACTGGAAGCGATAGACGCAGCAGGCCAGAATGAAATAAATGACAGCCTGCAGCCAGAGAATCCAATAATCGAACTCCACATCGTGTAGTGCTGCTCCCATGGAGTTCAGACGGATGTAACCCCTAATGCCAAACGTGCTAGGGAATATCCACGATACACCCTGCCACATGCCGGGGATGTTGGACTGTGGCCAGCTGACGCCCGACATAAACAGCAACGGGATGCTGACAAAGACGATGAGCAGCATCACATTCTCGCGATACCTCACCATACACGACACCAGCATGCCGAAGAAAATACAAGCGATGACATAAGGTATCATGAACATGAGCAAGGGGAACCACGTAGCCAGCTGCGGGAAGTGGAACAGTCGCGGCACACCCGTGACGAGCCACGCGCCCATGACGGCATAAATCATGAAGTAGCACATGAACTTACCCAGCACAATGGGGAAGGTATGTTCATAATGCGGTGCATTGACAGGAATGAGGTGACGGTGCGCATTCTCGTCGCGTGCCGTACCTGCCGACAAGCCAATGCCCAGCACCAGCGTCTGCTGCAGGATAAGCATCAGCACAGCAGGCAATACCGACGAGCCATAGCCTCCCTGCGGATTGAACAGCGGCACGTCTGCATAGTCGAGTGGACGGGCAGATACCACTTCCTCGCGCTTGGTGTAATGGTCGCCCAACTGTGTGGTCAGTCCGCTACCCATCTGCATAGCAACCGTCTGCGCTGTCTGAAAGATAGCCTTATAGGTCAGCATCATGCTCATGTCGCAATAGACGCTGATGGTTCCCTGTTCCATGCGTAGTAGTTTCGTCTGGAAACTGCTGGAAATATGATAGACGCCCTTCACCAACTGACGGCTGACGAGCGACTTGGCCTCGTCGAGGTCCTGGGCGTAATAGGCAATACGCACGTCGGGCGAAGCATCACACATGCGGATAAACTGTCGCGAGAGCGCCGAGTGAGAGTCATCGACCACCACCACAGGCACCTCATGGACAGCCTCATTGTTGTAAATCCACGAATATATTAACGGATAGGCAATGGGCACCACCAGGAAGAACAAGAACACACCCTCGTCCTTAAATACCCGCTGCATCTCCTTTCGCCAAATGAAACAGGCATCCTGTACTATCTGATATATGTTATGGAATATAGACATAGGTGAGCATTGCATTCTTAATCTTCTTAACAACCAGCCAAGGCAGCAACATGAAGGCCGCTAAGGCAGCAAAATGGAACCACGCCTCAATGAGCGGGTAACCGTTAAACACGCAAATCTGGTACATCATCCAGTAATGGCGCAGGGGGAAGAGCCACGACATCGACTGCAGCGCTCCGTCCATGCCCATGACGGGGAAGGCCGAGCCTGCCATCGAGATGCTGAGCACCGCCCACAGCGAGCTAATACTCATCGACATGCGCAACGAAGGTATCAGTCCGAAGGCAAAGATGCCGAAGCCTTGGGAGGCCAGCACCTGCATAAGTCCCAAGAGTACCAGCATCCATGGGCCGCCCGAATGTGGGAAGCCGAGATGGTAGAACACGTAGTATTCATAGCCAAAGACGATAGCTAGCCATATAAGCGTCTGCGGCAGGAACTTTCCCAACAATGCCACCGTGATATTGTTATCAGCCATCGCCATCCATTTCTTCGAGGAGTCGAACTTCAGCTCCGTACCCAGCGAGTAGGTGGAAATAAGGAAGATGAACAGCATGATGATACCAGGCACCATGACCGTCGTCAGATAGATGTTATAGCTGCTCCACGGGTTGGCTATCTGGTGCAGGTCCACATGGATAGGTTGCAGCAACGTCTGTATCTGACTGTCGGAGAGTCCCTTTGCCTGCATGGTAGCCATGCCGACGCCAGCTGAGCCAAGAGACGATATGGTTTTCAGGTCCTTCATCAGCATGGAGCCTGCCGCCAGTGTGGTGTAAGTATAATAATAGGAAATCTTCGGCTGACGTGATGCTAGCAGTTTTTCTGTTGTTCCCTTCGGAATATACAGGAATCCGTAAATCTCATTACGCTGGATGGCATGACGGGCCTCCGAGTAACTGGGATAGCGAGCCACGACATGCGACATCTGGAAGCCCTCCAGTTTACGCGACAGTGCTCGCGTGGTACTGGTGTTATCCAGATCGACGATACCCACAGGCAACTTCGTAGGCAGTCCGTCGTCCAACATAGAGGTGAAGAAGAAAATCACCAGTATGGGGAACGCCACCATACAGAAGTGGTAAACGTGATTCTGACGCAGAATCAGCAGTTCACGCATGAATATCTGAAATATCTGACGTATCTTTACCACAGCGGCAAACTATTCATTTTTCACTTATCTCTTTTTCACTTCACAATGAGTGACATACCAGGACGCAGTCCCTCTAGCTTATCGACGGGACGGGCTTTTACCTCAAAGGTCTTCAGGTCATACTGACCGTTGGCCTTCGTTGCCTTCCATACAGCATACGAGCCCTGGTCCTTCATATAATAGACCTTCATCTGAATCTCCTTGTTGAACGCAGGGACGAAAGCCTTGAACGTAGTGCCGACAGCCATGCCATTGAGCTGGTCCTCACGTACGTTGAACGTGCCCCACAAGTCGTTCATCACAGAGATGGTCATGATAGGCGAACCTGTGCCCACCAGTTCTCCCACCTTGGGATAGATACTGCTCACCTCACCGTCCATCTGGGCAATCTGCACCGTCTCGTTGATGTAAGAAGTAACCTCCTGTACGGCTCCACGAGCACGGTTCACCTGTGCCATAGCAGCCAGTTTGTCCTCACGGCGTGCACCATTGACAGCCATGTCGTACTGACTCTTGGCAGCCCGCTCCTGCGCTTCCATTGCCTTGTAGTTGGCATACACCTCGTCACGTTTCTGTGCACTGATCACGCCCTCGTCGAACAGGCGCTGAATGCGGTCGTACGACTTCTTGGCAATCTCCACACCGGCCATGGCCTGCTGCCACACCTGGTAGGCACCCTGTATCTGCTCCTGACGGGCACCGTTCTGGGCCTTCAGCTCCAATGCTGCTGCAGCAGCCTCAGCACCCTGAGCCTGTTCCATCTTGGCACGCACCTCCGGCGCATCGATAATGGCCAGCGTGTCTCCAGCCTTGACAAAGTCGCCCTCCTTAACACGTATTTCCAAGATGCGTCCCGGCACCTTGCTCGACACGCGATACTCGCTGACTTCCACCTGTCCCTGTATCAGCTCAGGGTCACGTCCCAAGGCAAAGAAACCTATCAGGGCTACAATGATCACCACCAATGCAAATCCTGCGATAGCCAGCAGGATGTTATTGTGTTGTGTTTTTTCTTGTTGGTTTGACATAATTCTTTCCGTTATTACGTAATTACGTTATTTCATTTATATCATTTATTTCAGCACGCCCATTGCCTTCCTCAGGTTCACCTGACTGAGCTTAACGTCAATCTCCGCATCAATCTTCTGCGACATAGCCTGCAGCCAGGCCGTCTGGGCCTCCATCACGGTGACGGGCTGGATGACGCCCTCGCTAAACCCGAGGTTTGCCGTACGCAGGTTCTCCTCTGCCCGTTTGATGTTGGTGCGAGCCATGTCCAGTTTCTTACCAGCTTCGGTCACACGGAACCGGCTCTGGCTAATCTGCAGCTCTATCTTCTCGCGAGCCTCGTTCATCTCCAGCCCGGCAATGGTCGTCACACCCTTCGAAGCACGTACCTTGTAGGCCACGTCGCCCCAGTTCCATACGGGAACACGTACCAGCACGCCGATGTTCCACATGCCGCCAAACTTCTTCTCGAAGCCGTTGAAAACGTTAGGATTGCTGATGCTATAGCCACCTACGAGTAGCACCTGCGGCAGATTGCCAGCCTTCAGCACGTTCGTTGCCTGACGACTCAGATCGACGGTATTCTGCAGCATGCGAATCTCCGGACGGTTGCTGACCGCCTCCTCCGTGTCTATCAGCGGCACGATGTCTTCAGTAGCCAATTCGTCCACGTCCTCGTCAGCCAGCAGAATCTCCTCGTCGAGCGACAGACCGCAGAGCTGGCACAGCAGCATCTTCGACAGCACCAGTCCGTCGTTGACCTGCGTCACCTGCATCTCGGCCTCGTTGACCTTCACATCGACGCTGAGTCCGTCGCTGCGTGTGGCAACGCCCTCCTCAATCATCTTGTTCACGTCGTTGTCCAGCTTCTGCACCAGCTCCAGATAAGCCTCAGCCAGCCGTTTCTTGTGTTTCAGCGACACCACCTGCCAGTAGGCCTTATCAATATCGTAGAGCGTTGACTGCAGCTGTGCGTCAGCGCTATTACGCATCATGTCCTCACCAATGTCGGCCATCTTGTTGTAGGCAATGATGGCGCCGCCCATGAATACGGGCTGTGTCACCATGATGGAGCCCGCCCAGACGTTACGAGTGTCGGTACGGAACGCATCAACGATGCCCTGTCCAAAGCCGTTCAGATGAGTAGCCAAGTTGCCCAGCTTCGGGTTGAGCAACTGCATGATGCCTTCGCTCGTCAGTCCCAGTTGTCCTAACAAGGCCTGTGTCGATGCCGGCAGCGAATTGTAGATATTCCCCACTTCATTGCCAATGCCCGTAGCAGCCGACGTACCCAGATTGTTCAAGGCCGTCTTTTGATCGTTGTTCAGAATGGACACCTCACGGGTGGTATGCACATATCCGCCCAAGGCGCTGACATGAGGCAAGTATTTCGTGCGTGCTGTACGGCGCACGTTGTATGCCACATCCTGCCTGACCTTCGACACCTGCATCTGCTTGTTGTTGCGCAAGGCCAGTGCCCGACAGCTGTCAAGCGTCAGCAGGCGCTGAGCAGAAACAGATAAAGGTAAAAAGGTAAAAAGGTAAAAAAGTAAAACGAGTGAGGCTATTCTCACACCTCGTACCTCGTACCTCGTACCTTGATTATTCATCTTTCTCATTCTCAATTATCAATTTTCAATTCTTAATTCTTAATTTTAGCATTCACCCCTCCCCTACACAGGGGAGGTCAGGAGGGGTCTTAGGCTGGGAGGGGTCCTACTCAAACGCGAACGTTCTTGAACCTATCATGTGACCATCGGCAAAAACACTCACGGAGTAGCTGCCGCCGCTCAGGTACTCATTCACGTTCCAATAGACCTTCACGGGCGTTTCCTCACCCGTATATTCAATCACCTTCTTCATGGAGTATTCCATCGCACGGTTCTCGTACGTAAAGGTGCCTCCACCGTTCAGCGCCTCACCCGTCGGGGTGTTGATGCGCACATAGACGGTACGCTGGCCGTTGCTGGCCGTCACGTTGCGGGCAATGTTGAACGATACGCTGATGGTCGTGCAGTCCTTCATCTTCTTCGCCGGCTTCTGGTTCTTCTTCAGCGGTGTCATCGTGATGGCGTTGGCGTCCAGCTGTGCGGCAATGGCCACACGCTCCGACAGCGACGCCCGCTCGCTGCTCAGTCCCTCAATCCTGCGCGTTGCCTCGTCGTACTCGCCCTGTATGCGGGTATTCTCGGCTATCAAGCTCTGGTTCAGGCGGTTCAGCGAGTCAATCTGCATCACGTAGTCGCGCAGCACGGCACGCACCGTGGCCAGTTCCTTCTTCAGTCGGGCTATTTCGCGTGCGTCGTCATCCTTCACCTTGCGCAATTCCTGCAGCAGCTGTTGCGTGCGCATCTGCTCCTGCGTCAGTTGTGCAATGATGGAGTCGTTATTAATCTGCGTTTTCATCTCGCTGTACTGCTGTGCAAAGCGCTCATACTCACGCTCCATTTCCTGCTTATCCAACGCTGCCAACTCCTGCATAGCCTCGTTGGCCTCACGCTCCTGCATGAAACTATATCCCAAGAAGCCTATGCCTGCCAGCAACAGCAGGATAATCAGCACCAGAGGAATCCAAACATACTTCTTCATTCTTTTACCTTAAATAAAACGCTGCAAAGATAGCAGTTTCCACATTAACCACAAAAAAAATTAAAAAAAATTTGGAATCAGAGCATATTTATTGTATATTTGCAACATGTTATAACTTTCTTACTGACCGCAGCCTATGAACAAGCAGAGTTTCCTCTACAGAGCCTACGACCTGTATGCAGACGGTTTTCGCAGCATGACGCTGGGCAAAAAGCTCTGGGCGGTCATCATCATCAAGCTCGTCATCATCTTTGCCGTCCTGAAGTTTTTCTTCTTCCCCGACTTCCTCTCCACCCATACAGAAAAGGGCGGTGAGGCCGACTACGTGGCCACAAAGACGTTAAACATTAAAGATTAAATTTCAGATATTATGCTACAAAACCTATTATTAAACATTGACGCAGGCACCATCGACTGGTCGAGGGCACAATTTGCGCTGACAGCCATCTACCATTGGCTCTTCGTACCCCTCACGCTGGGTCTTGCCGTCATCATGGGCATCGTAGAGACCATCTATTACCGCAAGCGCGATGACTTCTGGCTCACCATGTCCAAGTTCTGGCAGCGGCTATTCGGCATCAACTTCGCCATGGGCGTCGCCACAGGCATCATCCTGGAGTTTGAGTTCGGCACCAACTGGTCCAACTACTCCTGGTTCGTAGGCGACATCTTCGGCGCACCGCTGGCTGTCGAGGGCATCGTGGCCTTCTTCATGGAATCGACGTTCGTAGCCGTCATGTTCTTCGGTTGGAAGAAGGTGTCGGCAGGCTTCCACCTCGCCTCTACGTGGCTCACCGGTCTGGGAGCCACCATCTCCGCCTGGTGGATTCTCGTGGCCAACGCGTGGATGCAGTATCCCGTAGGCTGCGAGTTCAATCCCGACACCATGCGCAACGAGATGGTGTCGTTCCTCGACGTGGCGCTGTCGCCGTTTGCTGTAGGTAAGTTCTGCCATACGGTGACCTCGGCCTGGATTATCGGTGCAATTTTCGTCGTGGCCGTGTCAGCCTGGTACCTATGGAAACGTCGCGAGGTTCGTCTGGCCACCGAGAGCATCAAGATTGCTGCTGTGGTGGGTCTCATTGCCTCGCTGATGGCAGCCTTCACCGGTCATATCAGCGGTCAGCAGGTTGCCAAGGTGCAGCCCATGAAGTTGGCTGCTATGGAGGCACTCTACAACGGTGGTACCGGGCAGGGACTGACGGCTGTGGCGTGGGTCAATCCGCTCTGCCAGCCTGACTACCGGAACGAGGAGTCTGCCCCGCTGAAGATTGATATTCCCTATGCGCTGAGCATCATGGCCACAGACGACCCACAGGGTTACGTGCCGGGCATCATCGACATCCTCCGAGGTGGCTACAAGAATGCCAACGGCGAGGTGGAGCCTTCCATCGACGAGAAGATTCAGCGCGGCCGACAGGCTATTTCTGCGTTGGCAGCCTACCGTCAGGCGAAGAAAGACGGCGCAGATGAATCCACCATCAACCAATACCTGTCAGCCATCAACCAGAACATGAAGTATTTCGGCTACGGCTACATCAAGAACAAAGCCGACCTCGTGCCTTTCATCCCAGTCAACTTCTGGGCGTTCCGCATCATGGTCGGCATGGGCTGCCTGTTCATCGTCTTCTTTGCCGTCATCATCCTGCTGATGTTCAAGATTCCCTATCTGTCGATTATCACGAGCCGCGTGCTGGCAGCCGTTCATCTGTTGCCAGAGACCGAAGCCGACAGCTATTCCATTGCCCGACTGCCCGCTTGGCACTATTGGGCAGCCATCGCTTTGGTGCCCCTGGCCTACATCGCCTCCGAGAGTGGTTGGCTCGTCGCTGAGTTCGGCCGTCAGCCGTGGACCATTCAGGACATGCTCCCCACGTGGGTCAGCGTCAGTGACCTGCAGTCCGGTTCGGTCATGCTCACGTTCTTCCTCTTCCTCATTCTCTTCACCATTCTGCTTGGTGTGGAAATCAGCATCTTACTCAAACAAATCAAGAAAGGACCACAATCATGACATACGAATTCTTACAGCACTACTGGTGCTTCATAGTATCGCTCCTTGGTGCATTATTAGTATTCCTGTTGTTCGTGCAGGGAGCCAACTCCGTAGCCCGCAGCCTGGGCTATACGGAAGAGGGACGCCGGCTCGTCTATAACTCCACAGGACGCAAGTGGGAGTTCACGTTCACCACGCTCGTCACCTTCGGCGGAGCCTTCTTCGCCTCGTTCCCGCTGTTCTACAGCACGTCGTTCGGCGGAGCCTACTGGCTGTGGATGATCATCCTCTTCACGTTCGTGGTCCAGGCCGTCAGCTACGAGTTCCAGAACAAACTCGGCAACTTCCTCGGCCCCAAGACTTTCCAGTTCTGCCTGACGCTCAACGGCATCGTGGGCCCGCTGCTCCTTGGCGGCGCCGTAGCCACGTTCTACGAAGGCTCGAACTTCGTTATCGCCAAGGATAACATGCTTACTCCCCTCCTTTTGGAGGGGCAGGGGGAGGCTATCTCCTCCTGGGCCAACGCCTCTCACGGTCTTGATGCCTTGCTCAACCCCTGGGTGCTCGTCTTCGGCTTTGCCGTCGTATTCCTTGCCCGCGTGCTGGGCATCCTCTACGTCATGAACAACGTCAACGACGAGGACATCCGTTCGCGCGGCTCTGTGCGCCTCATCGGTGCTGCCGTGCCGTTCCTCATTCTCTTCGTGGCCTACCTCGTCCACCTGCTGCTGAAGGACGGTTTTGCCGTCAACCCCGCTACGGGCGAGGTCTTCATGGAGCCTAACAAGTACCTGCACAACCTGCTCCAGATGTGGTATCTGCTCATCTTATTATTAATAGGTGTGGTACTCGTGCTCTACGGCATCGGAAAGACTGTCTGGTCCAAGGATTACAACAGCGGCATCTGGCCTGCCGGCATCGGCACCGTGCTCACCGTGCTCGCCCTGCTGCTCTGCTCGGCGTGGAACAACACCGCCTACTACCCCTCGACGGCCGACCTGCAGTCGTCGCTGACGCTGCAGAACTCGTGCAGCAGTGAGTTCACCCTGCGCACTATGTTCTACGTCTCGCTGCTCGTTCCCTTCGTGCTTGCCTACATTGTCTATGCCTGGCGAGCCATCGACAAGAAGAAGCTCGACCGCCAGGAAATTCACGACGACCACGCCTACTAAAAACGGCACCCTCGCACCAGTGAAACACAATGATGCATCCGTTGTAACACGAACGTTCATGGGAGGGGATGAAGAGATAGGTGCCATGAAAGGGACGGATAGGTACGACCTTTCGATTGTTTGCGTACGCGCAAACGACCATTCGCGTACGCGCAAACAACCGTTTGCGTAGGCGCAAAAGCTGAACGCAAAAACGACAAGGGCAACTCATCCTCCTTTTTCTTGAAACCACCAAACGTCAAAACGCCGTGCTGAGTATGAAACTGTAATGGTGGGGCTGACTGGCGTCGATGGTGTATTGCGGCAGGGTGCGCTTGCCCCAGGTGTCGGCACCGCCTACGCCGTGAACGTTGAGATCGATGTTCAGATTAACGAAGCGGCCACGGGGAATGTCATTGGGATGACGCGCGCCCTCAAGGTCTTCTTCGCCGTAGTCCCACGCACGGATGCAGAGAGGCTGGAAACCGTCAATTCTTAATGTTCGATTTCCAGATTTCCGATTCCCGATTTCAAACCAGCGGATGTCGCAGCGATTGCCGTTGTCCTGCGGATGGATGTACTCCGTCTCATACTCGCTGAGCGGCATTTCGTAAACACCAAGGAAGGCGGAGCGCTTGCGGTCAGGATAGTTCTCCCAAGGGCCCCGGCCGTAATAGCGTATCTGGGTAAAGTCAGCCGGCAGACGCATGCGCATACCAAACTTCGGCATCAGGGGGACCTCTCCCTCCGTCCTTCCCGGGAGGAAGGAATCTGTGGGTCGGTAGTCCATATCTACCATGATGCGGCCGTCGGCCTTCAAGTCGTAAGTCAATGTAAGGTCAGCACCTATGGGTAACGACATCTCTGCAATAACCTGACGGCCTTTCACTTGGATAGACTTGATGGTACGCTTGTCAGCAACATCCTTCCAGACGACGGTTCGCTCAGCGAAGTGGGCCGCGCTCTGGTTGTCGTTCTCCGGCTTCCAGAAATATGGCTCCAGCGGAGCTTGGAGCATCTCCTCGCCATTGACAATCCATGAGGTAAGTGCACCGGTCTTTGAGATGGTGATAGACCCGTTCTCCGTAGGAGCAACAAAGCCTTCTTCGGTTTCTTCTGCTACGGCATCCCTACCGGCAAAAGCCAGGGAGAACTGTGACGACTGGAGAACAAACTGCTCACGTGCCACCACAAAACCTTTCTTGGCCCAAGGTGTATCGTGACGCAGACGGGCATAGACATTCAGAAGCGTTTCGTCATCATATTTTATCGTGTCGCGGGTAATCTCATATTCGCTTGGGTCGGTGAAGCAGTCGCGGCTGACCACATAGATATTTTCCGAGGTGTCATCATTCCCCTCGCCCTTTGGAGAGGGGTTAGGGGTGAGGCTAAACTGCAGGGGCTGATAGACGTACTGCACCTCGTAATAATGCGGATGGGGCTTGCGGTTGGGGGCAATGAGTCCGTTGATGCAGAACGGTCCGTCGTTAGGCTTATCGCAGAAGTCACCACCATAGGCATAATAGCCGTCTTTCAAGATTCCCTGGTCCACCCAGTCCCAGATGGCAGCACCGCAGATGCTGGAGTCTGCATAGATGACATCCCAATACTCCTGCAGGTTGCCACAGGAATTGCCCATGGCGTGGGCATATTCACGCATCATGAAGGGCTTGTCGGTCACTTGCTGGGCGTTACGGCGCAGGTCGTCAGGATAGAGATAACTGTCGTCCCAGATGGCTGAGTAGCGACGGTCGCTGTCGTAGAATGGGGGACGTGTCTGGTCGAACTCGCGTACCTTATTATACATCGCCTCGATGTTGGGGCCCACCCCACCCTCGTTGCCCAGACTCCAGAGGATGATGCTGGGGTGATTGAAGTCGCGCTTGACCAACGACTCTGCCCTATCCACATGAGCCTGCTGGAACGTCAAGTCGTTGCCCATCACGTCGTTGGCATAACCGTAACCGTGTGTCTCGTGGTTGGCCTCGTCCATCACGTAGATGCCCCAGCGGTCGCAGAGCTCATAAAGATACTCGCGGTCAGGATAGTGCGAGGTGCGCAGGAAATTGATGTTGGCCTGCTTCATCAGGCGTATGTCCTCTTCATAAGTGGCATCATCGACATAACGGCCTGTACGGGGATGATGGTCGTGACGGTTCACGCCGCGCAGCTTCACGTTCTGGCCGTTAATCTTGAAGACCTCGCCGACAACCTCCACCTTCTTCACGCCGAGGTGATTGTCGAAGTGTTCAGCCCCCTCCTGCCTCCCCCCATCGGGGGAGGTATTGAGTTCGACGCTGAACGGATAGAGGTTTGGCTTCTCGGCTGACCATAGTCGTGGGTTATCCAATGTGAAGTCGAAAATACAGTTAATGGTATCGCCGGCATTGACCTGTAGTTCCGTCATGTCAGCTCTGCCGTCTATCTCCATGCTTGGATAGACTTTCGCTGTCTTTTTGCCCGTGTTACAGATAGAGATGACGGCCTTCACTTTGGCTTGCGAATAGTCATCGTTCGGCACCGCCGTCACCTGATAGTCACAGATATGCACCAACGGCCGCACCCACAGTTGCACGGGGCGAAAGATGCCTGAGAGGCGCCACATATCCTGATCCTCGAGATACGAGCCGTCGCTCCAGCGATACACCTCTACGGCAATTTTGTTTCGTCCGGCACGCATGAACTTCGTCACGTCGAACTCTGCCGGCGACATGGAGTTTTGGCTGTAGCCCACCTGCTTGCCGTTTACCCAAAGGTAAAAGGCTGAATGCACGCCACCGAAGTGGAGAATGAGATTCTGCTGCAGCTGTTCCTTAGTCACATCGACGAACGTCACATAAGAGCCCACGGGGTTGCGGTTCTCGTAGGCCGTCCAGTCCTGCGGCGGCTCGGTGGTCACGCTGGGGCGGTCCTTCACGAAAGGATAGTCTATATTGATATAGATAGGTGTGCCGTAGCCCTGCGTCTGCCAGTTGCCAGGGACGGAAATCTTTCCCCACTGGCTCACGTCGTAGTCCTCGCGGTAGAAATCCTGCGGACGCTCTTCGGGATTACGACTCCAATGGAACAGCCATTGTCCGTCGAGACTTACAATCTCCTTACATTCCTTCTCACGCGACGGAAGCTGTAACGTAGCGTGATACGGCAGTTTATTGATGCCCAGCACAGCTGGGTTCTCCCAGTCGCGGGGTTGTGCCGAGGTACTAATGGGGCATAGTCCACAGCAAATAGCTAATATCCAAAAACTCTTCATATCTCTATTTTATTTCTATATCGCCATAGCCCATACGTTCGCCACTGGTTAGGCGGTCTGCCTCGAAACGCAGGACGCGGACGTTGGTAGGGCTAAACTTAATGGTCTGCCAGATGGGGTTGTTGACAATGTTCGAGAATTCGCCTGAAGCCAGCTTGGTCCAGTTGCCCCAGTCGGTAGAGCCCCACAGGGTATAATGAGTGATGATACCTTCTTGCGTATCTTGAGGCGGCAGGTAGCGGAAGGCGCTGACGGTCCGCTCCATGTCCCAGTCAATGAACATCTGCTTAGGCGAGCCAAAGAAAATGTGCAGGCCTGACGACTTCTTCTCGCCGCTGTCAGGGATATCACCCGTCAGCACGGGTGCCAGATAGACGCCTAGCTTCTTGATGACCGGCTCACATTTTGCATCTGTGATGGTGAAACGCAGCTTTGTTGCCGTGATGGTGGGGAAGCAGATAATACGACGATGTCCGATAGTGGTCAGGCCGTCGCCATGATCGACGAGTTCATCCTTCAGCGGCATCCACTGGCCGTCAACAAAGGCCTCGAGCATGAACTTCCTGACGCGCTGACCAAGGGCAATGTCCTCCTCAGCCAGAAAACGGTTCACAGCCACAGGCTGCTTGAAGTTTAGTGTGTAGCATGTAGAGCTTAGGGTATCTACGCTAAACGCTACTTGTCCCTTTATGAAGACGTCATCTATCATTTTCCTAAACGCAATGCCTCGCAGGCTGTCCGTAGGATGGATGCGGCCGTTAGGGGCTATGGGGAAGTTGAGCAGCAGCGTGGAGTTGCGCCCCACCGACTTGTAATAGGTATCCATGAGCTTGGAGAGACTTTTCACGTGCTCATCCTCCGTGGTGTGATAGAACCAGCCGGGGCGTATGCTCGTATTCGTCTCGCCCGGGCACCACACGTCGCCATCCTCCACACCATAATGAAGCATCTGGTAAGGGGTATCACCCGTAGAGGGCATGAGGCTCCAGTTCGTCTCGCCCACATTGCCTGCCTCGGTGCCCACCCAACGCAGGTCGCCGCGGTCGCCGCCATCGTTCCAGATGACGGCACGGGGCTGCAACTCACGTATCATCCTGAACGTCTCCGCCCAACCATAATAGGTCCTACCGTCAATCGTACGCGTCTCGTTGGCTCCGCCATACCAGCCGTCACCACCGTTGGCACCGTCGAACCACACCTCGAAGATGTCGCCATACTGGGTGAGCAGCTCGCGCAGCTGATTGCGGAAATAGGTTACGTATTCAGGACGGCCGTAGTCAGGATGATTTCTGTCCCAGGGCGAGAGATAGACAGCAAACTGCAGCCCCTCCTCACGACAGGCGTCGGCCAGCTCACGCACCACGTCGCCCTTACCTTGCTTCCACGGGGAGTACTTGACGGAATACTCGGTATATTCCGACGGCCACATGCAGAAGCCACAGTGGTGCTTAGCGGTGAAGATGATGCCCTTCATGCCTGCCTGCTTGCAGACTCGCGCCCACTGGCGGCAGTCGAGGGCGGAGGGATTAAACAGCTGCGGGTCTTCGTTGCCAAAGCCCCACTCTTGGTCGGTATAGGTGTTCAGTGAATAATGGATAAACGCATACATCTCCATGACCTGCCACCGCTGTTGGTTCTCATTAGGCACGGGGCCACAGGCCGATACTTGCGCTTTCATCGTGGTGACCATCATGATGGTCCCCATGACGAACAAGGCTTTATAGTTGATTTGTTTCATCGTTTTTAGGTTTTCGCGCACAAAGATACGAAAAAAGGTAAAAAGGTAAAAAGGTAAAAAAGTAAAAAAAGTTAAGCGGCAGCAAATTCTCTCCTCTTTCCTCTTTTTTTGTACTTTTGCAGGCAAAACCATAAAACAAAGAATAATCATGGAATTGAACGAACTGCAGAAAGACTGCGCGCGCAGACAGAAACGAGGATTGCACTTCATCCTGGCATCCATCGTGATTTGGGGGCTGATACTCGCCGTACAGCTCACCAATCTGACAACGGAACAGAAAAACCTGGCGGTGTTCTGCTGCTCCGCCGTACTGTTTCCCCTGGCATGGGGATTGTCAAAAATGCTGAAGATTGACTTCGAGGGAAAGGGTAACCCGCTCACGAAGGCTGGAATCCTGTTCAGCATCAACCAGATGCTCTACATTCTGATTGCCATGTGGGTGTATGCGGCTGTACCAGAGAAGATGGTAATGGTCTATGCCATGATTTTCGGCGCTCACCTTATGCCGTTCTCATGGCTCTACCAGTCGAATAGCTACATGGTGTTCTCCATCATCGTCCCCATCGCGTCGCTCATTCTGGGGCTGATGTACCCGCCCTACGTGCTGGCCGCCATCATGATGGTCATAGAGGCTGTGTTCTCTGCATGTCTGTTCAGGGAGTGCGCCAAATAGACTGTTTCGGCTCTACATGAACGGCAATATGCGTCTCGGGGCCGTAGTGCTGCTTCAGCAGGCGCTCCACCTCGGAGGCTTTGTCGTGAGCCTCGTGCAGAGTGACATTGCCGTCCATGAGAATGTGTAGCTCGATAGCGTAGTGGTTGCCGATGCGGCGCGTGCGGAGGTCGTGGGGCTCGGCGATACCGTCAACGGAGGCTGCCAACTGCAGAATCTCCGTCTCCACCTCGTCGGGCAGCGAACGCTCCATGAGGTCGCCAATGCCGTCGCGCAGCAACGACACCGCAACCTTGGCAATAAACAAGCCCACAACAACAGATGCCACAGGGTCGAGCACCGTCCAGCGCTGTCCTAAAAAGATGGCACCACCAATACCTGCAGAAGTGCCTATGGACGAGAGCGAATCACTACGATGATGCCAAGCGTTAGCTTCGAGAGCCTGCGACTGGAGCTGGCGTGCCTTGACCATCGAGTAGCGATAGACCGCCTCCTTGAGCACCACTGATACGACGGCTGCGCAAAGCGCCAGCAGACCGGGAGCCTCCAGCTGTGCCCCGCCAGCCCATTGCACAATCTTCGTCACTCCACTATAGATGATTCCCATCGCGACAATCAGCAGCGCCACACCAATGAAGGTCATTGCCAAGGTCTCATATTTACCGTGTCCGTAGTCGTGCGACTTGTCTTTGGGCTTGCTGCTTATGCGGACAAAGACAAGCACGATGACATCGGTCACGAAGTCGCTGAGCGAGTGGACGGCATCGGCCACCATTGCAGCACTGCCTGCCACAATGCCTGCCACAAACTTGAAGAGCAGCAGTACCACGTTGACTGCTCCGCCCACAAGCGTCACCTTATATATTTCGCGTTGTCTATTTACCATTTCGCGATGCAAAGATACGAAAAAGAGGATAGAGGAGAGAGAAGGGAGGAGAGAATTTGCAGCCGCTTAACCATTTTTACATTTTTACTTTTTTACATTTTTGAATTTTATACTACCTTTGCACGCGAAATGGAACTGAAACGAAGATTATACGCTGGAATACTTGCAATTATTTTGCTATCCACACTCATGCTGACTGCCCTGCATACGCATGAGACGGTAGCAGTTGCTGAAGACTCCTGCGTGGATTGCATCACCCACCAGCCGCATGCCGGTCACCTGACGGTTTCAACCACTACGCTGACCGATTGTGTGCT
Source organism: uncultured Prevotellaceae bacterium (assembly GCA_902768105.1). Lineage (GTDB taxonomy): Bacteria > Bacteroidota > Bacteroidia > Bacteroidales > Bacteroidaceae > Prevotella. The sequence continues at coordinate 26,879 of CACXJZ010000043.1, forward strand.
CTGTCAGTTCTTCTCGCTACAATATCTTGAGACTGCAGTTACGACACTGGTTGCTACTGCCTGTCTCGTTTTTCTGACGTGCCGCACGAATACCGTATCATGTCCGACGCGTCCACAAACTCATCATGCTTCACGTGCTCCACCGTTTTGTTTTTGATTAATCTATCTGTAATTATCATTAACAAAACAAAATAGCACAATGACAAAAAAATATTTTTTTCTGCCATTGCTTGCCGTTTCAGTAAGCATGGCAGCACAGAACGTGGGCGACACGGCCGACGTATTTTATCAACATCTGGAACTGAACGAAGTAGTAGTAACCGGACTGACTGGAGAGACACGACTGAGTCACTCACCGGCACCTGTCAGCATCATTTCGAGCCGCGACCTCCACTCGACAGCAGCCACCAACCTCATTGATGCCATCAGCCGGCAGCCTGGCGTGGCACAGATTACTACAGGCAGCGGAATAGCAAAGCCCGTCATCCGCGGACTGGGCTATAACCGCATTGTAACCATTAGTGACGGGGTGAGACAAGAAGGACAGCAATGGGGCGACGAACACGGCATAGAGATAGACCCCGAAGCCGTCAGCTCCGTAGAGATACTGAAGGGACCAGCATCGCTGATGTATGGCTCGGACGCAATGGCTGGCGTGCTGCTTTTCCACCCGGCACGCATCGCACCAATGGGCACGCTGCAAGGCTCGGTCAGCTCGGAGTACCAGACGAACAACGGACTGTTCGGCTACTCGCTCAACATGGCAGGCAACCACGACGGCTTCGTATGGAACGCACGATGGAGCCAGAAGCTGGCACATCAGTACAAGAACAACCACGACGGCTACGTGCCTGGCACACAATTCCGCGAGGAGGCGCTGAGTACCATGCTCGGACTGAACAAACGGTGGGGCTACAGCCACCTGACGCTGGGATACTATCACCTGAAGCCGGGAATAACAGCCCCACTAGACCTCCCCGAAGGGGGAGGCTCACCTACGGAGCCCGCAGGAAAGTCCCTCCTTTTGGAGGGATTTAGGGAGGCTTCCTACTCTATTCCCCTGCCCTTCCAGCATGTGCGTCACTACAAGGCCATCTGGGACAACTCGCTGTGGATAGGCGAGAACCGTCTGCGTGCCACATTCGGCTATCAGCAGAACCAACGACAGGAGTATGAGGAAAGTGAAGACGAGTATGAGCTGTACTTCCGGCTCCACACGCTGACGTACGACGTACGCTATCTCGTAGATGACCTTGCAGGATGGAAACTGGCGGCTGGCGTAGGAGGTATGTGGCAACGCTCACAAAACCTCGGCGAGGAGGTGCTAATACCAGCCTACCGACTGCTGGATGCCGGCATTTTCATGACTGCAGCCCACGACCTCGGCCCTATACATGTAGAGGGCGGCATACGCTTCGACCGACGCATGTTGCACAGCTACGCTCTCGAAGAGGATGGCGAGGAGCGATTCACCGACTTCAAACGTAACTTCAACGGACTGACGGGAAGCATCGGTGCCGTATGGCAGGCTACACCCAAACTGAACATACGACTGAACATAGCCCGAGGATTCCGGGCACCGAACATGAGCGAACTGGGATCAAACGGTGAGCACGAAGGCACCAATCGCTACGAACGGGGTAACCACGACCTGAAGTCGGAACATAGTCTGCAGGCAGACCTCGGAATAGACTTCTCGTCAGACTACGTCTCTGCACAGGTAGCACTCTTTGCCAACCGCATCAGCAACTATATCTATGCTGTCAGGGATTTGAGCGAGGAAGAGACCGGATGGATGGAGGAAGGGCTGCATTTCTATCGTTATACACAGGGCGACGCACGGCTATTGGGCTTTGAGGCCTGCGTAGATGTGCACCCCATACACCAGCTGCACTTTGAAAACACCTTTTCGTTTGTCGATGCCCAACAACTGCACCAGCCCGAAGAGACACGCTATCTGCCCATGACGCCTGCCCCTCGGTGGACGTCGGAGCTAAAGTATGAGCTGACGCATCACAATTCGGGGTACGAGGTACGAGGTTCGAGGTACGAATATGCCCAAAGCTCAAAGTTCAACCTTTGCAACGCATACGTCAGCCTGCTCATGGAGTGCAACCTGGCACAGAACCACTACTACATGGCAGACGACACGGAAACTCGCACACCGGCATACGCCCTGTGGGACCTGTCGGCAGGCACTGACCTGCACTGGCACCGCCGTCACATTGCCTCTGTGCACCTGACGCTACAAAACGTGTTTGACCGTGTATATCAGAATCACCTGTCGCGTCTCAAATATATTGACTACGCAACAGGTGATGGAAGAAGAGGATATAGCGGGATGGGAAGGAACTTCTGCATACGCGTCACGTTCCCCATCAGCTTATAATTTTTTATAGGCCGAAGAGCACCTTCAGACCGCCGTCAACGCCCGAGAAGCCCATAAAGGCCAACGAGAGCAGACCGGCTGCCACGAGCACGATGGCTGTCCCACGCATTCCCTTGGGAATGTCGGACAGCTCCATCTGCTCACGCATCCCAGCAAACACCGTCAGCGCCAAGCCAAAGCCGATGGCCGTAGAGAAAGCATAGACAATGGACTGCACGAGGTCAAAGTCTTTCTGGATAACGAGGATGGCTACACCCAGCACGGCGCAGTTGGTCGTGATGAGCGGCAGGAAGATGCCCAACGCCTGATAGAGTGCGGGCGACACTTTCTTGAGGATAATCTCTACCATCTGCACCAACGAGGCGATGACAAGGATGAACGCGATGGTCTGCAGGTACTGCAGGCCAAACTGGTCGAGCACGAACTTCTGCACCAGGTAGGTAACGATGGTGGCCAGCGTGAGCACAAAGGCAACAGCTGCAGACATACCCAGCGAAGTGCTTACCTTCTTCGACACGCCGAGGAACGGGCAGATGCCGAGGAATTGCGACAGGATGATATTGTTGACGAATATCGCGCTGATGAAAATTAATACGTATTCCATAATTTCTTGTTTTAATTAGGATTTCCTAGGATTATCTAGGCTTTCCTAAGTTTATTGACTATCGCAACGAGGAATCCCAAAGTGATGAAGGCTCCCGGAGGCAGCACGAAGAGCAGGATGTTGTAGGTCTCGGGCAGCAGCGTAAAGCCAAAGATGCTGCCGGCACCCAGCACCTCGCGACAGATGCCGAGGAGCGTCAGACCCAACGTAAAGCCTAAGCCGATGCCAAGGCCGTCAAACAGGGATGCAACGGGCGACTGCTTAGCTGCGAAAGCCTCAGCACGACCGAGAATGACACAGTTTACCACAATGAGCGGGATAAACAGGCCCAGCGATGCGTCGATGTCAGGTAGGTAGGCTTTGATAACCAGTTGCAGGATAGTAACAAACGCTGCAATGACAACGATGAACACAGGGATACGCACCTTGTCGGGCGTCACACTCTTCAGACAAGAAATCACAACGTTCGTGCAGATGAGCACGGCCATCGTAGCCAGACCCATCGACAGGCCGTTCATGGCACTGGTCGTAGTGGCCAGCGTAGGACACATACCAAGCATCAGGACGAACGTGGGGTTCTCCTTGACGATGCCGTTCTTGATGATATCAATATAATTCATTGCTTTACCTCCTTTTCTCTTTTAGTGGCACCCGTCTGACTATCGACAGGCGTTATCTTATAAGCCTTGTAAGCATTGTTCACGGCCAAAAGGAAGGCACGTGTGGTAATGGTAGAGGCAGTAATGGCATCCACATCGCCCTTGCCCCCTTTAACAGGTTTCACGTCAAGGGGCTCTTTCGGGTCTTTGCCAATTATGTTGCCCTTGCCGCCCTTCTGGAACCACTTGTCGGCCTTGGCACCAAGTCCTGGTGTCTCTGCCGTCTCAAGAATGGTATAACCCAGAATCTTTCCCTCAGGATTAAATCCTACCAGCACCTTCAAGTCACCGCCAAAGCCGTTGGTGGTACTCTCCACAGCAGCGCCTAAGTCCTTGCCCTGAGCATCTTTTGTCTGATAGATAATATAGACGAGTTCTTTGCCCTTGGCATCGTTCTGACGTAACACTCTTGATACCATCGGCAAGAGTCTTGGCCTTCTGTTCACTGATTGGGCCCTCGGTCAGATGGTTCACGTAAGCAAGTATGCCACCCATAATGACAGCCACGCCTGTCAGGACGAGCGTCATGTTCAATAATGATGATTCAAGTTTCTTCATGATGCGTCCTCCTTATTTCTTTTCGGGCACTTCACCGAAGCGCTTGGGTTTGACATACATATTAATAATAGGTGTAAAGGCATTCATGATGAGAATGGCAAACGACATACCTTCGGGATAAGAGCCCCAGTTACGGATGACAAGCGTCAACACACCAATGCTCACACCATAGATGATCTGTCCCTTCGCTGTCATGGGCGACGTCACGTAGTCAGTAGCCATAAAGATGGCACCCAACATCAGACCACCACTCAGGATAACAGTCAGGGGATCAGCATAAACGGGATTTGCCAAGTGGAGCAGACCAGCCAGCACAAAGACGGTACCGATGATGCTGACAGGGATGTGCCACGTGATGATTTTTTTCCACAACATATAAGCCAGACCAAAAAGTAGTGCTATAGCACACACCTCACCAATGGTGCCCATACCCTCTGCGTAGCCGTTACCCAACAGTAATGACAGTGAATCGGGCACTTTCTCCAGTTCCTTCAAGTTACCCGTCTTAATGGCTTCCTTCATGTAATAAAGTGGCGTAGCACCTGTCTCAGCATCAAGATAACTCAGATGTTGTCCAATCTTCGGCCATGAAGTCATCTGTGCAGGAAACGACACCAAAAGAAAACAGCGTCCCACCAATGCAGGGTTAAAGATGTTTTGCCCCAGTCCGCCAAACGACATCTTGCCCACTCCGATAGCTACCAGTGCGCCGATGACGATAATCCAGATGGGGAGATTCGACGGCAAGTTAAAGCCAAGCAGCAGACCCGTGAGGGCAGCCGAGCCATCAAGCAAGCTGTTCTGCTGACGTCCAAGGATAAACTTATTGATGGCCCACTCAAAAAGCACGCAGGCTATAACACTCGTAGCACACACAATAGCCGAGCCGACTCCGAAGAACCAGAACGACACAAGAAGCGCAGGCAGCAAAGCGATGATGACGCCATACATATTGCGCTCCACACTGTCGTTGCAGTGTGCATGAGGCGATAATGATACTATTAACTTACTCATATATTACTTCTTTGCATTTCTGTTTCTAATGATTCCCATGACCGTGGCTTTGCCTAAGCGGATATTGTCAAGCAGCGGACGGTGAGCAGGGCAGGTAAATTGGCATGAGCCACACTCGATGCACGAGACGATGTCCTCCTGTTCTGCACGCTCCCAGTTTTTCACTGCAGACAGCTTAGCCAACAGATATGGCTCCAGTCCCATAGGACAGACCCCCATGCACTTGGCACAGCGGATGCAGGGCTGCGGCTCTTTGCGCACAGCCTCGTCACCACTGATAATCGTCACACTGTTCGTTCCCTTGCAGACAGGCACTTCGGTCGAAGTGAGCGCCTTGCCCATCATCGGACCACCTGCCAGCAATTTGTTGTCACCCTCGGGCATGCCACCGCAAAGGTCAATAAGCGTCTGCATAGGCGTGCCCATACGGACTAGGAAATTGCCAGGATTCTGCAGACGCTTGCCCGTCACCGTAGTATAACGCTCAAAGAGCGGTTTGTGCTTCATTACGGCCTCATAAACGGCAAAAGCAGTACCCACATTCTGCACGATAGCACCCACATTGACAGGTATGGCAGGGGGGGCTGGCACCTGACGACGAATGACGGCATCAACAAGCTGTTTCTCGCCGCCCTGCGGGTAGCGCTGCTTGAGGGGTACTACCTCAACGTGATATTCGCTTTGTCCAAATACATCAGCGCACTTCTTGGCCAACAGTTCGATGGCAGCCGGCTTATTCGTCTCAATGCCAATATAACCCGTCGTCACCTTTGCTGCCTTCATCAGCAACTCCAAGCCTACGAGTATCTCGTCGGCTTTTTCTATCATCAGACGATAGTCAGCAGTGATATACGGCTCGCACTCCACGGCATTGATAATCACACACTCGGCCTTGGCCGTAGGCGGCGGAGTAAGTTTTATAAACGTGGGGAAGCCAGCACCACCCATACCCGTGACACCAGCAACCTTTACGCGCTCCACGATTTCTTCGGGAGTCAAGTCAGGATGATCAGCCACTTTCTCCAACCTGTCGGAGCGGTCGATGCTCTCTTCCCACTCGTCACCTTCCACATTAATAATAATGACGGGCTTGCGGTAGCCTGTGGCATCGATAGCAGAATCTATCTTAAAGACAGTTCCACTGACAGATGAATAGATAGGAGCCGACACAAAGCCTCCAGCCTCAGCCAACAGCGTACCCACCTTGACCTTATCGCCCTTCTGGACAACAGGCTTAGCAGGGGCACCGATGTGCTGCGACAACGGAAAAATGGCCTGCTTGGGCAGCGGAGCCACCTGTGTAGCCACCTCATGGGTCAGCTTATTTTCTTCGGGGTGAATACCTCCGATACGGAATGTTCTTGCGTTCATACGGTTTCCTCCTTCTTTTCGTTAGATTGAACCGAAGACTCTGGAGCCTCCGGGGTTTCCGGTTTCGGTTTAGGAACCGGGAAATTTGCAGCGTGGATAGCCTTTGTAGGACAAACAGCCACGCACTTACGGCAGAGACGGCACTTCGTAAAGTCAATGTACGACACGTTGCTCTCGACGGTAATAGCACCGAAGGGACACTCCTTCTCGCATTTGCCGCAACCGATGCAGGCAGCCTTGCAGGCCTTCATGGCAGCAGGTCCCTTATCCTTGTTAACACAGCTGACGAATACACGACGACCTTTCGGTCCCTTCTTACGCAGCTCGATGATGTGACGCGGACAAGCCTTCACACAGGCACCACACGACGTACACTTCTCTTCGTCAACTTCAGGCAGACCTGTTTCAGAATTCATGCGAATAGCATCAAACTGACATGCGCTGACACAGTCGCCACATCCCAGACAGCCGAAGCCGCAGCCCGTCTCGCCTGCACCACAGGCATTCATGGCTGCACAAGTACGCAAGCCATCATACTTGGAAATCCGCTGGCGTAACTCACAAGTACCGTTACAGCGTACCACTGCCACCATCGGTTCTGTGTTTGCAATGGCTAAACCTAACAGGTCGGCCACCTTACCCATTACTTCACTACCGCCCACAGGACACATCAGCCCGTCGATGCTACCTGCATCAGCGCCTTTAACAAGCGCGTCAGCCAGACCGCCACAACCGGCAAAGCCACATCCGCCACAATTGGCTCCAGGCAACTGCTCTGTTACCTGAGCTATACGCGGATCTTCAAAGACGGCAAATTTTTTAGAGCAGACAAACAGCACCAAGGCGGCTATCAGTCCGATGCCTCCCAACACTGTTACTGCAATCAAAATGAAATCCATAAATGCTTTGTTTGTTATTTGTTTCAGTATTATTTCTCTTCTATCCAGAACGCCAAACGTTGCTGCAGACGGTTCTTGAACAGCCACAGCACACCGTAGTACGGTAGCAGGACAGCAAGTCCGCAGACAGCAGCAAGCCCTTCCCTACCCGTCAGCGTCAACACCAGCAACAACACTGCCAGCATTATAAGCAACGGCAGTCCAAAAGCGAGCAAGAGGGCCCGTGCAGCCATCTGCTGCGAAGCAGCCACCTTCACGGCATCGCCTACCTTCCATCGATGGGTGTCAGCTGTAAAAACATCAACAAGTTTTTCCTTCGCCTCCGCAGCGTTACAGTGGCCAGCTACTTTGCAAACGGCGCAGGCGGACGTCTGTACGATACGTACACGAACCCTGCCTTCGTCGATGCTCTCCACGACACCTGCATGTGTAACTTTCGCGCTCATGAATTTGTTATATGTGTTTGCAAAGGTACTAAAAAAAGTGTAGAGTGGCATGCGAAGTGTGATTATTTTTTGAAAAAAAGTCGTAATCGTTTGCAATTATCACATTCTTTTCTTACTTTTGCAGACAAAACAAGTCACACAACATGGAAACATCAGAGCAAACCATCCAGCAAATTGAACGGGCTATCCGTAAAGTGGCAGCCAAGTTCCCTTCGAATGAAGAAGCCACTATCCTGACTGACATCCACCTGCGCGTCACGCAGGAGTCGGGAGAACTTGTCGCCTTCGACGATGACGACAATGAAATCACACGTGTTGTCATTGAACAATGGATAGACAGCAAGGAAGAGAACTTCTACGAGGAAGCAACTGCCTTGTTGCGCAACGTGCTACATGGCAACTTGCACGAGATGGTAGAGCAAATGTCTATCTTGCGCCCATTCTCCTTCGTACTTGAAGACGATGACCGCGAACACATTGCCGAACTGTATTGTGCCGATGGCGATACCGTCATCCTGAGCGGCGAACTGCTGCCCGACCTAGACAAAGACCTTGATACGTTCTTTGATGAGCTAATCAAAGAGTCATAGCTCCACTTTCACCTTCACAGGTTTGCTCTCATTCTGAAGGCGATTCAGCGCAGTCACCACGTATGTCCAGCGTTCTGTCAAGTCTCCCAACGGCAGACGATAGAACGTGTCGTTTGTTATCGTAACAATGTGTGAGGCATCATCAATGTCAACGTCCTCACCATGACGGAAGCGATAGACCACATATTCCGTAGCCTCGCGCTGCCAGTCACTTCCCTTCGGCGGCGTCCAGCAAAGCACATACTCGTTCTCAGACATCCATACAGCCTTTACCTTACGGGGTTTCTTGGGCATCTTCTTGCTAATGAACGGCATCAGGGGCTGCAAGGCTGGTGTACGCCAATAACGCTGTTGCAATTGTGTGGCATAACCACCCACATTGTCAACGGCAGCCTTTGCATACCACAGGACTGTTCCACTGACGTTCGGACACTCGTCGTAAAGCGCCATCTTCTGTTGCTGCTGACCAAACTTCACAGTACGCTCAATATCCTCACCTACATATAATGGACGATTGGCAGCATAACGGTTCCACCAGTGTATCAGCTCATTGTAGTCAGCAGCCCTATTGCCAATCTCCCAGTAAATCTGCGGAACATTATAATCCACCCAGCCGTTATTTACCCACAAAAGCACATCAGCATAGAGGTCGTCGTAGTTTTGCAGACCATTCGTCTGCGACCCGTTGGGATCATTCTTCTGATTACGATAGATACCAAAAGGCGATACACCCACTTTCACCCAAGGCTTAATGTCATGCACCGTTTCGTAAACCTGCTTGACAAAGAGGTTCACCTGATGGCGCCGCCAGTCGCCACGATTACTCAGACCATTATTATTTGCAGCATATTCTGCATCATCATTGATGGTTTCTCCTGCTGCTGGATAGGGATAGAAATAGTCATCATAATGGATGCCGTCAACATCGTAACGTTTGACGATGTCAGCCACAACCGAGCAGATATAGTCGCGATTCTCCTGCATGGCAGGATTCAAGATCAGCTGATTATCATAGGTAAATACACGTTCGGGAAAGCGTTGGCTGACGTGGCTCACAGCCAAAACACTCGTTGTCTTTGTCTTGGAACGATAGGGATTAATCCAGGCATGTAGCTCCATGTGGCGCTGATGACACTCGTCAATCATCCACTGCAAGGGGTCCCAGTAAGGACTGGGGGCTTTTCCCTGCTGACCAGTGAGAAAACGGCTCCAAGGCTCAATGTTGCTCGGATAGAGCGCATCACATTCAGGACGAACCTGAAAGATAACCGCATTCACACCCATACGCTGCAAAGCATTGAGCTGCGCTGTCAGTGTCTGCTGCATCTGCGCCGTGGACTGTCCAATCCACTGGCCGTTCACAGCCTGAATCCACGCACCACGAAACTCGCGCTTAGGCTGCGCCATCACATTACTCAAACAGCATACTACTGCTAAAATGCCTATAATAAATCTTTTCATATATTGTTACTTTATATTATATATTCATATATTTCCGCTGTCCAGTCTGCACCGTTCTCCGGACAGAAGGTGTGCATGCCCATCTCACTGGCAGCTGCCACGTTGCGAAGTCCGTCGTCAACAAAGAGCGTATTCTCTGGCAGTATCTGTTCGCCCATCAGCATTTTACTGAAAATGAGCGGGTCGGGTTTCATTACACCCAGTTCAAAGCTCAGGTAACAGACATCCACGTAGTCAGTGAGCGCATGTCCCTGTCCGTCGAAGGCAGGACTGTGGGTGTAGGCCGTCATAAACGGATTGGTGTTCGACAACAGAATGACGCGATAGCCCTGCTTACGTAACTGCTGAAGACAGTCGAGATTACGCTGCGGCACCTCCTTACAGTAACCTTGCCACGCATAGCAGCACTCATCATACGTCACTTCATGGCCCACAAGCTTACTCAGTTCCAAGCGGAAGGTCTCGGCATCAATCCTGCCACCCTCCAAGTCGCCGAAGATACCACTCTGCGTATATGCATTCAAACGCTGACGAGCGTCTTTCAGCCCCAAACCCTCAAAACGTTCGATGGCCTGATCCTGCGACAGCGTCATGATAACACCACCTAAGTCAAATACAATATTCTTAACCATACACCATACTCCTTACTCCTTAATTAAAAAAGTTTCAGCTTATTCTTGCGGGCCTCATCCAGCGACAGCAACTGTTGCTGCTCCTGCTCGTAACCCATACGCAGTTGTTCATACTTCTCGTCCAGCTCGTGTTCCACTTGCTGTTCCTCTGCCATCAGACGCTGCGCCACAAGAGCATTCTGCGATGCATCCTTCAACCATACGACAGGTCCCCCATAGACGGGTGCAATCTTCAGAGCCACATGCATTTCGCTGGTTGTCGCACCACCTATCATAATGGGTATATGCAGACCTGCGCGCTCCAGTTCGCGAGCCACGTTGACCATCTCTTCCAATGAAGGTGTGATGAGACCTGACAGTCCTATCATGTCCACATGCTCTTCCTTTGCCTTACGCACAATATCCTCAGCAGGCACCATCACGCCCATGTCGATGACCTCGTAGTTGTTGCACGCCATCACAACGGAAACAATATTCTTGCCGATGTCGTGTACGTCGCCCTTCACCGTTGCCAACAGTACCTTGCCGGCCTTCGCTGCACCTTCCACCTGTCCAGCTTCGATATAAGGCTGCAGAATGCCAACGGCCTGCTTCATGGTACGTGCCGTCTTAACCACCTGAGGCAGGAACATCTTACCTTGTCCGAAGAGCTCACCCACCTTGTTCATGCCAGCCATCAGGGGTCCCTCAATGATATCAACGGCACGCGGATATTTCTGCAAGGCTTCCTTCAGATCCTCTTCAAGATGGTCGCCAAGACCACGTACAAGCGCTTGCTCAAGACGTTCCTCAAGAGAGAGAACCTCCTCCTTACCTCCCTGAGGAGAGGTCTTAGTATCCCCTTCGGAGGCCAACAGAGGAGTTTCAATCAGTTTCTCCGGCTTGCCCCTTAGGATGGCATCCTCAAGCATCTCAAGCTGGTCTGCAGGAATAACATTATACGTCACTTTCGTGGCAGGGTTCACGATGCCGAAGTCCATACCTGCCTGAATAGCATGATAAAGGAAGACAGCATGCATAGCCTCACGGATATAGTTATTGCCTCGGAACGAGAACGACAGGTTGCTGACACCTCCGCTGACGTGGGCTCCAGGCAGGTTCTCCTTGATCCAAGCAGTAGCACGAATGAAGTCTGCAGCATACATATTGTGTTCCTCCATTCCTGTAGCGATGGCAAGTATATTGGGGTCGAAGATGATATCAAGCGGATTCATGCCCACCTGTTCGGTCAACAGTTTATAAGCTCGCTGGGCTATCTCTATACGACGCTCAAAGGTTGTAGCCTGTCCCTGCTCGTCGAAGCACATCACCACCACAGCAGCACCATAGCGCATCACGTCACGGGCATGACTGAGGAACGCCTCTTCACCCTCCTTGAGTGAAATGCTGTTGACGATGCTCTTACCCTGCACACATTGCAGGCCAGCGGTAATCACGTTCCAGTCAGACGAGTCAATCATCACAGGCACACGGGCAATATCAGGCTCTGCGGCAATGAGGTTGAGGAACGTCTGCATCTCCTGGCGCGCATCAAGCAGACCGTCGTCCATATTGATGTCTATCACCAGCGCTCCATCATCCACCTGCTTACGGGCAATGGCTATCGCCTCATCGTATTGCCGCTCCTTGATGAGCCGCAGGAACTTGCGCGAGCCTGCCACATTGCATCGCTCACCAACATTCACGAAGCGCACTTCAGAAGTAACGTCTAACAGCTCCAGTCCGCTCAGCCACATGGTCTGCGGCCTTGCTACCGGCTGATGAGGAGACTTTCCTTTTACGAGTGGCACATATCTGCGGATAAACTCCTCCGTAGTACCACAACAGCCACCCACGATGTTGACCAGTCCTTCATCAATCAGCTCTCCAATCTTGGGAGCCATCGAGTCGGGTGTCTCGTCATAGAGCCCCATCGAGTTGGGAAGTCCTGCATTCGGATAGGCACTAATATAATAAGGTGCACGTCGAGCCAGTTGTCTGAGGTAGGGCTTCATCTGGTCGGCACCAAACGAGCAGTTCAGTCCAACGGAGAATACAGGATACGTACTGACAGTAGCCAAAAACGCTTCGAGTGTCTGGCCAGAGAGCGTACGGCCTGCTGCATCGCTGATGGTAACACTGAGCATCAGTGGCAATTCGACCTTTCGCTGCTGCATGACGCTGAGCGCAGCATCAATGGCAGCTTTCGCATTGAGCGAGTCGAAGATGGTCTCTATCAGCAGAACATCCACCCCCCCCTCAATGAGCGCATCCATCTGCTCCATGTATGCCTCGTATAGCTGACTATAGGTCACGTCGCGACGCGCTGGGTCATTCACGTCAGGCGACATCGAGCAAGTCTTGTTCGTAGGACCTACGGAGCCAGCGACAAACCGTGGTTTCTCCTCCGTCGAGAAGTCGTCGGCACAGTGTCTGGCGATGCGTGCCCCCTCCAGCGCCATCTCGCGTGCCTTGTCTTCCAACTGGTAGTCGGCCTGACTGATACGCTGGCTACTGAAGGTGTTGGTGCTGATGATGTCGGCACCTGCCTCCAAGTATTTACAGTGAATATCCTCAATGATTTCAGGGTGCGACAGATTGAACACGTCATTGTTTCCACGCAGTCCGTACTGCTGGATCATCGTGCCCATCGCGCCGTCAAGCACCAGTATCCGCTCCTTGACAATATCCTGTAATCGCTTCATATTTTCATTGCTCTGTCCATTTCACGACGGTCTTCCTTTTCCTTCAGCGTCTGACGCTTGTCGTACTGTTTCTTACCCTTACACAAAGCTATGTCCATCTTCGCACGACCGTTCTCGTCAATAAACACCAGCGTGGGCACAATGGTGTAGCCCGTCTGCTTAGTGGCTGACGCCAGCTTCTGAATCTCACGCTTGGTGAGCAGCAGTTTCCTGTCGCGCTTCGCCGCATGGTTATTGTACGATCCGTAAAAATAGGTCGATATGTTCATGCCCTTCACCCACAACTCACCATTGATGATGGTGCAGTAGGTATCCACAAGCGAAGCCTTACCCAGACGGATGCTTTTGATCTCCGTACCCGTCAGCACAATGCCTGCCGTGTATTCTTCAATGAAGAAATACTCGAACTGAGCTTTTTTGTTCTTGATTTGTATAGGGCTCTTCTTTCGAAGCAGTTGCTGTTCCTTGTTCATGATGCTATCTGCGCAAAATGCTCAATATGATTATCAATATAGTCGGCTATCCCGGCCGTCCACTCCTCCTCGTGCTCCACGAAGGCATCGTCGAGCGTGTCAAACTCAGAGAAACGCTCGAACAGTGCCATAAACTCCTCGTCCGTGCAGTCACGTTCTATCTCCTGGCCGTACTTCACATAAAGCGTATGGGCGTCATACACCAACTTTGAGAGGTCGCGCAGGCCCCATAGTCTGAAGGCTTTGGCAACAGGGTTCTTGAACATGAACGGACCATAACCGTTATGGATGAGTTGCACAAAGCCGCCGTCCATCACCTCCGAGTGCAGACTGTCCCACGCCAGCAGCGTTACCTGATCGGCTGTCAACTGGCTCATCGTCTCTGCCGTCAACTCTCCGCCAATGGCTTCGCGCAGGGCCGTAACAAAAGTGCCCACGAAAGCATCCATACCCTCAGCAGCAGCCTGTCGCAACGCTGCATCCTCTATCTTTACTTCAATCATCTTCTGCTCCATGATTCAATTTGTTATTCTCCAGTTCGAAGAAGCGACCGTCGCGACCTATGCTGAACACCGACACGCCTTCCAGCTGCCGGCTGTCATCCACATAGGACTGAAACACCTCCTGCATGTAAATCTCGTAGCGGCTCGTCACGCTGAACTCCACACGGAAAGCACCCAGATCCTCTTCGTCAGTAAACTCGTCTTCTTCTGGCTCCGTCTGTTCATACAGCGTCAGCTCGTCAACGGGTTCCCACGTCTTGGGCGTCAACGTCACCATCTTGACCACAGGCTCGCCCTGCGCATCCTCGCCACCAACAATCACCACGTGAATGCTGTCCTTGTCAGGCAGGCGGATGGCCTTCGTCCTCGTCAGGTTTTCCACGCCCAGCAGCGAGGGGACCATCGTAGGAGGCATGTCGCCAAAGCCGGGCAGGGCACGTTCGAACCCCTCCTCGTAAGTGACGGGCAGCGTCCTGTAAGGCAGCTGCATAATCATCTCTTCCTCGACAGAACCGTATGTGCGCGGCTTCTCCAGGTGAGCCAGCCGTTCCAGACTGTCCTCACGCATCAGCTCCTCCTGCGAGGGCAACGGTCGTTGGTTATTGTTACATCCCCAGCCCGTCACCAGCGCAAACGTCAAGACCAAGTATGGCCACACTTTCTTCATAACGGGTGCAAAGATACTTTCTTTTTCTGAAAACACCTAAACTTCGCGTACCTTTTTTTATATATTGTTTTGTTTTCCGCCCGAAAAACACTACCTTTGCAGGCACTATGACAGTATGTATTGCAGAAAAGCCCAGCGTGGCACGCGACATTGCACGCATCATTGGGGCTACAGCCTCGAAAGACGGCTATATGGAAGGTAATGGCTATCAGGTGACGTGGACCTACGGACACCTGTGTACGCTGAAGGAACCGCACGACTATACCCCCATGTGGAAAACATGGAGCCTGACCTCGCTGCCTATGATTCCCCAACGTTTTGGCATCAAACTCATTGAACAGGAGCACATCACCAAGCAGTTTGCCGTCATCGAGCGGCTCATGCAACAGGCTGACGCCATCGTCAACTGCGGTGACGCCGGACAGGAGGGTGAACTCATACAGCGCTGGGTAATGCAAAAGGCTGGCGCAAAGTGTCCTGTGAAACGCCTATGGATTTCGTCGATGACTGACGAGGCCATCCGCGAGGGTTTCGCACAACTCAAGGACCAGCAAGACTATCAGCCGCTCTACATGGCAGGACTGTCACGCGCCATTGGCGACTGGCTCCTAGGCATGAATGCCACACGTCTTTACACGCTGAAGTACGGGCAAAACCGCCAGGTGCTCTCTATTGGACGTGTGCAGACGCCCACGCTCGCCCTTATCGTGAATCGCCAAAAAGAGATACAGAACTTCAAGCCAGAGCCTTACTGGGTGCTAGCCACTGTCTATCGTGATACCACGTTTACTGCCACGAAGGGAAAGTTTACGAGCAAGGAAGAGGGTGAACAGGCGTTCCAAGCCATTGAGGGAAAGCCGTTTGTCATCACGAAGGTTGAGAAGAAGGAGGGCAAGGAGGCTCCTCCACAGCTCTACGACCTGACGAGCCTGCAGGTAGATTGTAATAAGAAGTTCGGCTTCTCGGCAGAACAGACGCTGAACCTCATCCAGTCGCTCTACGAGCATAAGTTTACCACCTATCCACGTGTGGATACGCAATACCTGTCGGACGACATCTATCCCAAGTGTCCGCAGACGCTGAACGGACTGTTTCAGGTGAAGGTCAATGGAGTAGCCCCCTATGCCGACCTCATACGGCCCATCGGCGGCAAGGCGCTCAGGAAGTCGAAGAAAGTCTTTGATACATCGAAAGTTACTGACCACCATGCTATTATCCCCACTGGCGTCATCCCCCAAAGCCTGAGCGATGCTGAACGTAAGGTGTATGACCTCGTGGCTCGCCGCTTCATTGGCGTGTTCCTGCCTGACTGCAAGTTCTCGACAACAACGGTACTGGGCGAGGTTGACAGTATAGAATTTAAGGTGACAGGAAAAGAGATTCTGGAACCTGGATGGAGAGTAGTCCGAGAAAAAGGGGCAGAAAACTCAGAGAACTCCGAAAACACCGAAAACACCGAAGAAAAAACACTCCCCACCTTCGAAAAAGGCGAAAGCGGTCCTCACAAGCCCACGCTGACAGAGAAGATGACCACGCCCCCGCCCTATTACACAGAGGCCACGCTGCTGAGGGCAATGGAGACGGCAGGCAAGTTTGTGGAGGACGAAGAACTGCGTGCAGCCATGAAGGAGAACGGCATCGGACGCCCATCGAGTCGTGCCAGCATCATTGAGACACTCTTCAAGCGCCACTACATCAAGCGCGAGCGCAAGCGTCTGGTGGCCACAGAGACGGGCATCGAGCTCATCGACCTCATTCGCGAAGACCTGTTGAAGAGCTGCGAGCTGACAGGCATCTGGGAGAAAAAGCTGCGCGACATCGAGCATCAGACATACGACGCCCAGCAGTTCATCAACGAGCTGAAGCAGCAGGTTACAGACATCGTCAACGACGTGATGAGCGACCCCACAAACCGTCGCATCACCGTCACACAATAAATCTCTCTACATTGCGTTATAATAAGGTATGCAAAAGAAGCTGTACCTTATATATATCATAGTCGTTGCTACGTTCCTGACAGGATGCGGAGCAGAGCAGGCTATGAAGAAAGGCGACAAGTTCTATGCGCTGGGCGAATACTACGACGCAGCGGCACAATACAAGAAAGCCTATCAGATGACGCCTGCAAAGGAGCGTCAGTTGCGTGGACAGCGTGCTGCAAAGCTGGCCGACTGCTATCGGCGCATCAACTATACAGGGCGCGCCATAGCTGCCTACAATAACGTCATCCGCTACAAGCAGCAAGACTCGCTGACCTACTTCCTACTGGCACAACAGCTGCTGAAGAACGGACAATACAAAGATGCTGCCAAGATGTTCCAGACGGCACTGGACTCTATGGAGATTACCGGTGAGAGTGGAGAGTTCAGAGGAATGATCAAGACAGGTCTCCGCTCTGCACAGCTGGCACCCCAATGGAAAGAAGAAGGTTCGCGCTACACAGTGAAGCGCATGGACATCTTCAATTCCAGACGTGCCGACTACTCCCCCGTGCTGGCCGGCAGCAACAACGAGATACTCTACTTCACCTCGACACGTAACGAGGCACGCGGCGACGAGTACAGCGGCATTACAGGCACGAAGAATGCCGACATCTTCATGGCCACCAAAAACGAGCAAGGACAATGGCAACGGCCCATTTCCATCGATACAGACCTGAACTCATCGGAGGACGAGGGAGCATGCTGCCTGACGCCTGACGGCAGGACGATGTACCTTACCGTCTGCAAGACCAATCCGGAATACCCACGCTTTGCCACCATTGCCACAGCCCCACGCTCTGACGCCGCCTGGGGCAAGCCCACCACGCTACAGCTCAGCAAGGATACGCTGTCACTCTTTGCCCATCCTGCCGTCAGTCCTGACGGACAGTGGCTCTACTTCACCAGCGACATGCCTGGCGGACTGGGCGGACTGGACCTCTGGCGCGTACGCATCACAGATCATGGGCCTGGGGGAGTGGAAAATCTGGGTGCTCCCGTCAACACCCCAGGCAACGAGGAATTCCCGACATTCCGTCCCAACGGCGACCTCTACTTCTCGAGCGATGGCCATGAGGGCATGGGCGGACTCGACATCTACATCGCCCATCCAGACACATTACGCGAATGGATTATCGAGCATCCCAGCTATCCGCTGAACAGCAACGGCGACGACTTCGGCATGACGTTCGAAGGGGTGTTCAATCGTGGATACTTCTCCAGTAATCGCGGCGATGCACGCGGCTGGGACCACATCTACAGCTTCTCTAATCCAGAGATTATGCAGACGGTCAAGGGCTGGGTGTACGAGAAGGACGGCTACGAGCTGCCGGCAGCCCAAGTGTTTATGGTAGGCAACGACGGCACGAACCTGAGACTGGGTGTCCGCGGCGACGGCTCGTTCGTTCAAGAAGTGAGGCCTGGTGTTGACTACGTGCTGCTCGCCACCTGCAACGGTTACCTGAACCACGCAGAACAAATCAGCGTCGTGCATACAGAAGAATCGGAAGAGCACACGCTGCAATTCCCCTTGGCCTCTATCACGGCTCCCGTACTCATTGACAACATCTTCTACGACTTCGACCGTGCCACGTTACGCCCAGAGTCAAAGACCGCTCTCGACTCGCTGGTGCTGCTGTTGCAGGAGAACCCCAACGTGACCATCGAGCTGAGTGCTCACTGCGACTACAAAGGTTCTTCAGAATACAACAAACGACTCTCGCAGCGACGTGCGGAGTCGGTTGTTAACTACTTGATTGAACACGGAATACAGAAAGACCGTCTGACCCCAGTAGGCTATGGTAAAGAGGTTCCCAAGACGGTTCGCAAGAAGCTGACGGAGCGTTATCCTTTCCTGAAAGAAGGCGATGTGCTGACACAGGAATTCATTGAGCAGCTGAAACCTGAAGAACAGGAACCCTGTAACCAGCTGAACCGTCGTACAGAGTTCCGCGTGCTGCGCACCACCTACGGCATGACTACCACACCCATCGACTGACCCAGCGTGTGAGTCCGATAACGGAGAGCACCATCAGCACCACCAGCGACAGCAGGATGGTGAGCAGCGGCGTGGCCGTTGCACCTTCTGTCAGCATGGACAGGTCGAACGATGTAGGCAGTATGCGCAGAAACACTTCCACGTTCGTCAGGAACACAACCACCTGCGTCACCAGCGCTGTCAGATCCTGCAGATAGAAGAACACCACCACGGCCACAGCAATGCAGAACAGCGTCCACAGTCTCTGGGCACACAGCGTAGAGCGTTTCTGGGCACCAATGGCCACCATCACACGTTCGCTGAAACCGTTGTCTTCAATCTGCTGCACGGCAGCTTCCCTGAAGAATTGTTCAATCAATATGTTATCATTTTCGTTCATAGCCGTTTTGTTTTAAGTAGGTTGCGAGTTTTTCCTTTCCTCTCGACAGATGCGACTTAACGGTACCTGTAGGCATTCCCGTAATGCTGGCAATCTCGTCGATGGGTCTGCCGTCAATGAGCTGTAGCGTGATGCACGTCCGCTCATCCTCCTTCAGTATGGCGAGGGCGGACATGATGTCCATTTTAAGAGGAGCCTCCCTAAATCCCTCCGAAAGGAGGGACTTGCCTACGGAGTCGGTAAGTGAGCCTCCCCCTTCGGGGAGGTTTAGTGGGGCTTTTTTTCTCTTATAGTCATAGAACACGTTATAGGCAATGCGCATGAGCCAGGTAGAGAACGCGGCAGAGCCACGAAACTGGCGTATGTTGGTGTAAGCCTTGATAAACGTGTCCTGTGCCAGGTCGTCGCTCAACTGGCTGTCTCCCATTGTCTGGTGCAGGAAGAACCTGCGCACAGGCGACTGGTATTTGACAACCAGCTTGTCGAAAGCCTTCTTGTTGCCAAATACCGCCACTTGGGTTACGAGAGATATGTCGTTGAGCGATGTCATGACTTATTCTGCGTTATCAGTGGGTACCTCAGGAGGAGTCTGACGCTCATACTTGGGAGGCGTCTGACGAGGGATGTAGTCGTACGTTTTCTTCTCCGACTGCTTGTCGATGATAGCTATCACGAGCTTACCCAGTCCAATGAAGAACACCAGTGCGCCGATGCCGAAACCGAGTTTGCCGATGATGCACCCCAGGAAGACCATCAGGCCGATGCCTAAGAATATCTGCGTCACGCCTCCACGATAGTTGCTGGTAGTTGCTATCGGCGTATCGCGAAGCAGCTGGTCAGGAACAGGCTGTCCGTTCTGGATGGCCATCTGCGCCAGCTTCAGCTTGTCTTTGCGACCCTTGTTGATGAAGTAGAAGATAGCTGCAATGATGAATACTGGTGACAGCAGGAACAAGATGAGAACAATACAGATTATGAAAAACATTCCTGCAAAATCGTCAAGGTCAAATGAGTCAAAGAAACGGAGGGGTGTGCTTACCTGAATGTGTGTTGTAGGATTGACAACATAGGTAGAGTCGGCAACTGCCCCTGTGGTGTCAGAGAATGCTTCAATGCCGGAAGTGTCAGCAGATGTCGCTGGTACAGTGGTCGTTACATTCGCGCTGTGGCGATGTTTCTGGGCTGCGGCCTGCGTCGTTGTGGCAAGCGTGAGCAGCATTGTGATTGCAATTAGATACTGTTTCATATTCGTTGTTTTTAAATTTTCTTCACCTGTTTGACGTATCTGTTGCCAAATTAGTTGCAAAGATGCAATTTTTTTTTTACTTTTGCAAGCAATTATGGTAAATCTTCCAGAAGAATTTGTACGAGAGACGCGCCGCACAATGGGCGAGGAACGCTTCGGACGCTATTTGCAGGCGTTCGAGGAGGAGCCTCCTGTAAGCATCCGACTGAACCCCCGGAAAAGCCTCACCCCCAACCCCTCTCCGAGTAGAGAGGGGAGTTCAGAAGTCCCACAGGAAGGGTGGACGGTTATTGGTGGAGAGCCTGTGCCCTGGTGCGAACAGGGATATTACCTGCCCAAGCGTCCAAACTTCACGATGGACCCCCTGCTACATGCCGGCTGCTACTACGTACAGGAAGCGTCGTCCATGTTTCTGGAGGAGGTGGTAAGGCAAACTTCTCCCCTCCCTAAACAGGGAGGGGCCGGAGGTGGGTCTGAGGTTCTCGATATGTGTGCAGCCCCTGGCGGCAAATCGACGTTGCTGCGCAGCATGCTGCCTGAGGAGTGCCAGCTCACATCGAACGAGCCCATACGCAACCGCTATCAGGTGCTGGAAGAGAACGTGCTGAAGTGGGGCTACGCGAATCATACCGTCACCAACCTGTACCCACGCGACTTCGTGAAGCAGAAGCAGCGGTTCGACCTCATCCTCTGCGATGTGCCCTGCTCAGGCGAAGGCATGTTCCGCAAGGACCCTGCCACCATCAGCGAGTGGAGCCCGAAGAACGTGGAGCGCTGCTGGCAGCTGCAACGCGAGATTGTGAGCGACGCCTGGCAATGCCTCAACCCTGGCGGACTACTCATATATAGTACCTGTACCTTTAATACAAAGGAAAACGAGGAGAACGTACGCTGGTTCATGGAGGAGCTGGGAGCCGAGCTGCTACCCATAGAAACAAAGCCCGAGTGGAACATCACGGGTTCGCTGCTCATGGGCTTCGATGCCCCCGTCTATCGTTTCATTCCCGGCATCACACGGGGTGAAGGACTCTTCATGTGTGCAATGAAGAAGAAGGGGACCCACCCCCAACCCCTCCCTGAATGGAGGGGAGAAAAAAAACATAGGGCAGGAATTTCACGCTTGCAAGCTAATTCCTCCCTTCCCTCACAGGGAGGGACTGGGGGTGAGTCTGTCCCCCTCTCCTACCAGCAGGCCATCGCCTACCTGCGCGGCGAGGCGCTGGTGCTGCCCGAGGACACGCCACGAGGCATCGTCAACGTCACGTTCCTCGGCCACGTGTTAGGGCAGATGAAGAACATTGGAACACGCGCCAACAACCTCTACCCCAAGGCATGGCGCATAAAAACGACACATATACCCAACGAATATGAAGCAATACTTAGACATTCTTAACCGCATCCTGACAGAAGGCACGCAGAAAGGCGACCGCACAGGAACGGGTACCATCAGCATCTTCGGCACGCAGAGCCGTTATCCGCTCAGCGAGGGTTTCCCCCTGCTGACCACCAAGAAGCTACACCTGAAGTCCATCATCTACGAACTCTTGTGGTTCCTGCAGGGTGACACAAACGTACGCTACCTGCAGGAGCACGGCGTACGCATCTGGAACGAGTGGGCCGACGAGAACGGCGAGCTGGGCCCCGTCTATGGACACCAGTGGCGTGCATGGCCCGATTATAACGGAGGCGTCATCGACCAGATACAGTATGTGGTCGATCAGCTGAAGACCAACCCCAACTCACGCCGTATGATTGTCTCTGCGTGGAACGTGGCCGAGGTCAACAAGATGGCGCTGCCCCCGTGTCACACCATCTTCCAGTTTTACGTGGCCGACGGCCGCCTGTCGCTGCAACTCTACCAGCGCTCGGCCGACACCTTCCTGGGTGTGCCGTTCAACATCGCCTCCTATGCCCTGCTGCTGCAGATGATGGCCCAGGTAACGGGTTTCGAGCCTGGCGACTTTATCCACACCACGGGCGACACGCACCTCTACCTGAACCATCTGGAGCAGGCGAAGCTGCAGCTCACCCGCGATCCGCGTCCGCTGCCAACGATGAAGATCAATCCTGACGTGAAGAGCATCTTCGACTTCCACTTCGAGGACTTCGAACTGGAAGGCTATGACCCCTGGCCACACATCAAAGCGGAGGTGAGTGTTTAGTTTACGGTTTACTGTTTACAGTTTAGAGAAGATATGATTTCGATTATTGCTGCCGTTGCCAAGAATCGTGCCATCGGCTATCAGAACAAGCTCATCTATTGGCTGCCCAACGACCTGAAGCGGTTCAAGCAGCTGACCACCGGCCACACCATCATCATGGGCAGCAACACCTTCCGTTCGCTGCCCAAGGGTGCCCTGCCCAATCGTCGTAATGTGGTGCTCTCGCGCAGCAGCAAGGACTTCCCCGGTTGCGATGTCTATACGTCGTTAGACAAGGCGCTGAAGAGCTGCCAGCCCGATGAGGACGTCTATATCATTGGTGGAGCGTCGGTTTATGAGCAGGCCATCAAGGTGGCCGACCGCCTCTGTCTGACGGAGATTGACGACGTGCCCGACGAGGCCGACACCTTCTTCCCCGACTACAGCGACTGGCGTGTGGAAACAAAAGAGGCGCACGCGAAGGATGAGCGTCATGCCTTCGAGTACGCCTTTGTGGATTACGTGCGTTAAAGCCCGTTTATTTCGTTTTCTTGCTGTCTGTGCTTGTATCGATGGCCGTGTAACTCACGCGTAGCGCACCTGCCTCGCGCAGGGCGTGCTTCACGTCGGCTATGGTGCCCATGTCCGTCTTGCGGTCGGCACGTATGGAGACCACCATGCGCTCCTGGTCCTCGTCGCTCATCTGCTGGCGAACTCTCATGAGCTCGTCGCGCAGCTCGTCAACGGTCACAATCTTGTTGTTCAGCTGTATAGTGGTCTGCCGTCCGTTGTCTGTGGTTCCTATATAGACATACTGCGCCGTCGATTTGCTGGCCAGACGGTTCAGCTCCGTACCCTGAGGCACCTGATACTGCACCTTCACGTCCGACTGACGCATGTGCGTCACGATCATGAAGAAAAACAGCACCGTAAAAATCAGGTCGGGCAATGCTGCCGTATTCAACCCTGGTACCTCGCGTTCACGTCGTCTAAACATCTTCTATTTTTTCAATTGAAATTAATTTAATCCTTAAGCCTCCCCCTTTGGGGAGGTTTGGTGGGACTCCTATTCCTTTGGCTCTTCCTCGCTGATGCGTTGCGGACAATGTGCCATCACGCTGTCGCGCTGCTCCTGACTCAGCTGCTCCAACGGCAGTCCGAACTGCTTGCGGGCATAGCCTTCACGCACCTTGTGATAGGCCGCCACAATGGCGTTCTGCATAGCGAAGTAGGCATCGTAGCTGGTATTGCGGCTCACCTGAAGGCTCAGCACGTGCTTGTCCATCTCCGTTGTCGAGATAAAGGTCACGATGCGCTCCTGCAGCTCCTTGGGTGTCACGCGCTCATCCTCGCACGACAACTTGTCGTCGCTGTCTATGGTGATGCGCAGCACGTTCCGTTCGCTCACGTCCATCGTCTGCTGCGTCTCCTCCTCTGGAATGGCAGGCAGCACGCGGTTCAGTCCCTTGTCTGAGTCTATCGACGTGGTAACAAGGAAGAACACCAGCAGCATGAACGAGATATCAGCCGTTGCGGTAGTGTTCAGCGATGGAACACGGCGGCGCTTGTGTCTGCGAAACGTGATTTTCTTCACCTCTCTCCGATTTTTGTTATTTCAGTTTTCTTCCGATTCCCAACGAGCCGAGCGCCACGCTAATGGCAGCAATGACAAGCAGGATGACGGACGTCCAGATAAACATGTCGGTCAGCTTCAGCCAGACCACGTCCTTGAACCACTCACCATTGATGAGCATAGGTTTCGACGAGCCCAGCAGGAACGTCAGGAGGCAGACCACAAGCAGCAGGCCGCAGACCACAAAGGCAATCCCACGCGACGGTACGCCACGCGTTGGCTCCTTGACCTTCTCGTTCAGGCGCACCCTATGCACGGCCGACCATACGGCCAGACCCGTCACCACCAGCAGCAACGCGTAAACCGCATAGAGCAGCACGTCAATAAACCAGTTCTCACCCATAACTCCTTACTCCTTCACTCCTTCTAGAGCCTCCCCTTTTGGGGAGGTCTGGTGGGGCTTCTCCTTGTACTTCGCAATCGCATCCATCAGCGTGATGGCCGACTCCTCCATCTGCGACGTCAGGTGCTCAATCTTCGAGAGGATAAAGTTGTAGAACAGCTGCAGCACCACAGCCACAATGATACCGAAGATGGTCGTAATCAGCGCCACCTTCATACCCTTCGCCACGATGGTCGTCGAGATGTCGCCCGCCTCCTGTATCTGGTCGAACGCCATCACCATACCAATCACCGTACCCAGGAATCCCAGCGACGGCGCAACGGCAATAAACAGCGTAATCCACGTGCAGCCCTTCTCCAGATTGGCCGTCTGCACGCTGCCGTAGCTCACGATGCTACGCTCAATGCTGTCCAGCGACTCGTGTATGCGCAGCAGTCCCTGGTAGCAGATGCTCGCCACAGGGCCACGCGTCTCACGACAGATCTGCTTGGCACCCTCAATGTCGCCAGCCTCAATTTTCTCATCTACATCGGCCATGAACTTCTTGGCGTTAATCTCCGACATCGTCAGATACACGATGCGCTCAATGCAGAAAGCCAGACCCAGCACCAGCGCCAGCGCCACCAGCGACATGAAGCCCGTGGAGCCTTCCATGAACTTGTTTTTCAGAACCTGGTGCAGGCCACCCTCCGCCTCGGCCACGTCGTCGCCCAGCATATCGTCGCTGACCACCATTGCCTCGGCTACCGAGTCGCTGCCGACGGCTATTGTCGTCGTATCTTCTGCGGGGCTGACCTGTGCTGCCATCGGCTGGCTGCACACCAGCAACCCACTCATTGCTAAAAGTGCTATTAAACGTTTCACAGTCTTCCGTTTTTGTTTTTTCGGGTGCAAAGGTACGAAAAGTCGAGAGCAGAACAAAAGATTTTAATCTTTTTTATGCCGAGACGAAAGAAGTTCGCCATTTTTTATGGCAAAGGTAGCATAAAATGCAAAAATGTAAAAATGTAAAAATGGTTAAGCGACAGCAAATTCTTCACTCTTCACTCTTCACTCTTCACTAATTTTAATTATCTTTGCACCAAATATCACAAATTAAAACCGTAACAACTATGGAAAAGTATGGGAAACTGATTCAGGCCGCTATCCTGGCCGTAGGACTCCTGCTGCTCGGACTGTGCATCAAGAGTGGTATTGACAACTTCACCAACAAGGACCGTCGCGTCACCGTGAAGGGACTGGCCGAGAAAGTGGTCGATGCAGACAAGGTGACGTGGAACATCTCCGTAGCCGCCGTAGGCGACAACCTCGATGCCATCTTCACCCTCCTCAACAACAACGTAGAGACCATCCAGAACTATCTGAAGGAAAACAAGCTCGAGGGCAAGGGAACGGTACGCGTCAAGTCGTTCGACATCACCGACAACAACGCCAATGTCTGGAGCGAACGCCGTCCCACCTACCGCTACTCCGTGACGCGCGGCATCACCATCACATCCAACGACACGAAGTTCATCAACGAACTGAAGCAGCGCTGCAGCGACGAGCTGCTGGGGCGCGGCATCATGCTCGAGGGCGACTATGCCAACTACGAGTACACCAAGTTCCAGGAGCTGAAGCCAGAGATGATGAGCGAGGCCATTGCCGCTGCCGAGAAGACCGCCCAGCAGTTTGCCGAGAACAGCCACTCCACCATCAACAAGATTGTAGAGGCCGGACAGGGCGAGTTCTCTATCGACGAGGCCGACATCCCCTACCAGAAGAAGGTCCGCGTGGTTTCCACCATCACCTACTCGCTGAAGGACTAAGGCAGGCAAAGTGACTTACTGAATTTTATCACCATTTTTAAATAAGAGAATACAATGAAATCTTTGAGAAAACTATTCGTGCTGGCATTTCTCGCGGTGTCGATGACAGCTGCCGCACAAGACGAGATGACGAAGGCCGTGATGGATTACGTGAAGGCATGCCCCTCATCCATAGTCGGCATGGACGAAAAGATGGGCGAGGCCCTGAAGCTGCTCAACCAGGAGCTCATCAAAAACTACAACGGCAAGACATCGGAGGAACTGGTGAACAACTACATGAAAACCCAATTCCTCAACGACATGGTAGAGTGTATGTTGGTTCCCTGCGTGAAGGAGTTTGTCACGGTGGACGAGCTGAAGCAGATTACAGCAGTCATGAGCTCGCGCGAGGGCAAACTGTTCCAAGAGCACCAGAAGAAACTCAACGAGAGCGCGAACTTCGAGGAGATAGGCAAGAGCCTCATGGAGACCATCATCGCCGGCCAAGAGCCCGAGGACATCAAGCCCAATCCCTCCTGTCCGAAGTCCTATGTCAGCACGTTCAACAAATACTATGAGGGGTCTGGCCTCAATTCCGTCGTTGACCAGATGGGCAATATGTTCGGTGACAAGAAGGACGATCCGAGTGTCCAAAAGTTAATCGCTTTCTTGAAGAAGAACATGCAGACGATATACCTGAACGGCAGCTACGGCACGATGACGATGGACGACCTGAAGTTCGGCATAAAGATGTTCCAGACGGATGCCTGGAAACACATCATGCAGTCTCAGAACAAGTTGATGAGCGACGCACAGAATCTGGGCATGAACATCGTCTTGAGCTACGTTCTCTGGCTGACCGGGCAGGACGTGGAATTAAAAGACATGTAACGGCTGCTTACTCGCCATGTAAAGAGGCGTTACTCGGTATGTAAAGCATGGCTACATAGTATGTAACTACACGTTACATGCCGTCAATAACGTTAAATTCAGAAAATAATATCATAATATCACACCGTAACCGCCTGATTGCCAGCGCGTGTGATATTATAATATTAATTTTGCTAAAAATAAAAATGTAAAAACACTTTTCCCCATGAAAGTTTGGAGGTTTCAGGAAAAATGATTACCTTTGCAAAGTAAAAGTAGATATTTGAACAGCCTGAGTGAAGGCAACAGTCTAAGATAAAAGCGTATAAGAGAGGGGGCATCAGCCCCATTATAGGCCGCTTGTAGAAAAGGAACAATATAGGCGTGGAATTTCCCGCCCGTGAAACATAAGTGACACGCTCGTGAAAGTTAATTTTCGCGGGCGTGTCATTTAATTTTCACGCCCGCCTATACCCCGACGAGAACGGCAGTTCGTCCCTACGATCGCCGTTCTCCCTCCCTTCAATCGCCGTCCTTCGTCCCTACGTCCCGGCACCTTGTCGTCACAAAGCGTTCATCATCCTTCTTCCATCGTTAATGTCACTCACCTGGCCCCTTGAGATAATTACATAGTATAATGCACCGTTTAATGCCATGAAAAGGTTAGTAAGGCCAGGCTTCTTCAGGGTGCAGAGGGACATCGGGATAGGCTATCTTGTCACTTGTCAATGCCTCTTCGCGCATCCAGGCGGCGACGCTCTTGTGCATGCGCTGCTTGAAGGCGGTGCTGAAGGTGCTGTAGCTGTGGTAGCCGCTCTCCTGGGCCAGCTGCTGGGCGA
>CACXJZ010000044.1 GCA_902768105.1 uncultured Prevotellaceae bacterium
GGCGCCGCCGGCCGTCGGGGCGTTGGGCGCCGCCCTCCCAGATTTTTTGTAGCTAATCAGCTACGCGTCTTACTTCACGACCACTTTCCTGCCGTTGACGATGACGATGCCCTTATAATAGTCGGTGACAATGCGGCCACTTAGGTCGTAGCGCGTCTGAGGTTTCTCCTGCGCGGCATTTATGTTGACAATGCCAGTGTATTCACTAATCGGCTTAATCAGTGAGGCATAGTCAGACCAACCTTCGGCAGCCTTGTAGTCACCAACCGCGACGTCGGGGACATAGATGGCTGTCAGGGCTGTGCAGTCGTCAAACATGTTCTGACCTGCCGTGGGTGGAATAGAGGCGTAGCAGGTGATGTCGGTCAGCGAGCTGTTCCATGCGAAAGCACATTCGCCGATGGACTTCACAGAGTTAGGAAGAATCACGCTGGTGAAAGAACACTCACCGAAAGCATAATGGCCGATGTCTTCCAGGCCTGGAGGCAGCATGTTCTCCAAGACTTCCGTACCTCTTGTAAAGGGCATCCGGTTGAGGTCATAAAGAGGAGAGCCATAGAACGCGCTGTTGCCTATTCTCCTCAACCCCTCGGGAAGAATGGCCATTCTCAAGTTCCTATAATACCAGCATGCACCTTCAGGCACGTTATAAATACCCTCTGAGACCTCAAACTCATGAATACCCGTCCAGTAGTCTTCTTCAAAAGGATTGTACTGCGACTGGTTCCAACCGTATTCAAAGGGGTTGGAATAGTTGTGCAGCTCTCCATCTCCTTTGAGCATCAAACGGCGCAGGTTGGAATCATGTTCCCAAATTGCCCATTGAGCGGCACCTGAGCCCTCAAGCACACAATTACCATGATCCAGAAGCTTCCAATCTTGACCATTGGCATTGACAAACGTCATCATTGCAAAACATGTTGCAAAAATACTTCTAAGTAAAAATCTTTTTTTCATAATTCTTTTTGTTTAAAGTTAATAGTAATGTATCTGACTGCAAATATAGTAAATTTTTTGTTAAAGGCTGTTACCCCCCGCCTAAAAGATGTTAAATCAAAGGAAATTCCCCGGAATTGCCCACGATTCGGGAAAAATCACCACAAAAAACAGCATGTCGCCGCCCCCGCATCACTCCACGGGAACGGCGACATGCCGCTATACCTTATTAATTATATACTACGCCGGTTCGACGGCGATGACGATGCGGCGATAGGCGACGAGGCGGAAGGGGCCGTCGTCGTGAACCTCGCAGACGAGGTGGATGGTGTCGCCGGCGGCATCGGCAGGGATGCGGACGGTGACAATGGCAGCCGATGCATCGTCGATGGCGGCCGTCGTGCGGCCAATCTCCGGCTGCTGCCACCACAGGAATCGGAGGGCGTCGCCGTCAGGGTCGCTCGACCGCGAAGCATCGAGACGGACGGTAGCGCCGGCCTTGGCCGTGATGCGGAGAGGAGCGTCGGAGGCGATGCGCTTGGCGGTCGCCCCGTCAAGCAGGCGGACGGCGACCAGCGGATTGCGGTTGCCGCGGCCCTCGGCGGCCCACTGCATACGGGCGCAGAAGTCGTTGAGCTCGTCGGGATAGAAGCGCTGCTTGTAGGCCACGCTGATGCTGCGCACGGCCTCCTGCCACGAGGTCCAGGCCGTGGTGAGCGAGTCGGCACAGAGACCGCGCTCGTGGTAGCCCGCCCAGCCGCACTGATGCGGGTCCTCGGGGTCGTTCAGTCCGTGGGGCATGACGTAGAGGAAGCTCGGCGTGTCGCCCTCGACGCCCCATTTGTACGTGGGATATTCCTTGCCCAGCGCGCCACGGCCCTGGATGAACTGCTGGTGCTGCTGCCAGTGTTGCTTGCCCAGCTCGCACTGCTCCTGCCAGGCACCCTCGTCCCAGACGAACTGCAGGTCGTCGGCGAAGTCCCGTCGCAGCCACATGTGCGAGCTGTAGGCACGGTCCATGCGCATGCTGTACTGCATGTCCTGGTCGGTAATGGTAAAGAGGCGGAACTTGCGGACGAAGCGTTTCACGTCGTCGGCGCTCCGCGTCTGCTTCACGCGCCAGATGGCCTGCGCCAGCGTGTTGGCACCGCCCCAGGCAGCGACGTAGATAGGCCGCTGGTCGTCCTCGTCGGCCAGACGGATGAGCAGGTCGCTGCCGGGCGAGTCGTTGCCCTCGCCAATGGACTTGATGCCGCCGTGAATGCTTCCCATCACGGCGCGACCTTTCAGATAGTCGGCACTGGGCCAATAGCCGAGGCGCTGCCGGCCATTCTCATTACCAATCGACAAGAATTTCTTCTGCCCGGAGCGGCGCATCAGCTTCGGCACGTCCTGGCGATAGGCCTCGATGACGCGCGTCAGATACTCGGCCCACACCGTCGGGTACGGGTCGCAGTTCCAGCCGACGCTCGTAATCAGCGCCTCAATCTCAAAGCAGTCGGCATAAGCCATCAGCCGCACCATCGACTCCATGTCGTCAGGCTCCACGTCGGCCGGCGCAATGTCGGTACACACCACGAGTCGTGGCTTCTGCTCGTTCTTCGCTGCCCACACCGTCAACGGCATCAGGAGCAGCATGCATATCATGATTTTCTTCATATTTATATGACGTTAAAGTGTCTGAGAGCGTTGAGGATGCCGTCGTCATCGACGGAGGTGGTGACGTAGTCGGCCTGTTGACGGAGAGCGTCGATGGCATTGCCCATGGCGACACCGATGCCGGCCTGGAGAATCATCGACGTGTCGTTGCCGCCGTCGCCGAAAGCCATCGTGCGACTGGGGTCGAAACCCTCGTGGCGGGCCATCGCCAGGATGCCCTTGCCCTTGTCGGCACCGTTGGCGGTGATGTCGGTAAACTCCGGATGCCAGCGGCCGGAGACGCACTGCGGCATGCGGGCCATCAGCACGGGCTCGTAGTCGGCGGGGAAGAAGGGCGTCAGCTGGAGGATGTCCTGCCGGAGCACGACGTCGAGCGGCGAGGCCTTGTCGAGGTTCTTCACCGCGAGCATCTGCCGGAAGATGCGGTCCACGTCGCCCTTGGGGTCGATGACCGCCACGTCCTTACATCCCACGACGATGAGGCTGTTGCCGCGCTCGCGGCAGTCGTCCACGCAGGTCATCACGTCGTCCATGGGAATGGGCTGGCACGTGACCATCTCGTCGCCCACGTAGCAGAGGGCGCCGTTGGTGGTGATGTAGCCGTCGATGAGGTGGTCGATAGCACCGAGATTGGTGATGATGACGGGCGGACGTCCCGTGGCGATATATACCCGCGAGCCATTGGCCTTGGCCTGCGTCAGCGCGAAGATGGTCGATGCGGGAATCTCGTGCGTCTGGAAACTCACGAGCGTGCCGTCGATGTCGAAGAATAATGCGTATTTCTCTGTCATAACTGGGGACAAAGGTACGAATAAGTGAGCGAAAAAGGGAAAAAACTCGTCACTTTTTCCGTGCGATTGCAAATTATTTGGGAAAAAAGTTGTACCCTTGCACGCACATTTAATAAAATTGACTTTACACATATACTCAATGATACAAGGTAAAAAGATTGTACAGCCACCGTTCCATAAGCCCAGACATTTGCAGCACGACTGACACTTTGCGACGAAACAGGTGGATAATGTTGCAAGACGTAAGCGAAACAACGCAATCCGCAGCCAAATACATTACAAAATGATAATTTTTCGACTACCGAAGCAAACAAATTGGACAAAATTCTTTGTCATTTGTGCCTTTTTGTTTACCTTTGCAGCCAAATAATGACAAAAGGATAGCAAACTGACACAAAAACGACAAGAATATGGCACAGAAGATTAAGTTTACGAAGATGCAGGGTTGCGGCAATGACTACATCTATGTCAATACGATGGAGTACGAAGTGCCCGACCCTGTGGCTGCAGCCATTGCCTGGAGCGACCGCCACAAGGGCATCGGCTCCGACGGACTGGTGCTCATCGACAAAAGCCCTGTGCCTGAAGCCGACTTTTCCATGCGTATTTTCAACGCTGACGGCTCGGAGGCCATGATGTGCGGCAATGCATCGAGATGCATTGGCAAATATCTTTATGAGAAGGGCCTCACCCCCACCCCCTCTCCAAAAAGCGAGGGGAGTAGTCACAATGAAGCAGAGATCCGACTGCTGACGCTGTCGGGCATCAAGACACTCTATTTGCACATTGTTAATGACATCGTGGAGAGCGTCACGGTGGATATGGGCGAACCGGCCTTCGAGGACGAAACGCAATACATTCCCTCGCGCGATATGAGTCAGGGAATGTTCATTTCCATGGGTAATCCTCACTACGTCATCTTTACGGAAAATGTGGATCAGGTCACCGAGAAGGGACGCGCTTTAGAACACTACCCTGCTTTTCCGCAGAGGTGCAACATTGAGTTCGCGGCCCCCCTCTCATCCCCCCCATCAGGGGGAAGACCCGAGGCGCAGAAAGCCTCCACTAATGGGGGGAGGTCGGAGGGGGCTTTCCGTGTTCGCGTCTGGGAGCGTGGTTCCGGCATCACCCAGGCCTGCGGAACAGGCGCTTGTGCCACGGCCGTTGCTGCCGCACAGACAGGACTTGCCGGTCGCAAGAGCAACATCGTGATGGATGGCGGCACACTCAGCATCGAGTGGCGCGAGTCAGACAACCACGTCTATATGACGGGCCCTGCCGAGTTCGTGTTTGACGGAGAAACAAATGGTAAATTGTAAATGGTCAAATTGTAAATATAAATGGCATTAGTTAACATCCACTTCCTGAACCTGCAGCAGAACTACTTGTTTGCTGACATCGCCAAGAAGGTCAACGCCTTCAAGGTAATGCACCCCAAGGCCGACGTGATATCATTGGGTATTGGCGACGTGACGCAACCACTGGCACCAGCCGTCATAGAGGCGATGCATAAGGCTACCCATGAGATGAGCACCGTCAAGGGATTCCGAGGCTACGGCCCCGAGCAGGGCTACGACTTCCTGCGTGAGGCCATCCTGAAGAACGACTTCCTGCCACGTGGCGTACACCTCGACATCGACGAGGTTTTCATTAACGACGGTGCGAAGAGCGACACCGGCAACTTCCAGGAGCTGCTCCACTGGGACAACTTCATCGGCGTGACCGACCCCATCTATCCCGTCTATATCGACTCGAACGTCATGATAGGCCGTTGCGGCACATTCCGCGACGGACGCTGGACCAACGTACGCTACCTGCCGACGACGGCAGAGAACGGTTTTGTACCTGAGTTGCCGAAGGGCCGACCCGTTGACGTGATATATCTTTGCTACCCCAACAACCCAACGGGCACGGTCATCACCAAGCCCGAGCTGCGCAAGTGGGTGAACTACGCGCTGAAGAACGACGCGCTGATTCTCTACGATGCCGCTTACCAGGCTTACATCCGCGACCCGGAGATTCCGCGTAGCATCTACGAGATACGTGGTGCCCGCAAGTGCGCCGTAGAGTTCCATTCGTTCTCAAAGACTGCAGGCTTCACGGGCGTACGCTGTGGCTATACCATCGTGCCGAAGGAGGTCAGCGTAAGTACCTTCGAGGGCGAGCGCATCCCCCTGAACCAGCTCTGGCTCCGTCGCCAGTGCACGAAGTTCAACGGTACGAGCTACATCTCACAGCGCGCTGCCGAGGCCATCTACACCCCCGAGGGCAAGGTGCAAATCAAGCAGACCATCGACTACTATATGGACAACGCCCACCGTATGCTCACACGACTGCGCGACCTCGGCTACGAGTGCTACGGCGGCGAGAACGCCCCGTACATCTGGATGCGTACGCCCGACGGCATGGACTCCTGGTCCTTCTTCGAGGCCCTGCTCTATGGTGCCAACGTCGTCTGCACCCCTGGCGTCGGCTTCGGTCCCTCGGGCGAGGGCTACGTCCGCTTCACCGCCTTCAACAGCCATGAGAAGACCGACGAAGCACTCGACCGCATCGAGAAATGGAGTAAAAAATAATTAAGCATCCTTTTAATGACATTTTGTAACAATATGGTATGTTATTAATGCAAATAGTAAACAAAATAACACAAAAACCATTATAGAACGTTACAAAATGTCATTTTAGAAAAGATTTAACAATCAAAAAGAAAGAAAGTATATGGTTCCCCTTCTTTTTTTGTCGTAACTTTGCACCCAAGAAAGCAAAAATGTCTAATGTAAATAAAGTAAAAAGATGGAAGCATTAAGATTTCAGGTTGTCGGCGAGGCATTCAAGAAGAAGCCGCTCGACGTAAAAGCACCAAGTGAGAGACCTTACGAGTATTTTGGAAAAAAGGTCTTTAACCGCGAGAAAATGTACAAGTACCTGCCGAAGGACGTGTATGAGAAGATGATTGACGTCATCGACAATGGCGCACGTCTCGACCGTAATGTGGCTGATGCCGTTGCAGCAGGTATGAAGCAGTGGGCCACCGAGAATGGCGTAACACACTATACACACTGGTTCCAGCCTCTGACCGAGGGAACCGCCGAGAAGCACGACTCATTCATCGAGCACGATTTCAAGGGTGGCATGGTCGAGGAGTTCACCGGTAAGCTGCTCGTTCAGCAGGAGCCCGATGCCTCGTCGTTCCCCTCTGGTGGTATCCGTTCTACGTTCGAGGCTCGTGGCTACTCTGCCTGGGACCCCACATCGCCCGTTTTTATTATTGACGACACGTTGTGTATTCCCACCGTATTTATCAGTTACAGTGGTGAGGCGCTCGACTATAAGGCTCCGTTGCTGAGAGCACTCCACGCTGTGAATGTGGCTGCTGTTGATGTCTGCCATTATTTTGACCCCGCCGTAAAGAAGGTTACCTCAAACCTTGGCTGGGAGCAGGAGTATTTCCTGGTTGACGAGGGACTTTATGCAGCACGTCCCGACCTGCTGCTGACAGGTCGTACGCTGATGGGTCACGACTCAGCAAAGAACCAGCAGATGGACGACCACTACTTCGGAAGCATTCCCGAGCGTGTGGCTGCCTTCATGCGTGAGCTGGAGATTGAGGCGCTGGAGCTGGGCGTTCCCTGCAAGACACGCCACAACGAGGTAGCTCCCAACCAGTTTGAGTTGGCACCTATCTTCGAGGAGACCAACCTCGCCGTCGATCATAACATGCTGCTGATGTCAGTCATGAAGCGTGTCGCCCGTAAGCACGGCTTCCGCGTGCTGCTACACGAAAAGCCTTTCGCAGGCATCAACGGTAGCGGTAAGCACAACAACTGGAGCCTTTCTACCGACAACGGCATCCTGTTGCACGCTCCCGGTAAGACCCCTGAGCAGAACCTGCGCTTTGCCACGTTTATCGTAGAGACGCTGATGGGTGTATATAAGCACAACGGACTGCTGAAGGCCAGCATCATGAGTGCCACCAACGCCCATCGTCTGGGCGCCAACGAGGCACCTCCCGCCATCGTCAGTTCGTTCCTCGGCAAGCAGGTCAGCGAACTGCTCGACCACATCGAGAAGGCCGACAAGGAGGACATCCTCGCCATGAGCGGAAAGCAGGGCCTGAAGATGGACATCCCCGAGATTCCCGAACTGCTCATTGACAATACCGACCGCAACCGCACGTCGCCCTTCGCCTTCACAGGTAACCGCTTCGAGTTCCGCGCTGTAGGTTCTGAAGCCAACTGTGCCAGCGCCATGATTGCCTTGAACAGCGCAGTTGCAGAGGCTCTCGTTGACTTTAAGAAGCGCGTGGATGCCAAGATACCTGAGTTCGAGAAAAAGCTCGAGGGTACCGGTCACTCTGCCACCTTCCACGCCATCATCGACGTGCTGCGTGAGGATATCAAGACCTGCAAGCCTATCCGTTTCGACGGCAACGGCTACTCAGACGAATGGGTTGTAGAAGCAGAGAAGCGCGGTCTGGACGTTGAGAAGAGCTGCCCGAAGATTTTTGAGCGTTACCTCGACGAGGAGAGCATCCAGATGTTCGAGAGCCTGGGTGTGATGACCAAGAAGGAACTGGAAGCCCGCAACGAGGTGAAGTGGGAGACCTATACCAAGAAGATTCAGATTGAGGCCCGCGTGCTGGGTGACATCTCGATGAACCACATCATCCCCGTAGCCACCCGCTACCAGAGTGCCCTGCTGAAGAACGTGGAGAACATGGCCGCCATCTTCCCCGTTGACAAGGCCGAGAAACTCTCTGTCCGCAACGTGAAGCTGATTGAGGAGATTGCCGAGCGCACCAGTGCCATCGAGAAAGGCGTCGAGGAACTCGTCAATGCCCGCAAACTCGCCAATAAGATTGGGGATGAGCACGAGAAGGCCATTGCCTACCACGACAAGGTAGAGCCTTATCTCGACACCATCCGCTATCAGATTGACAAGCTGGAGCTCATCGTTGATGACTCGCTCTGGCCGCTGCCGAAATACCGTGAGCTGCTATTCATAAGATAGATAAAGTTTGAAGTTTTTAGGGAGGATGTGTCAAGAGATTGGCGCATCCTCTTTTTCGTTACTTACAAGAAAAAGCTTAGAATAATTTGGAAATTCAAGGAAAAGGTTGTACATTTGCACCACGTAAACAACAAAACTTAGACAATGGATATTACAGAAAGATTCTTAAACTACACGAAATTTGACACGCAGTCGTCAGAAGAAAGCGATAGCGTGCCCAGCACTGCCAAACAACTGGTGTTTGCTAAATATCTGAAAGAAGAACTCGAACGCGAAGGACTGGAAGACGTGGAACTCGACGAGAAGGGCTACATCTACGCCACGCTGAAAAGCAACATCAAGCAGGACGTTCCCACCATCGGTTTCATTTCGCACTACGATACAAGCCCCGACTGTTCGGGTGCCGACATCAAGCCACAGATTGTACGCAACTACGACGGCAGCGACATCCTGCTGTCGGAGGGTATCGTGTCATCGCCCAAGAAGTTCCCAGAGCTGTTGCAGCACGTGGGGGAAGACCTGATTGTGACTGACGGCCACACCCTGTTGGGTGCTGACGACAAAGCCGGCATTGCCGAGATTGTACAGGCTATGGTATGGCTGCAGCAGCACAACGAAGTGAAGCACGGCAAGATTCGCGTAGCCTTCAATCCAGACGAGGAGATTGGCATGGGTGCCCACCACTTCAACGTGGAGAAGTTCGGCTGCCAGTGGGCCTATACGATGGACGGCGGCGACTTGGGCGAGCTGGAGTTTGAGAATTTCAACGCAGCATCGGCCAAGGTCAGCATCAAGGGTGTCAGCGTGCATCCCGGATACGCCAAGGGTAAGATGATTAACGCCAACGCATTGGCCGCAGAGTTTGCAAAGATGTTGCCTGAGGACGAGACACCTGAACAGACAGAAGGCTATCAGGGTTTCTATCACCTGCTAGGCATCCAGTCGAACATTGAGCTGGCCAAACTTTCATATATCATCCGCGACCACGACCGCGAGACGTTTGAAGACCGCAAGCGCTTCATACTGCGCTGCGCTGAACAGATGAATGAGAAGTACGGCGAAGGAACGGTGACCTGCGAAGTAAAGGATCAATACTATAACATGAAGGAAAAGATTGATCCGCAGATGCACGTCATTGATCTGGTGCTCAGGGCGATGCAGGAAACAGGTGTGGCTCCGAAGGTCCGTCCCATACGTGGCGGTACGGACGGTGCACAGTTGTCGTTCAAGGGCCTACCCTGCCCCAACATCTTCGCAGGCGGCGTGAACTTCCACGGTCCCTACGAGTTTGTGAGCATACAGTCAATGGAAAAAGCGATGCAGGTCGTCGTCAAAATCTGTGAGTTGACAGCTGCTTACAATGATTAAGTGTCGAGCAGGGCGTCAATAGACTCCTGCTCACCTACTATCCATAGGATATCACCCGCTTTGAACCTACGCGAGGGCTTGACTTGGGAGAGAGATTCCTTTCCCTCTTCAAGTCCTATGACCATACAGCTATAGAGCGAACGGATGCCGCTCTGCTCAAGCGTCTGGCCAACGAAGGGGCTGTCTTTGCCAACAACGAAATGGCAAAGCTTCATCTCATGCCGCTCGAAGAACAGGTCCTCACCGAACACCTCACTCTCCACAGCCTGTCCGAAGGAAGACAGCTGGTCGTCACTTCCTATAACCTGAATTTTGTCGCCAGGGAAGATGAGGTAGTCGCCGTCAGGAATATTCAGGCGATGATTGGCTCTGAGAATACTCGTGACGTGAACGCCATACTTGCTGCCCAGCTCAAGCTGACGCAACGTATGGCCCATCCAGCGGGTATTCATGGGTATGTCAAACTCGGCCATGTGTACATCACGATCAAGCAGGCGTCCCTCGTAGAGTGGACGCTTCTTACCCGACACCTGTGCCTGGATTTCACGTGAATGCAAGTTATTAATAAACAGCCGCTCGAGCTTGATGCTGTTGCGCTTGATACGTCGCGACAGGATTACGAGAACGACAACCACTACTCCCAACGAAATCATGACAGCAGGCGTGAAGCGACTGAGGTAATTACAGATGTAGAAAATAAACACGATGCTTATCGCGCAGCGCACCAAAACGGTGAACAACAAGGGAAGGCGGTTATAGTTGCTCTCTGCCCATAACGCTTTCCACTCCTCGCTGTGATTTTTCTTCATAATCATGGCTCGCAGGAAGGGCGAAATACAGATAATGGTGAGCGCACCCGTAATGGCATTGGCATACCAGTGTAAATTGCTGCCAGGCAACACCCTGTGCATCAAAGGCTCCATAAAGGTAAACATCACAAAGATGACGGCAACCGACAAGATAGAATAGACGAGCGTATTGACGGACATCTGGATGAGCAACTTCTTCCACTTGCTCTGTTCCTTCGTATGAGGATGATTCGTGCTGAAATGATTAAGCGACAGAATGATACGACTGGGCAGATGACGTTCCAACATGGTAGAGGCTGGGACGGAGAGACGTATCATGTAAGGCGTCAGGAACGTGGTAATGACAGAGACTGCCACCACCACAGGATAAAGGAAATCGCTGATGACGCCCAGCGAAAGGCCCAGCGAAGCGATGATAAATGAGAACTCACCTATCTGCGCCATCGAGAAACCGCAGCGTACTGCCGACTTCAGCGACTCACCACCCAGCAGGAACGCGAAAGAGCCAAAAATGCTCTGTCCTATCAGGATGGTCAGCACAAGTGCTACAATAGGCAAGGCGTATGAAAGCAGGATTTCAGGATCGACCAACATGCCGACAGACACGAAGAAGATGGCACCAAAGAGGTTCTTCACAGGCTCCACCAGTTTCTCGATACGTTCGGCCTCAACGGTCTCTGCCAGGATGCTACCCATGATGAAGGCACCAAAGGCAGACGAGAAGCCCACGGCACTGGAAAAGACAGCCATCGCACAGCAAAGACCCAAGGACACGATAAGCAACACCTCGCTGTTGATAATCCTACGGGCTGAGCGCAGGAACAGAGGAACGGCAAAGATGCCGACCACCAGCCACAATACGAGGAAGAAGCCTATCTTCACGATGGAGCCAATCATCTGAGTGCCGCCTGGAGTATTACCACTGGCTATGGCCGACAGCATCACCATCATGACAATAGCCAAGATGTCCTCGAGGATAAGCACACTCATCACCATGCCAGCAAACTTACTCTGGCGCAACCCCAAATCATCGAATGCCTTATAGATAATAGTGGTAGAGGACATGGCCAGCATACCTCCCAAGAAGATACTGTCCATATCTGACCAGCCAAAGATGTGACCAGCACAAATGCCCAGGAAGGACATGGCGAAAATAATGCAAACAGTAGAGATGATGGGCGATATACCCATCTTGAGAATCTTCTTGAACGAGAAGTCAAGACCCAGCGAGAACAGCAGGAACATCACACCGATATCAGCCCACATATGGATGCTCTCCGTATCGACGACAGAGGCTGTATAGGGCATGTGAGGCGACACAAGGAAGCCTGCAACGATATATCCCAGAACCAACGGTTGCTTAAGACGTTTAAACACCAGCGTGACAATGCCTGCAACAACAAGCATCAACGCCAAATCTTTTATCATTGGTTCAAGTTCTGCCATAGCCTAATACCATTGAACAGCATTCGTGGAATTGCTGCGTTTATCATATTTCAACACGTCAGTCAGCGTGGCTGCGTTGCATCGGAATGAGAAATTGTAACTCGTGTAGGGAGCCAATGTCACTTGACACGCCATATTGAAGCAGTGCAAGTCACGCGATAGAGAGGCTGTGGTAACGGAAATCTTCTTGTTGTCGAAGTCGTAACCACTGGTAAAGTTGATATCCCATCCGTCAGACAGGCGGATATTGCCGCTGAGGTTAAGTGACTGCGTCACCCTGTAAGGGTAGCGCATGGTCTCGTAGTTGAAGTTGCCGGCCCTGTTTTCCTGAACGTTGATAGAGTAGCCGATATGCAGCGACCAAGGCATGCTGAAGGCCATATAACCATTTTCGTCAACAGCGGCCTTCTCCTTATCGTCTTTCTTGGCAGCGTGCTTGGCACGTTCTGCCTCACGGTCTAGGTTCGGGTTCAGCGGATCGTAATATTCATCATCATCTTCCTCCTCATCATCACCACGTTTTTTCTTGCTGTCTTCATCGTCCGTACTCTCTCCTCGCAGCCACTTGAAGAATTTTACCACTTTCTGGTTGTCCAACTGGTAGGAAAGGTTCTGCGATATACTCTGGAAGCGTCCCCACTTTCCTTGCTGCCAGTATGTAGTACGCTGGCTCTCTACAGGCTTGCCATTTTCGTCAAGTTCATAGACGTAACTGGCAAACGACGTGCTTAGGTTCAGCGTGTAGCTCTTCGACAGTTTGATACGTAGCGACGTACGCAACGGACTCAGCGGCTGGTTTTCTGTCGCAAAGTTATACGACATACCTAGCTGAAGCTCGTCAATCAGGCTGATTTTCTTGTATCCTGTGGAGTCTTCGTCACTCTTGATTTTCATCTCCACGTTATTAGACAAGTTGACATCCATGCTCATCTGCCGGCTCTTCGACAACATAGGGCTGAATAAGGCTCCCTGATAAGGAGAGTATTCCACCAGCGACACGTTACCGTCACGGTCTGTCTTCTGGTAAGTCTTATAGTAACCATAGCGCGACGTGCCAAAGTTCGGCGCATAGCTGAAGGTTACGGTGGGCGTAAGGACGTGACGGATGGCCTGAACCTTCTCGCCAAACAGCTTACGGTTAGGAACGTAGAAGCCGTACACCTTGGTAGAGAGTCCCATAGAGAGCGACCAGTTATAGACGTTGTAGAAGCCACTGACAGTGTCACTCACCTCCTTCTGGTTTACCTCGTCCCACGACTTATCCACACGTTTGAAATACATGCGGTCCGTGAAGTTGAACGTCGGACTCACGGTCAGCACATCAAGCAGCGTGAAGTTACCGCCAATGGGAATATCGTGACGGATACCGTTCTGCCAGTCTTTAGAGAGGCTGGTGTGGAAAAGCTGGTTTTCTCTTGTCGTAATCGTATTATCCAGCTCGCCCTTATAAGTCACGTATATCTGGTCGTACCAATGGTTGGCAGAGCCTTTTCCACGGAAGGGATAGAAGCGTGAGATATTGACAACCAGGTTCGGCAACTTCAGCGTAAGCGTAGAGTCACGCATGTTCTGGTTAATCGAGAACGACGACGACAGCGACATGTTGAGACTGGAGAACTTGGTGCCCCAAGAAACAGAAGAGGCACGTACTGTCTGTGCCAGCTTCTGCGGATTGTAGAGCGAGTTCAAGTTGCTGGTCTCATAGCTCTGAGTGGCAAAGTTCACACTCGCCGTCAGCGTGGAGAACGGATTGGCCTTAGGGTCTTGACGATGCGTCCAAGCCAGCTTGAAACTGGTATCTTTCTGGTAGTCGGGCATGTTTCTGTCGCCCCTCACCGTGCTCTGGTAACTGAACTCAAACGAGCCGCCAAACTTATAACGCTTATTATAGTTCGACACGCCACGAATACCCCACGAGCCCTTCGTGTAGATCTCACCCAGCAGTTTCAGATCCATCTTGTCGCTGATGGCAAAATAGTAACCACCGTCACGCAGATAGAAGCCTCGCGACGACTCATCACCATAGGTAGGCATGATGAGACCGCTACTATAACTCTTCGTGAAAGGGAAGAAACCGTAAGGAATGGCAAATGGCAGAGGTACGTCGGCTACCACC
Source organism: uncultured Prevotellaceae bacterium (assembly GCA_902768105.1). Lineage (GTDB taxonomy): Bacteria > Bacteroidota > Bacteroidia > Bacteroidales > Bacteroidaceae > Prevotella. The sequence continues at coordinate 14,136 of CACXJZ010000044.1, forward strand.
AGATAGGCAGGACCAAACACCACATCCTTACCTGGACGTACCTTGGCACGCGACAGGGCGAGATAGAAGTCCGGGTGGTCCTGGTCACAGGTGGTATAACGGCCGTGCTGCAGATAGAGCTCTCCGTTGGCACCACGTTTCGACAGTTCAGACGTCAGGTATCCCTCGTCTTGCTGGGTATAGACTCCGCTGATAAGACCTTTCTTTGTCTTGAAGTTAAACGCCATCGAGTCGTTTTCGTAGGTATCGCTACCCATCTTAAACACAGGGGCGCCCTTCACTACGCCCAGCGAGTCCGTTGTTCCGTTGGCATATACAAGGCTGGAGTCCAGATTCATGTATATCTGGTCACTCTCCAGATTCATATTCTCATAAGTCACCTTAGCATTTCCGTATAAGTGAGCATAACCCGTCTCTGCCTCGTACGTCATGGAGTCTTCTGCTGAATATTCCACAGGTGCATCAATACCGTTCTTACGTTGGCGGTTCAGGCTGTCCAAATACAACGAATCGTCAATAGCCTTGTTGCGCTTGTATATGAGAAGTTGCAAAGAGTCCATTTGGGTGGTGTCAGGGCCTGCAGGAATGACACGGTCTGCAGGAGCTACGCTGTCGGTAGGAACCGCAGGAGCTATCGTGTCTAAAGTATCAGCAATACGCTTCACCTGATGAGTAAAGCGCAAAGAAGGCAGTCCCGCCATCACGAAAATGAAGACGAAAAGCAGTATAAATATGAGTGTATTTCTTCTCACGGCTGCAAAGGTAGCAAAAAAAGTGAAAAGTGAAGAGTGAAGAGTGAAGAATTTACTGCTATAACGCTATTTTTTAATATTCTTCACTTTTTACCCTCAAAACGCTTTGCCCATTCCATGAACTTCACGACACCCTCCTCACCAAACTTCCTCAACGACTGGGCTGCCTGTTCAATGGTTTTCTCACGGTCAGGCGACGATTTGCTGTAGAACTTATCGGCATAGCAGATGAGCTGCTCCTCCAATGTTTCAGGCTCGAAACCAGGCAGTCCCGTACCAGTATGGCGCTCGCAGACACGGGCTAAAGCTTCCCTTCTACCTCCAAAAGAGGAGGAGTCGCATTGACGCAACAATGCAGCTCCTATTTGTCCGTGACGGATATAAGGCTCCGTTCCATAACAATAAATTCCTGGGGCATCACAACGGCAGATGCCAATGTCGTGTAACATGGCAGCAGCCTCCAGAAACTCGCGGTCGAGAGCCCATTCCGGATGACAGTCTGCAATCTTGAGCGCCCTGTCAGCCACCTGTCGGCTGTGCTTCAGCAACAGCCGACGCAGTTCATTGTCCTCAGGGTAATAGCTGTATATAATACTAAGATAATCCATTGCGACGGCAAAGGTACGAATAATATCTGGAATAGGGCTACATCAGAGATCATGCGTCAGCAAGAGCCGATACTCCACCGGTGTCATGCCAAGCGCATCCTGAAAGCGGCGTTGCAGCGTGCGCACATTGGCAAATCCGGCCTCTTCTGCTACAACAGCAATGGTATATTGCGGCTGCTCGCGCAGCAGTCGTAGAGCTGCCAATACGCGCAGGTTGTCAATGTAGGCATCAGGCGTGCGATAGACGGCCAGATGGCGGAACAGGCGGTTCAAACGCTCCTGACTGACGCCCAACAACTGTGCCAGCGCAGCAGCGTTGAAGTCGGGCTTCAGGTGCTCGTTTCCCTGTTCCAGACGCAACTCAAGGAGGGCGAGCAGTTGTCCGTCGTCCTGCAGGTCGGCATTGCGCTGACGCTCAATGTTCACCTGCATGATTTCATGTGCCACAGCAGCACGACGGCGCAGCTCCACGTCCTCCTCCAGACGCTCTACAAGGTCGAGGTTGCGACTGATGAGCCGCATCATCTCGCTTCTCAGCTGTTCCACTTCCTTGCGCAGAGCAGCGTTCTCTTCCTGTAACCGCTCGATGTTTGTCATCAGCCTTCTCTCTCAATCCATCCGAGATTGTCGCCTCGACGCACCTTTGCGCCCTGTTTGGCTGCCACCTCAACCAGCTTACCGCCGATGGCTGCAGGAATAGGCACAATCTCGCCCCAAGGAGCCTGGATGTAGCAGAACGTGTCACCCTCCTTGTACTGCTGACCGATGAACGGTTCCAGACAAGGTTCACAGGCACCCTCACCCGAGAACTCATAGTACACCTGTCCAGCTACGGGAGCCGTCAGCGCATCAGCCTTGGCATGCTTGAAAGCTGCCAGTTCTTCAGGTTTCATCTGCGTGCCGAGCTTCGCGTCCTTCGCCTTCTGCAGGTCGGCCAGCAGGTTCTTCTTGGCCTGTCCGCTCTTGAACGGACGATATTGCTCTGGGTGCATTGCCAGTTCGAACAGCTCCTCATCGTCAGGACCGTACTCCCAACCGTTCTCGTCCATCTCCTTGCGGAACGTGTCGAGGGCATTGGGAATGAGCGTATGCGGGTCAGCATCGGTAAACTCACGCTTCTGCTTCTCAGCCAGCTCAATGAGTTCAGGCGCAATGGTGCCGGGCACCTTGCCACTCTTGCCGAGAATCATACCCCAGATGGCATCGTCCATCATGACGTAGCGGCCCTTCCCCTGCTCCATCGTGAGGAGGTTCATCAGGGCGATGTTCTTCGTGTATTGTGAGAACGGCGTTACGAGTGGGGGATAACCCACCTTCGGCCAAACGTATTCGACCTCCTGGAAGAGCTTGACGAGCATGTCGTCCATTGTATAGGTTGCCTCGCCCTTCTTCTCGCGCTCCTTGTTAATCATCTTCTGGATGGGACCCAGGTCGGCCATCATCGAGCCCATCATGCCACCAGGCAGTCCGCTGCCGAGAAGCAGCGATGACATGTGCTTGTTAGCAGGATTGATGAAACAGCCGAGCCAGTCGTCAATGAACTCCTGTGTCAGTGTGCGTGCCTGCATGTAGGCATTCATATTGATGTCGGCCACCTCGAAGCCCTCGTTCTTCAGCATCGACTGCACGGAGATGATGTCCGGATGCACCTTACCCCAGCTGAGCGGCTCAATGGCAGTATCGATAATGTCGGCACCGTTGTTGCACACCTCGAGGATAGAGGCCATCGACAGGCCGGGACCGGAGTGTCCGTGATACTGGATGATGATGTCAGGATGCTTCGTCTTGATGCTCTTTGTCAGCGCACCCAACATAGCCGGCTGTCCGATGCCAGCCATATCTTTCAGACAAATCTCCTCTGCACCTGCAGCAATGAGCTCGTCGGCAATGGTCGAGTAATACTCTACGGTATGTACGGGACTCGTGGTGATGCAGAGCGTGGCCTGCGGAATCATACCTGCCTCCTTTGCCCATTTGATGCTGGGAATGATATTACGCGTGTCGTTCAATCCGCAGAAGATGCGGGGAATATCCACACCCTGAGCTTTCTTTACCTTGTACATCAAGGCACGCACATCGTCAGGCACAGGATACATGCGCAGCGCGTTCAAGCCTCTGTCGAGCATGTGCGTCTGGATGCCCACCTCGTTAAACGGCTTACAGAAGGCACGTACAGCGTGGTTGGGGTTCTCACCTGCCATCAGGTTCACCTGTTCAAAGGCACCACCATTGGTCTCTACGCGGGCAAAGCAGCCCATATCGATAATGGCCGGAGCAACGCGCTCCAACTGGTCTTTACGTGGCTGGAACTTTCCACTTGACTGCCACATGTCGCGATAGACAAGACTGAACTTAATTTTCTTTTTCATACTATTCATTTTTATATTTTTACCTTTTTACTTTTTTATATTATCTGCCTGTTGCGCATACGTTCCTCAGCCATTTGCTCGTACTTTGTACCCGGCCGACCGTAGTTGGCATAGGGATAGATGCTGATACCGCCACGGGGAGTGAACAGTCCGACCACCTCAATGTAGCGGGGGGCCATCAGCTTGACCAGGTCCTTCATGATAACATTGACGCAGTCCTCGTGAAAGTCACCGTGATTGCGGAAGGAGAAGAGGTAGAGTTTGAGGCTCTTCGACTCCACCATACGCACATCAGGAATGTATGCAATCTTGATTTCTGCAAAGTCGGGCTGTCCCGTGATTGGACACAGCGACGTAAACTCAGGACAGTTGAACTGCACCCAGTAGTCGTTGTCCTGATGTCGGTTCACAAACGTCTCCAGCACCTCAGGAGCATAATCCGTAGGGTACTCCGTCTTACGACCTAACAGCTGCAAATGGTCTTGTTCTCTGTTCATAAATTCTTTAACTTATATCTTCAAAATATTGAATATGTTATAGTTAATATCGTGGTCGAAGACGTCCTCATGGTCGTGCGCTTTCGTAAATTTTACCACACGGATGGTGACGGGCAGCACCATCACCTCGTAGAGCGTCTTCAGCGTCACCTGCGAAATCATCAGCGAGGGCATCTCCTCCCAAGGTATCACACCGCCCAGCGCCAAGGGGAAGAAGATAATGGAGTCGGCCATCTCTCCAAACACCGTGCTCCAGATAGCGCGGGCCGAGAAGTTCTTGGCAAACGATGCCGACCCCTCAGTCCTCAGCTTCATCTTCGACATGACGTAGGCATTGATGAACGAGCCTGCAATAAAGGCGATAAACGACGCGGCGGCGATGCGCGGCGCCAGTCCGAAGATGACATGGAACCCCTCGTCGCCGTGCCAATAGTCTGCTCCGGGAATCCAGTCGGCTATGGCTCCGAAGATGACAAAGAGAAAGTTCATGGCGAAACCCATCCAGATGAGCATGCGCGCACGACGGTATCCCCACACCTCGCAGACCACATCGTTGATGATGTACGAGACGGGAAACACGATGATACCCGCAGTCAGGTTGATGGGTCCGAACGACAGCTGCTTGGTTTCCAGCACGTTTGCCGTTATCAGACAAACACAGAACAGCGTGCCGAAAAACATAAACAGCACACTGACCTTCTGATTCTCTCTGTTATCGCTCATATGATGGTATTTAGCGCCTGCTTGAGGTCATCAAGGATATCCTCCACGTCTTCAATGCCTACAGAAAGGCGGATGAGGTCAGGAGCCACGCCAGCCTCGCGCAACTGCTCGTCAGAGAGCTGACGATGGGTGTGGCTGGCAGGGTGCAGCACGCAGGTACGTGCATCGGCCACGTGGGTCACGATGGCAATCATCTTCAGCGAGTCCATAAATTGCACGGCCGTCTCACGGGTACCCTTTAGTCCGAAGGCAATAACGCCACACGAGCCGTTGGGCAGATACTTCTGTGCCAGTTCGTAGCACTCGTCGCCCTTCAGTCCGCTGTAGTGTACCCATGCCACGCGTTCGTCCTGCTTCAGGAACTCTGCCACGCGCTGTGCGTTCTCGCAATGACGCTGCATGCGCAGGTAAAGCGTCTCCAGTCCGAGGTTCAACAGGAAAGCGTTCTGGGGTGCAGGAATGCTGCCCAGGTCACGCATGAGCTGTGCCACGAGCTTGGTCATATAGGCCATCTTTCCGAACTTCTTGGTATAGGTCAGTCCGTGGTACGACTCGTCAGGCGTGCAGAGGCCGGGGAACTTGTCTGCATGGGCATCCCAGTCGAAGTTACCGCTATCCACCACACAGCCGCCTACCTGCGTAGCGTGTCCGTCCATATACTTCGTGGTAGAATGCGTCACGATGTCGGCACCCCACTCAAAGGGACGGCAGTTGATGGGCGTGGGGAACGTGTTGTCCACAATCAGGGGCACGCCATGCTTGTGGGCAATGCGCGCAAACTTCTCAATGTCGAGCACCTTACAGCCCGGATTCGAGATGGTCTCGCCAAACAGCGCCTTCGTGTTCGGACGGAACGCCTTGTCAATCTCCTCCTCCGAAGCCTCCTGGCTGACGAACGTACACTCGATGCCAAGCTTCTTCAGCGTCACACCGAACAGGTTGTACGTGCCACCATAAATTTCGTTCGAGGTCACGAAGTGGTCGCCCGCCTCGCAGATATTGAAGATAGCGTAGAAGTTGGCAGCCTGTCCTGACGACGTGAGCATGGCCCCTACTCCACCCTCCAGCGCGCAAATCTTGCTTGCTACGGCATCGTTGGTGGGGTTCTGCAAACGGGTATAGAAGTAACCCTCCTTCTTCAGGTCGAAGAGGTCGGCCATTTCTTCCGTGTTATCATACTTGAATGTAGTGCTTTGCACGATGGGCAAAACGCGTGGGTCGCCGTTCTTCGGCTCCCATCCAGCCTGGACGCAGAGCGTCGCTTTCTTATAGTTCTTTTCCATAACTAGCCGCAAAGGTAGTGCAAACCGAGCAAAATGCAAAATAAATTATGATTTTTTGCATTTTTACATTCTCTAATTATTTCATTTTTCTTTACCTTTGTACCCAAAATCAATAATTCATCAAAATGAGAAAGCTACTTACAATCGTCCTGCTCGCCTCGTGGCTGAGCGTAGGATTCGCACAGAACGAGGTGCCAGCACCCCAGAACGTCTATGCACGCCAGAGTATATCGCTGAACGGCGACTGGAACTATTTTGTCGATGTGCAGGAACAAGGTTACTACGACTATCGCATGCAGCCCACGCCTTGGGGATATTTCCTCAATGCCAAGCCACAGCGGCCGTCAGACCTCGTGGAGTACGACTTCGACCAGTCGCCCGTGATGCACGTGCCCGGCGACTGGAACACACAGGACGAGCGGCTCTTCTTCTACGAGGGAACGGTGTGGTTCAAGCGCGACTTCACCCTCCCATCACCCACCAGCCCTCAGCCATCAGCCAAATACCTGCTCTACTTCGGCGCCGTCAACTACGAGGCTATCGTGTTTGTCAACGGCAAGAAGGTGGGACGTCACGTGGGCGGCTTCACACCCTTCTGCTACGACGTGACCGAGCTCGTGAAGCCAGGTAAGAACTTCGTCATCGTGAAGGTTGATAACAAGCGCCATCAGGACAACGTACCCACGCGCAACTTCGACTGGTGGAACTACGGCGGCATCACGCGCGACGTGCTGCTGCTCACCGTCGGCGACACCTACATTGACGATTACACGCTGCAGCTCGACAGGACCACAGCCGGCAAGAAGCGCATCATCAACTTCTCGCTGGCACTCAACAAGCCCGCGGCCGGCGAGAATATCACACTTTCCATCCCAGAGCTAAAGATCAAGCAGAAATACACCACCGATGCTGAAGGAAAGGTCAATGCACAGCTCCCCGTTCCCAACTCTCAATTAAAGCTATGGTCGCCCGAAACGCCCAAACTCTACAATGTGGAGATTACACGCGGCGACGAGCGCATCAGCGACGAGATAGGATTCCGCACCATTGAGACACGTGGCCGACAGCTGCTGCTCAACGGCAAGCCCATCTTCCTGCGCGGTGTCTGTGCCCATGAGGAGACAGCCTACACCAGCCGCCGGTGCAACAGCGCCGCCGATGCCGACACGCTGCTGGCGTGGGCACGCGACATGGGCTGCAACTTCCTGCGACTGGCCCACTACCCCCACAACGAGCACGCCGTACGCGAAGCAGAGCGACAGGGCTTCCTGCTGTGGTCGGAGATACCTGTCTATTGGACCATCTCATGGACGAACGACCAGACCTACGCCAATGCTGAGCGCCAACTCAAGGACATGATCCGCCGCGACAAGAACCGTGCAGCCATCATCATCTGGTCGCTGGCCAACGAGACACCCCACGGCAATGCCCGCGACAGCTTCCTCGGCCGTCTGGCAACGACGGCACGCCAGCAGGACAGCACGCGTCTGCTCTCTATGGCGATGGAGGTGACGGGAGCCTCCAACTTTGTCAACCGTCTGCAGGACAACATGAACAAGTATGTCGATGTGGTCAGTTTCAACCAGTACATCGGCTGGTATCGCGACGTCAACGATGCACCACGCATGAAGTGGGAGATTCCCTACGAGAAGCCTGTCATCATCAGCGAGTTTGGCGGAGGTGCCAAGGCCGGCTACCACGGCGACAAGAACCAGCGCTGGACGGAGGAGTTCCAGGAGAACCTCTATCGTGAGAACCTCGCCATGCTGGAAAAGATTGAGGGACTGAGCGGCACCTGCCCCTGGGTGCTCAAGGACTTCCGTTCGCCGCGCCGTCCCCTGCCCGGCATTCAGGACCTCTTCAACCGCAAGGGCCTGGTTTCCGACCAAGGTCAGCGCAAGCGTGCCTTCTACGTCATGAAGGAGTGGTACCGTCAAAAAGCTGAACGCTGATAATCAGTATTCCATCTCCTCCAATAGGTCATGATGATGACCTGGCAGGATGATGTGATGGTTTCCGATGGGATTCGTCAGGAAATAGGAAGCCTGGCTAGGGTGTGACAATTGGATGACCTGCTGGGTTCTGCACAGGTCTGATTTTGCCTGGTTGCGAATCAACTCGCCCTCTTCGATGAAGAAGCGGGAGAGGTCGCCTGATACCTTGAAGATGGTGACGGGTCCTTCCTTCATATATCCTCGGATGCCCACACCGATGCCCGATTCAAAATGGGTGTCAAACTCATAGCGTTCCACCAGATTAAGAGGTATCGTGCAGTGGGCAAACAGCATCTCGCCTGTTTCTGGGTTGATGGAAGCCGGATTTGCCTGGAAACCGCTGACACCAAGTAACGCTTGGACAATCATCATGGAGAGCATTGCAGGGACATCCCCCTCGCAGCCTGCCACGATACCCTCAGCATTTAGTTTCGCCAATGCCAGACAACCAGTGTTGTGAACAGCCGTCAACAGATCGAAACAACGGATGGTGAAGCCTTGTAGCTGATGCCGTTCAACAATCGTTCTCAGGGCATCGTAGATTTGTTCAGCAACGGGCAAAGCATTCCTGATGGCATCCGTTGGGGCCTGTTCATTCGTTGCCCGTAGGGGCGTAACGACCATGACGTCCAACAGTTCCTGCATCGGGATGTCTATAAGGCTGATGCCCAAACGTCGCATAACGGCCTCCTTGTCAGCATGACTTGAAATCAGCCAGTCGGAAGGCTCGCCAATAATTCCTAATCGACATCCTTTCAGCGACTTCCGCGCCTCTCCAACCTTTGCCAACAGACGGATGCGTTTGGAGATATAATCAGCATCACCATGAATAATCTCCCCCTTGAAATCGTTTTGACGCAGATATGACAGAATCTCCATGGATGCTGCCAGCGAATTGCTCTTACCAGAGGTGAGCAGATAAAACGGGCGCTCAGACTTGGCCCTCAGTTCTGGAAGCAAACGCTTGAAGATTCCTTCCGTGCCACCTGTCCGTACATAGATCAGGTCGAGTGAATGGGTGCCATAATCAGCATAGTCGCTGCCTTTAAACTCATAAGCGACATCAAGACTGTTCAGAAACTCCTGAGTCACCGCACCCACAGCCTGTTCATCGTGCAGTTCCGATGTTAACGTGTAAACACCAATATTCATAGTCTTCAGTTTTTAATATGCCTGTTACCTATCCCTGTGCCATCTGTGTCATCTCATAAAAAGGAGGTATAGCTCGACAGCCCGAAGGGGACCGAGCGCTTCCTTATGTCTGTGTTTATTTATCTCAGCCCATAGGCATCATTGTTTTAGGGTAATACATTATTTATTACTTGCGTTCCTTTCGGATTGCACCTGCAAAAATACGAAAAGATTTCGATAATGACAAGAAAAACATATTTTTTTATGATAACAGGGGAAAAAACACGATGATACATCCGTTGTAACACAAGCGTTCCTGGGAGGGGATGAAGAGATAGGTGCCATGAAACGAATGGATAGGTACTACCTTTCGATTGTTTGCGTACGCGCAAACGACCATTCGCGTACGCGCAAACAACCGTTTGCGTAGGCGCAAAAGCTGAACGCAAAAACGACAAGGGCAATTCTTGAAAAAAGTTGGTGCTTTCAGGAAAAGGCCGTACCTTTGCGGTATGTCTAGGAGTCGAGAGGAAGCCGAGAAGGCCGGCTGCTGCAAATAAGTCCATGAGATTATCACATGCAGCGCAAGAAAATCTCGCGTGAACAGTGTCTGATGCTCAACCGGCTTGCAGAGGAAATTGCAAATACACCCTACTTCCCGTTATGAAAGGTGCCGGTACCTTTCAAGATAAAAGGTGCCAAGTTTTATATAGAAACCTGGCACCTTTTAAATGATGATTAGAGTCGGACGCTGACGGGCTTGCCGCTATACTCCACGAGAGTGCCCTCGGGGTTATCGAGGTTGAGCTGACGGGGAGCATCCTTGCTGACGAGCACGACGTTGAAGCGGCGCTGTTTGAGCATGCCGTCGAACGAGCCCTCGCGCTTGCCGAAGGTGACAGTACGCGACTGGTCGTCGTAACGGATGTCGATGGTGGCGTACTTGCCACGCTCATAGTTATAGTTGGTGCCCTCGTCCTCGTAGAGCTGGAAGGATCCGTCGGCTCCAGCATAGACGTAGAGGTTGATGAGCTCGGCAGGCTTCTCGTTGCTCCACTCCATCTGGGGGCCGAAGGGGATGATGGAACCCTCACGCACGAAGACGGGGATGCGCTCGTAAGGTGCATCAACTACCAGTGTCTGTCCACCCTCGATCCACTCACCGGTATAGAAGTCATACCAGTCAGACTGCTCGGGGAAATAGACGCTGCGGTTACGAGCCTTGTAGTAACCCACAGGACAGGCCATCAGCGCAGGGCCTAACATCCACTGGTTGCCGATGTTGAGCACGTTGGCATCGCCGTTGAAGTCCATTACGAGGGCACGCATAAGCGTATAGTCCTTGAAGTGGGCCCAGCCAGCCAGCGAATAGAGGTAAGGCATGAGGCGATAGCGCAACTGGTCGTAGAATACAAACGACTTGTAGGCAGGATGGCTGTCGGGGGCAATGTTCCAGATTTCGCGCAGAGGCCACTGGCCGTGAGCACGGAACAGGGGGATGAAGGCGCCAAACTGGTTCCAGCGGCATTGCAGCTCGCGCCACTCCTTCAGGTCCTCGTTCTCCACACCCGTCTGGTCGTAGAGTTTCTGGGCTGCCACGTAGCGGTTCTCAACGCAGAAGCCACCCTGGTCCATACCCCAGAAGGGAATGCCCGACATGGAGTAGTTGAGACCTGCCGTCATTTGCGCACGCATATCCTCCCAGCGGGTACCGATGTCACCGCTCCACGTGGCCGTAGAGAAGCGCTGCTCGCCAGCAAATCCGCTTCGTGTAAGTAGGAACACGCGAGGCTCGTCTTTCTTGCCCTTCCAGACGGAGCGCTGACCGTTGTAAATAGCATCAGCATTGACCGTGCTGTAAGCATTGAAATACTCGGTAGAGGTGCCCAATGCCGTAGGGCCACAGAGCGCCTTGCGGTACCACATGGGCGTGCAGTCGCGCACATTGGGCTCGGAAGCATCCATCCACCAGGCATCAATGCCGCGGTTATACTTCGTATAGAGGTTATCGTCCATCTGCTGCCAGAACATCTTGCGGGCTCCGGCATCGTAAGCATCGTAGAAACCACCGACATAGCCGGGTCCTACCCAGTCATGAATATCATCCTTGACAGCCTGAGTGTACATCCAGCCCTTCTGGTCAAGTGCCTTATAGTTAGCGGTGTTCTTGTAGAACTTGGGCCACACGCTAATCATGAAGCGTCCGTGCATCTGATGAACGCTGTCGAGCATGGCCTGCGGATTGGGGAAGCGCGCAGGCTCAAACTGGTGGCTACCCCACTGGTCCTCAGTCCAGTAGTTCCAGTCCTGCACGATGTTGTCGATGGGAATATGACGACGGCGGAACTCGCTGAGCGTCTCTTCAATCTCGGCACTCGTCTTGTAGCGCTCACGGCTCTGCCAGAAGCCCAGCACCCACTTGGGATAGAGGCTGGCCTTGCCCGTCAGCGTGCGATAGCCGGAGATAATCTCATCGAAGTCCTGGCCGCTGATGAAGTAGTAGTCCATATCGCGAGACATCTCACTCCAAATGCTCAGTTGACCCTGCTCCTTGGCGCTGCGGGGAGCTGCCACGCGCAGTCCGCAGTAGCTTTCGCCGCCATCGGGCTGCCACTCTATGCGCAGCTGGTTTTTGCGACCCTTGGCCAACTCGGCGGTGAACTTATAGGCATTGGGGTTCCAGGCCGTGCGCCAGCGCTCAGGAACCACCTCCTTGCCGTCTATATATACCTTAATATATCCAGCGTAGTAGAGGATGAACTGGTAAGCCTGCTTCTTGCCTGCGCAATGGCCACAGCACTCAGGCTCCAGAAAACCCTCATAGACCACGTTGGCACCATCGAGCTTGAAGCCCTGGGGCAGGTTCTTCAGACCACCATCGTCGGTAGCGCGTGCTATTTCGGACGTCATGGGATAGGCATATTCATAGTAGATGGAGTCCTCGTCGCGTACGAGTTTCTTGCCGTCCTTATCTATATAGGTACCCGTGAGATGGCCCTCACGTCCCTGACGGTCGTAGAGTTTGAACGCACGGTTGAGCTGCAGGTACTCATCGGGCTTGCCGAAGCGACAATAGGAATAGGAGTCCCACAGGATGCCGTAGTTCTTATTGGAGAGCACAAAGGGAATGCTCACCTTGGTATTGTACTGGAACAGGTCTTCGTTCTTGCCCTTCATGTTGAACTCCTCAGACTGGTGCTGGCCCAAGCCGTAGAAAGCCTCATCGTCGGGGCTGTCGAAAACCGTCTGCCACTGCAGGCCGTGCTTCATCTCCTCTGTGAGGGCAGCGCCGCCCTTGAGTCCGTACTCACGCTCAGGTACGGTAAAAGGCTTGAACACCTTGCCGCCGGCAGCCTCCTTGAGCAGCAGCTTGTCGTTGCCGTCATAGAAGGTCAGCTCGCCCGTGGCCTTATCGACCACAGCCTTCACGTTTTTGGCCTTCACGGTTACGGTAGTCGCGTCCTCGCTGACGTCGAACTTCGGCTTGGCCGTCTGCGCCACAATCATCAGGCTCTGCGGCTTCACGGGCAGGGCCGCCTCCGACGTTGCCTGCACACGAATAATGTTGTCGTTAATTACTTGCAGACGCACGACTTTTGCTCCGTCGTTGGCCGGCGATTTCATCTGGATGGTCACAAAGTTGTCCTGCACGGTAAAGTCGGCAGCCATGAGCGCAGCCACAGCCATTGACAACAGTCCCGTCATCCATGTACGTAAATTCTTCATTTGTCTAAGTATTATATTGTTTTTATTCCTCATCCATGAGTACGGCATCCGCAATCTCTTCGTTCTCGCCAGTAGGCAGCGTGATGGTAAACACGGTACCTCCGCCAGGATTGTCGGCCACCGAGATGGTGCCGCCATGAGCATCGATAACAGCCTTCACCCTGTCGAGTCCTACACCCTCGCCTTCCACCAGCATGGGCTCGAAGACGTGCGGCTTGAACTCGTCCCTGATGCCGATACCGTTGTCGGCAACCAAGATCTTCACCTCACCAGGGGTCGTTGCAAAGAGGCTAATCTGCATGATGCAATCATGGGGACTGAAATGTGCCGAGTTGGTCATCAGCAGACGGAGCATCTCGCCCAGCTGGCGGGCATCGAACGGCATTATCACCTCCTCCGTCGTCGAATTGAAGAACGTCTTGACGCGCTTATTCTCAGGCGACTTGAACGTGTCGCAGATGTCACGTACGAACTCGACGATGTTACGCTCTTTCTTCTCAAGATGTATCTCCTCCTGAACGACAGGTTCCTTATCCTTCATCATCTCCATGTGCATCTTGTTCATCCATTGCTGCTTCTCTGTCTCACGGCGCAGCGTCTCCGTCTCCATGTGACGGTCCTGACGGCGAATGAAGTTCTTGCGCCACCACCAGACGAACGACAGGAAGATAAGCAGGTAGATGATGTAGGCTATCCACGTGCGGTAGAACGGCGGACGAATGGTGATTTCGAGCTGACTCTCAATGTCACCCATCGTACCGTCGTCATTGAGCATGCGCACACACAGCGTGTAGGAACCTGCCGGCAGCGACATGTAAGTAATGTTGGGGTTCACCTCCTCCGTGCGCACCCACTCCTCGTTGAAGCCCATCAGCTTATAGACAAAGCGCGAGCGGTTATGAATCTCACCGCTGCTGCTCGACAGCTGAATGGTAAACTGGTTCTCGCTGTACCTCAGCACCAACTGACGGCAGACGTCAAGTGCCTCGTCCAGTATCACACGGCCGTCGAACTCACGCGAGGGTTCCACCTCACGGTCAAAGACCTTCAGACCACTGAACAGGGGCGTTTCCTTGATACGTCCTGCACCCATCTGCTCAGGATTGATGATGTCAAGACCACCCTGTCCGCCTATGAGCACGATGCCGTCGGGCGTATAGCAAATGGAGCGCTGGTTATAGGGTCCGTTCTGCAAGCCGTCGCGGTTGTTGAAGCTGCGGACGACAAACGACCACCGTCCATTGTCCTCCTTCTTCAGGATGACGTTGCTCACACCGTAGTCAGTAACGAGCCACATGGTATGGCGACGGTCCTCGACAAAGCCATTGACCGTAGAGCCTATCAGACCCGACTTCATGTCAAGCAGATAGACATGGTTGGTCTTGGGGTCCCAGATGGTGGCACCCGACGTGGAGCCTTGCCAGACGAGTCCGCGGCTGTCCTCCATACCGCAGATAGACATCTCGGTAATCTCCACACCGTCCTGATTGTCGGTGATGTCGCGGTTATAGACCTTGAAGCGCTGGGGGTCGATGAGTGAATAGTAGTGCGAGTGGGACGCCATGAGCCAGCCCTTGGCCGTAGGCGTGATGGTAGAGATATAGTCGCTGGGAATGGGCGAATTATTCATGTTAATGTTACGCATGCGACCGGTATTGGGGTCAAGACGCTGGATACCTCCACCCAGCGTACCAATCCAGATATAGCCGTCGCGCGTCTCATAGACCGTCCATACGTTGTTGCTGGCCAGGGCCGTAGAGTCGCCCGTAGCACGGTAGTTAGTCACATGACCGTCCTTAATGCGTATGAGACCGCCCTCGTAGGTGCCGAACCACGTAGAGCCGTCACTGGCAGCCAGCGATCCCACCATGATGTCGGAGCCGATGCCTGAGTTGGCCTTGTTATAGCTAACCTTCTCCTGCGTCCGCGGATCATAGCGAATGATACCCACATCGTTGGTACCCAACCACCAGTAGCCGGCCTTGTCAGCACAGATGGTGTTGATGTTACCCAACTCCAGATTCACGAAGTTCGACAGGTTCTCCGTGTAGAGGTTGAGACCGTTCATGTAAGAGCCAATCCACATGCGGTCGTCCTTGTCGCGGTAGATGTTACGCAGGGTATTGTCGCTGATGGAGTTCTCGTCGTACTTGTCAGTCAGGAACTGACGATATTCCTTCGCCTTCACGTCGAGCACGAACAGTCCTCCGTGGTCGGTAGCCAGCCATATGCGTCCCTTGTTGTCGCAGTTCATGTCCCAGACAGCAGCCTCCTCGGGCACCTCGGTGAACCCCCAGGCACGCATGGCCTCCTGCAACGACATATACCAGCTGGGCGTAGTGCCAGGCTTACGCACATAGACCTTTCCTACAGCAATGAGCCAGAGGTTTCCCTGAGGGTCCAAACGTAGCTTGCAGTCCTGATTGACGGCACTTCCTGAGCTGCGCAGGTAGTTGTCCTTCCATAGAATCACGTTCTTCTCACGGTCGAAGCAGAACACCTCGCCGTTAAACGAGCTGACATATACCTCGTTGCCCTTTTCAGCAAGACTGGAAAGGCCGAAGTCATTGTTGAATTCCTGGGCACCATAGCCATAGTTAAAGTGCTTCACCTGTTTGGTCTGCGGATTCAGATGCCAGAAGCCCGTGTCGAAGGTCTTCACCCAAATATCCTTTTTGCTGTCAATGAAGAGACGCTCAGGTCCGCCCTGAACGCCCATCTCGTGCAGCCAGACCTCCGGATGACGGTCGAAACGCTCCGTCACAGGGTCGAAGATGGTGTAGTTCATACCCTGCTTCAGCCACAGCTTCCCGTCGTAGGCTTCGTGCACCTCATCGACGTAGTTGCCTCGCATCGTTGTGGTATCTTTGGCATACGAATAGTAGGTCTTGATGCGGTAGCCGTCGTAGCGGTTCAGGCCATACGGCGTACCTATCCACACGAATCCGTGGGAGTCGCGCCTGATACACAGCACCTGTGAATTACTCAGTCCGTCACGCGTATTCAGCCGACGGAACTTCATGTCAGGTATCACACCAGCTGACGCAACAACCTCAAAGGCGGTCAGAAAAACACAAATGGTCAGTAGTTTCCAGTATTTCATGATGCTCTTATGTTTAGGTATCTTTTCTCACAATTTTGTAATGGCGGTATAGCCAGTAGCATGCACCTGTCGCAAGCAACAGATACAGGATGATAGCCCACCACGAGCGGTACCACGACTGTCCGATGGTGATGTCGAGCCGACTCTCCACCTCGCCCATCGTACCGTCGTCGTTGAGCATGCGCACACAGAGCGTGTAAGAGCCTGCCGGCAGACCCATGTAGGTAATGTTGGGGTTGATGTCTGACGTCTTCATCCATTCATCGTTAAAGCCCTCCAGGCGATAGACGAAACGCGTACCGTTCTTGACACCTCCGTTGTCGGAGCCCATCTCAATGGTAAACTGGTTCTCGCTAGCTTTCAGCTCAATACCCTCCGTCTCGCTCAGCGTCTTCTCCAGGATGATGCGTCCGTCGAACTCAATGCCAGCCTCAATCAGGGTGTTAAACACCACCAGTCCACTGAACACAGGCTTCTCTTTACGCTGGTTGTCGGCCAGACTCTTGGTGTTGATAATGTCAAGTCCTTCCTGTCCACCCACGAGGATGCAACCAGAACGGGTGTAGTAGATGGCACGCTGGTTGAACGGGCCAGGCTGCAAGCCGTCACGGTCGTTATAGCTGCGCACGGAGAACGTCCACTCTCCGTCCTCATCCTTCTGGGGCGTCACGTTCGAGACGCCATGATCGGTCACCACCCACATGGTGTGACGCGCATCCTCGGCAATAGCCACCACGTTCGAGCCATAGAAGCCTGACTTCATGTCGAGCAGATAGCTTCGACCCGACTCACGGTCAGAGATGGACAAGCCCGAGGGCGATGCCTGCCAGATGAGCTTCCGACTGTCAAACAGCGTCTGCGTCGATGCCCTTGAGATAGTATAGGTATGTTCATCGTGAGGGGGCGGCATGTTGATGACCCTGAAGGTTCTTGGATTAATCAGGGCGCAGTACTCCGAGTTACCCAGCATAATCCAGCCGTTGGCAGCGGTCGAAATGCTGTTGGTCCACACCGTTGCCAGATAGGAGTTCTTGTCGGTAAAGGCCCGTTGCGCACCGGTACGCTTGTCTATACGCACGGCACCACCGCCGAGCACACCGAGCCAGATGTTGCCCCAGTGGTCTTCCGTGATGCCCCAAATGTTGTTGGTGAGCAGCCGGCTGCCAGGCGTGGAAACGGTGATGTTGCTCCACTCCCCGTTCTTATACTTGATAAGACCGCCTTCCCACGTACCAAACCACAAGGTGCCGTCCTTCGAGCAGTAGCTGCTCACAATGACGTCGTTGAGTGCGCCGATGTTCTGCTTACGGAACGAATCGACCACCTCATAGGTCTGCGGATTCACCTTCAGTATGCCACCGCTGTTCAGTCCTATCCACCAGCTGCCCTGCTTGTCCTCGCAGATGGCATTGATGTCGCCCAGCGGCAGGCTATTGAAGAAACTCATAGCATCGGCGCTCATCGCCACACCGTTCTTGAACGTTGCTGCCCACATGCGTCCAAGCTGGTCCTTGTAAAGAACCTTGGCTGTGGCTTCCGGCAACGAGCTCTCGTCCGTCTTGACGTTCGTAAACTGCCGCCACTCCTTGTTCTTAAAGTCGAGCACCAGGATACCGTAGTGGTCAGTTGCCACCCACAGATAACCGTGAATGTCGTAGCACACCTCCCACACGATGACATCCTCAGGCACATTCTCGAAGCCCTTGGCACGCATCATTTCCGTCAGCGAGGTGAACCACCTGTCATCATTGAGCGAGTGGATATAGGTTCCCGTAGAGTGCGTGATGACCCACTGCATTTTGTTCGGCTCGTCAAAGAAGGTCCAGTAGTCGTTGTAGGCATTCAGGGCTTTCTTCACGTAGTCGTCCCTCCACAGCACGACGCCCTTGTCGCCATCCAAACAGGCCAATTCTCCCAGGTTCGAGACAACGATGACACCCTCCTTCGACTCCGTAAAATTGGTAATGCCGAAGTCCTTGGGGAAATTACCCTTATCGTAGCCAAAGGGTATTCTGACTAACTTTTTGTTTTGAGGATTCAGACAGTACAGTCCGTTATCGTACGTCTTTACCCAGTAGCGTTTCTGACTGTCAATGAACATCGACTCCAGACCGCCCTTGACACCTTGCTCGTTCAGCCAAGTCGAGGGCGTACGGTCAACCCTTTCCGTCAGGGGATCGAGCACGGAGTAGTTCATGCCGTGATCCAGCCACAGCTTACCGTCGTACGCCTCCATTACCTTGTCCACACGGTTGTTGCGCAGCGTCATTGTGTCACGCTCGAACGAGTAGAAGTTACGGAAGCGGTAGCCGTCGTAGCGGCAGAGTCCGAACGGTGTGGCGAACCACATGAAGCCGTGTGAGTCACGTATGATTCCGTTCACTTGCGAGTTTGCAAGTCCGTCACGCGTATCCAAACGCTTGAACTTCACATCGGGAATGCCCAATGCAAAGAGCGACATAGTGCATGCACTAATAAGTATAGTTAGTATATACCTTTTCATTTTCAGTATTTCTAGTTATGGTTATTGTCAAAATGCTTCAAATTGCTTGTTGTCAACGGTCTTGACGGCCATACACTCCATCTCGACCAGCCATCCCGTCCTGCATACAGGAGCATGGACAATGATGTAGGGCTTATCAGGGAACCGCTCCTCGTAGAGCGCACGCACCACAGCATAGTCGGCCGTATCGCGCAGATAGACAATCAGCAGCGGCACGTCGTCGAACGTGCAGTCGGCTTCTGCCAGCAGTGCCGCCACATTCTCCCACATGCGCTGTGTCTGCTTAACCACGTCCTTCTCGTACATCACCTGTCCCTTGTTGTTGATGCTGGCCGTTCCTGAGATGAACACATGGCGGCGGTCGCCATAGTCTATGTACGTGCCACGCTCGAAGCTCACGCCGTAGTCGCTGGTGCGGTTCAGGTGGGTGGGCGCATAGAGATAGTGCACCTGCTCCTCGCTGATGCCCTTCACCGCGTAGTTGTCCATCTGGCAGAGCACATTTGGATCCTGCTGTCGTCCGCCAATGCCCGTCGATGCAATGAAGTGGGTGTCGTGCTTCAGGCCCTGCGTAAAGAACACCTGATTACGGGCACGCACCACGCCACCGTAGTTCAAATCCACATCGTTGACAAAGAGCCACGTTCTGACGGCATTGTCCTTCAGCGTGCATCCTTCCTCCATCAGCTGCATGATATATTCGTTGAACAGCAGCCTTGTCTGGTATTCCGAGTTGGCAGCCAGGTTGCAGGCACTACCGTTCCAGAAGTGTCTGTAGCTGCCGTGCGCCACCTCGTAGAGTCCGCCCTGCGTCATGCGCGTCTGTACGTTCGTCTGCAACCACACCCACAGCCCAATCTTCGTACCGTCGAGCGGTGCCTGCTGTATGATGCTCTTCGCGCAGTCCGTCACGTCAGCCACCAGCACGTCGTCAGCCTGGTTTGCTGCGTCACTCAAGAAGTAGCGTTTGAAGACAGCCCTTGCGTCGGCATACGTCTGCAGCAGCTGTCTGTAGGCCCCCATGATGGCCTCCAGTTGCTGGCTGAACGGCAGCAAGGGACTATCCACCTGTATCATGGCGTGGTATTCGCGCACCTCTGTGCCGTTGTCATAGCAGGTCACTCGTGTCTGCGCATGCCCACATACCATGTTTTCCACATTCATTTTCATTCCTATCGATAGTTTTTATAATATATTCATCAGTTCACTCAGTGAGGTAATCTCACGGCCGACGGGCTCTGGTGCCTTGTACTCAGGAAAACGGTTAAACCACACCGTATCCAGTCCCGCACGCTGGGCTCCCATGATGTCCGTCTGCAGGTTGTCGCCAATCATGAGCGTCGTCTCAGGCTGTGCCCCCGTCGTCAGGAAGGCATAGTCGAAAAATTCGCGCGAAGGCTTGTTGAAGCCTGCATCCTCGCTCAGGACGACGGTCTGGAAACAGCCGTCGAGTCCACAGGCACGCAACTTCTTATACTGCACCTCGTGGAAACCGTTGCTGCACATGTGCAGCCTGTAGCCCTTCGCCATCAGGTAGTCCACCAGTTCGCGGGCACCCTCCACCAGTCCGGGCTTCGACGAACAGAATTCGAGGAAGCGGTCGCTGGCTTTCAGGCAGAAGTCCTTGGAAACCTCTCCTGGCATCCCCACGCTTAACGGACGTCGAAAGCGCTCTACGATGAGGTAGTCGCGACTTATCTCTCCTTGCGAGTAGTGCGTCCACAAGTCAATGTTCGCCTTCCAGTATTCGTCATAAAACGTCTCCGGCTGCTTGAACCAGCGGCCAAGATGCAAGTCTTCGAACAACTCCTGCAACGCTTCCACTGCATTGCCGTGAGTATCGTATAGCGTATCGTCGAAGTCAACGAACAGGTCAGTATATACCTTCATAGCTTTTCGTGTGCAAAGATAATAAAAAAAGTGAAGAGTGAAGAGTGAAGAGTGAAGAATTTTAGGCCATATAGCAAAAAAAAGTTAAAACATATACTTTTGCACCGCCTTTTGAGTTTTCGTCTATAAAAAGATTATTCACTCTTCACTAAAAACATGGACAACCAACAAGAGATATTTCCGATAGTTGACGAGGACGGCAGGGTTATCGGCTCTGCCACACGAGGCGAGTGCCACAGCGGTTCACTACTACTCCACCCCGTCGTACACCTGCATGTTTTCAGCTCCAACGGCGACATCTACCTGCAGCGAAGACCTGCGTGGAAGGACATTCAACCAGGCAAATGGGATACGGCGGTCGGCGGACACATTGACTACGGCGAGACCCCTGAGCAGGCTTTGCGCCGTGAGGTTCGCGAGGAGCTGGGCATCACCGACTTCCAGCCGGAATTTGTCGTGAAATACGTCTTTGAAAGCCAGCGTGAGCGTGAGCTGGTATATGTCAGCCGCACCACCTACGACGGCGTGATACGTCCATCGGCCTCAGAACTTGACGGAGGCCGTTTCTGGACGATGCAAGAGATTCGCGAGGCGATGGGGAAAGACATCCTGACGCCCAACTTCGAGAGCGAATTCAAGAAGAGTTTCTGCCGTTAATCCAAGGTCTATTTCCTGACGATAACGCTGCCGCTGGCCTGATGGGTGGCCAGTATCAGCACCTCGGCTATCTGCACGTGCTCTGGGGCATTGGCGGCAAAGACGGCTACATCGGCAATGTCGTCGCCCGTCAGGGGCTTGATGCCTTTATAGACCGTGGCGGCACGCTCGTTATCCCCGTGGAAACGGACGTTGCTGAAGTTGGTCTCCACCAGCCCGGGCTTTAGGTTTGTCACGCGGACAGCGGTGTTGGCGACGTCGATGCGCAGGCCGTCGGAGAGTGCTTTCACGGCAGCCTTCGTGGCGCAATAGACGTTGCCGCCGGCATAGGCAGCATCGCCTGCCACAGAGCCAACGTTGATGATGTGTCCACGGTTACGTTCCACCATACCCGGCACGACAAGGCGCGTCATCGTGAGCAGACCCTTGACGTTCGTGTCTATCATCGTTTCCCAGTCGTCGAGATTACCCTCATATTCAGGTTCCAGACCCAGCGCCAGCCCGGCATTGTTCACCAGCACGTCAATCTCCCGCCACTCTGCCGGCAGTTCCTCAATGCTCTTCGTCGCCTGCTCGCGGTCTCTCACGTCGAAAGCCAGCGTCAGCACGTCCCTACCCTTTTCCGTCAGTTCCTTCCTGATTTCATCCAGGCGCTGTTCATTCCTTCCCGTCAGAATGGGCCTGTCGCCATTCTCGGCGAACTTCCTTGCACAGGCGAGTCCAATCCCGCTTGTGGCTCCTGTTATCAATACAATTTTGTTCATACCATTATTTCGTTTAAATACTAAATCCACGTCAGTTTTCTCCAAAGGCCTTCTAACGGTCCGCGAGGATGACTGGAGAACCAATATCGGGCGAAGAGATACTGGCAGATCACCATTCCACATCCGACCATGACGGCATAGGTGACGCCTAAATGGCGGTAACAAGCCAGGCCGTAGCCGCAGAAGATGGCGCAGCCTATGATAGACTGCAGCAGATAGTTTGTCAGGCTCATCCGTCCGAAGATACAGAGATGATGCAGCACGCTGCGCACACCCTCAAAGGCATACCACGCTGAGACCACAGCCGAGACAATTATCAGCAGGATGACGAGGTTGTAGATGGGTTTCAGCCAAGATTCCAACTCGCCGAAGTCCACGAAACTCAGAGCGATGACGATGACGGCCGATACGCCGAGGATGCTATGCCATATCTTCAGATGACGCCCTTCGTTATAGAAAAGTCTTTGACGTCCTAACTGCATGCCAAGGATAAACAGACAGAGCAACTGCGTCAATCGTCCGCTGAAGACATTGAACCGCAGATTCAACTCAAACCCGTATCGTACGTTATTCACGACGTTCTCCCAGAACGTGCCGTGCTCGTGCAGGGCGATGGTCTGACCGTAAATCTCCCAAAGCCTGCTGTGGTCGATGGTGGTGCCCGTCAGCAGACAAAACAGCTCCACGGGCTGGATGGCCAGCAGGACGATGATACACCACACCCACTTCGACGGCAGATAGCTGACGGGTATAAGCAACAGGCCGTAGCACGCATAGAGCATCAGGATATCACCATCGTAGAAGGCCACGTTGACAACACCAAACAGGAACAGCAGACACATGCGCCAGGCAAAGCGCAGGGAGAAGTTCTTCCCCTTCTGCTGCTGGTTGTCGTTCATGATGAAGAAGCTCAGTCCGAAGAGCATGGCGAAGATGCCGTACATCTTGCCTGATAGCAGCCAAGCCAGCACGTCAGCCACCGTCTGGTCGCACGCCAGCGTATAGGTTATCGGCTCCTGGGTGAAGATGTCGAAGTGTTCTACGGAGTGATACAATATAATGCCGGCCACAGCGATACCTCTCAGGGCATCGGCCACGTCTATTCGGGTGTTGGGTAGGTTGCGGGTCTTGTACACCATGTTATCGGGACCGGATTATCTGCCACCGAAGGGGAAGCCCTGTGGCTGAGGTGCAATCTCTGGGTCGCCGAAGAACGAAGCCTCAGCATCCTTGTCGTTCAGCTTGAATACCATGAACTTCGTGTTCTTGGCTGTGCAGGGTGCCCAGGGACCTCCCTGAGGACCATTAGGATCACTATACTTCACAAAATTAGTCCAGGCAGTCAGCATCTTCTCTGAGAGATCCCAGTCGCCCTGGGTCCACGGACGCCAGCAATGCTTCAGGCTCTTGAAGACAAACCAGAGGTCGCTGGAGTGGAAGGCGCCCTTCAGGCGGACAGTAACCTCAGGATGAGAACCGTCATCGGGCAACGGACGAGCGAACTCGTATGCCCAGGCCTTACCGCCTTTCTGCTCACGAACCTTACAGAACTCGGCAATGTTGGGTGCCATGTTGCCCATATCGTTGAGGGTGAAGCCAATCATATAAGGAACGTCGGCCAGCGTACCACCACGCGTAGCATCATCGAAGCTCTGCTTGCAGACATAGCCGTCAATCATTGGCATGAAGGGCAGTCCCCTGAACATAGCCGCCATAGGGCCGCTGGGCTGTCCGTCGCTGTTGATCTGGTGATAAAGCGTATTGAGCGCGAAGATGGTCTCGGTGGATGCTGCACGCATTTTCTCGAGATCGGTCAGTCCAGCCCAGTCGAAGACCTTCTTGGCTTTAGCCTCAGCATCAGCAAACGAGCCACCACTATAACGTCCACCCATGGGGTTGCCGTTGGCATCAGGGATACTGAGGCCCTGAGCACTCATGATGACAGCCTTGTGGAACAGGCCACGAGCCAATGGTGACTCACAAAGGGTGCGTACGCTGCCACCACCGGCACTCTGTCCGAAGATGGTCACGTTGTTGGGGTCGCCGCCAAACTGCTCAATATTCTTCTGAATCCACTTCAAGGCTTCTATCTGGTCGAGAATGCCGTAATTGCCTGAGACATGATTCGGACTCTCTGCCGACAGGGCAGGGTGAACGAGGAAGCCGAAGACGCCCAGACGGTAGTTGATGGTAACGAGCACCACGTCCTTGGCGCCCCACTCCTGTCCGTCGAACTCAGGCTCAGAGCCAAAGCCCTCACGATAGCCACCACCATGAATCCACAGGGCTACGGGCAACTTCTTGCCCACCTTGCCAGGAGCCTTGGTCCATACGTTCAGGTACAGGCAGTCCTCGCTGAAGGCGGCCTCTTTGCCATAGCCCCACTCGGTGTAGTAGCCGCCCGTATACTGGATGGCCTGATAGCTGGGGCGACCAAAGGTGTCACAGACCTTCACGCCTTTCCAGGGCACCACAGGCTGAGGTGCCTTCCAGCGGTTCTCCTTGATGGGAGGCGCAGCGTAGGGAATGCCACGATAAACAAACACGTCAGGATGATCATCGGCCAGAACACCTTGAACCTGACCACCTTCAATCGTTAACACGGGATTTTCAGTTGCCTGTGCAGACAGCGTTGCACAAAGCAGAAGCGGTAATAATAATAGTTTTTTCATAAGACATATAGTTATTAACAACCAATATCGTCATCGTTACCTTTTGAATATATCGTAATCTTTGTTATAAGCCGGCGACTGTATCGACAGCAGGTTGAGCACAGAGTGGAATATGTAATGCTGCTCGAGAACGGCAGGCAGTTCGTTGTCAGACTTGTAGTCTCTGAAATCCTTTGAAGTCCATACCAGGAACGGAATTTCATACTGCACCTTTGGCGCCAGTTTCATGGGAAGCCCATGCATGAAGATCTTGTTCTCTCCAAGTGATTCACCGTGGTCGGAAATAAAGATCATGGCGCTCTTCCAGTCATCCATTGAGCGCAGGGTGTTGATAAGGCTGTCCAACAGGAAGTCCGTGTAGTGTATGGTGTTGTCGTATGCATTTATCAGCATATCGATATTCTTCTCTCCCTCTTCCACGTTCTCAATGGTTGTGGCATCAATAATCACGCTGTAGGTCATCATGAAATATACTGCCGTAGCATTAATGACGGAAAGAACGGCAAGCAGAACACGGCCAACCATCCTCATCAGGAACATCACAAGACAGGCCATCATGAAGTTTACCGCCAGCATGACAACTGCCAGTGAAGCCAACAGGAAAATCTGTCCGCCAATGTTTTCATTGGTATTGTCAGCCACATAGCTAAAGAAAGGTATGTTGTACAACAACAAGGTCCCTATGCTGACAATACATGAAAAGGTAAAAAGCGTTATAGGCCTGTGTAATATTTTCATCATTTCATTATCTTTTACAGTCTCACTCCAAATGACACACGGGCATAGGCGTCGAAGAGGTTCACTTTGCCGTGGTCGTTCTTATAGTGGAAATTGTTGTACTGCGCCTGGGCACCAATGAAGTAGTTGCTCCAGTTGTAGGCTATGCCGAGCCGCAGGTCAAGGTTGAGGCGCAACAGGCTGTAGTCAACGTCCGGCTCTATTTCCCAGTAGTCAAACTGACTGTCCGGCGTATTATTGGACATCAACAGGGGCTTGTGCGTCTTGCCGTTCGCCCATCTCCTCGTCTCCTTGTTCCAGTCGCCGTAGTCGTCCACAGCCTCCACGGGCGACAGGTCGTAGTTGGTGTCGTACATGTAAGATTTCACGCGGTTATAGACGCTAAAGGTGGGCATGGCCATCACGTTGACAACGAGGCCGCGCAGCGGTACCCAGTTGTAGCCGTAGCCGACGCCGAGGTTGGCCTGGTGTACCTTGGCGCGATAAACACCGTGACCGATGATGATATAGGCTAAGTTACTGATGTCGGCATAGTCGAACGACGACTGGTACCACGTGGCAGCCAGCAGGAGCGACCCTGCGGAGCGACGCTGGATGACCGACTGGTTGTAGGCGGCAGCCTGTGAGTAGCGACGTCCGTTGAACACGTAGTATCCGTTGATATAGACGGAGCGTATCCATACGGGCGACGGCATGGTGAAGGCCGTGTCATACGGCACGCCGGTGGTCTGCCCGTTCTCGTAGTCCATGGAGCTGAACTTGGCGTCCTCCGTGTTGAAGCGTCTCAGCCGGAAGTTGAAGCCGTACTTGGCTCCCGTCGAGCTGATGGAGTAATAGCGCCCTGCGTTCTTAGTGAGCGACTTGGAATAGGAGAATCCCGTACCGCGATAGCCCACCCAGAACCCGACGGAAGAAGCCACGGGGGGCTCAAAGCACAGGTTCCAGTCGGAATATCCGTTGAATACGGGAAGATCGACGCTATGGCTGTAGTCCACATCCACCGCGTTCTCATTATAACGGAGCACCACCCTCCACGGCTTCTCGGGCACCTCGATGTAGTCGGGGTCCACCTTCGCCCTCGCCTTCGCGTCCAGATACTGCTGCAACTGCTGAAGCCGGAGCATCAGTCCCGTCTTGCTTTGGTTAGCTTGCGATTGCTCTCGCTGCTCCGTCTGTTCCTGCGTGCTTACGCTGTCTGCAGTCACTTGTGCCTGTGCTGCCGCATTCAAGGAGAACAGCAAGCAGCAAATAACCATTCTTCCTATCATATCACTCCACTACTTCAATATAGAAACTGAACGGACGGAAGCCGTCGTTACAGCTGATCATCGCACTCATGGGATTCTTCATCCAGCCGTCGTAGAAGTTCCCCTCGCCACGGGCCAGCGACTCCACGAACGGCCTCATGGATTCCCATGCCGACGGACATAAGCCTTCCGGCCGCTGACCGTCAACGGAAACCCACTGCTGGCCTGCGCTGACGTCGCAGGTGTGCTCAACGGGATTCTCATACCTTGCCATCAGGTCCTCATAAACCGTCTGGCGAATGGCTGTGATTCTGACCTCTTTCATATCGTTCATTAAGCTCTCGCTTGAAATCAATGGCAAAGTTACGAAAAAGATTGGAAACCACCAACTAAATTTGGAAAATATTCTGACGGAAACCGCAAAGGATGTATAAAACCTGGCACCTTTCAACGCTCAATCCCCGGGATTGTGACCATGCAATCGCCACAATTGAAACTGGTACCCGTTCCTCGTGTTTTCGTCGGTGCAATGATAATTATTAAATTATTATATATTATTTATTATTAATTATTAATTATTTGCCCTAAGGCAAATATAAATTATTAATTTAATTATTACTCACACCGATGAAAATCATTGACAAATCACTCTCGCACAGATAATAATTCTCAAAGTTACATGGCGAGTAAAGGACCGTTACGTGGCGAGTACTCATTTTTATGCAGAAAGTCCCCGCTACTGCGGCGCTTCGCCCCTACCATCACGGCACCTTTGACTCTGGGGGCAGGCTTAGGTGATTCCCTGGCACAACCCTTGTCGTTTTGCGTTCTGCTTTTGCGCCTACGCAAACGGTTGTTTGCGCGTACGCGAATGGTCGTTTGCGCGTACGCAAACGATAGAAAGGTCGTACCTATCCATCCCTTTCATGGCACCTCCCAGGAACGTTCGTATTACAACGGATACATCATCGTGTTTATCCCCCGTTATTTTACTTTTTCCTCCAAAAATTTGGTACATTCAATTTTATTCCTTATCTTTGCGCTCAAGCTTTGCCAATAAAACCGGAGAATATTTTGTAACTTTGTGCCCAATAATTAACAAAAGTTGATTCTTGAAGGAGAATTCAATGTAAATCAAATATGATATGAAAAAGGCTTTTTTATTTGTGCTGGGCATGA
>CACXJZ010000045.1 GCA_902768105.1 uncultured Prevotellaceae bacterium
TGGCCTTCGGTATGACATTCCCCAATGAGCGCATCTTTATCTTCCCCATCCCTGTACCCATCAAGGCTAAGTGGTTTGTTATAGGTTATGCTGCACTGGAACTCTATTCTTCCATCAGCAGTTCTATGGACGGTGTGGCTCATGTGGCTCACCTTGGAGGCATGCTCTTCGGTCTATTGCTGATACTTTACTGGCGTCATCATCCGGGTAGTGACGCACGTTTCAGCCAGAATCGCGGCTATGAGTTCTTTGAGAATATGAAGCGAAGCTTTGAATCAAGGAAGCGTCAACAGCCAACGAGCAACAACCAACGGCCAACTGGCGGCACACGTGACGCCGACATGGAGTATAATGCCCGTAAACAACAACGCCAGGCAGAGGTCGATGCCATTCTCGACAAGATTCGCAAATCGGGATACGACAGCCTGACCAAGGAGGAAAAGAAACGTCTATTTGAAGCCAGCAGGGAGAATTAATGTTCGGAAAGATCAAGTCCATTACTATCAGTCTGTTAGCCGGAGGCAACGTTGCTGCGGTTATCGTGATGCTACTGTTAGGGTTTGCTGACCATGTGAATCCGGTCAGTCATCCCACCTTCAGCAGTCTGGGAATGCTATTCCCCTTTGCGGCAGCAGTTAATCTCGCCTTTCTCTTCTTTTGGCTTATTGTCAAATGGCGCATGGCATTGATTCCGTTCGTAGGGTTCTTACTGGCTTATGTGCCCATGCGTATCTACATGCCCTTCAATCTGCCCGTGTCACCTCCGGAAGATGCCATCAAGGTCATGTCCTTCAATGTGGGAGGGTACTGCAGCGCCTCAGAGGAGGGCGATTCCTTCGGACAAATCTACGAATATTTGCAAGAAAGCAAGCCTGACATCGTCTGCATGCAGGAAGATAACGACACATGGCGTAAGTCTGAGGCGTTCTATGACAGCCTTTTTACTTACAATGACATTGCACCGCTGAATACGACGGGAATGATCAACCGTCTGGGCATCCATACCCGTTTTCCTATTTTACATAGCGAACGTATTGAGTATGAGTCCAATTGTAACGGTAGTGTAGCATGGTTCCTAAAGGTTGGCAATGACACGCTGATTGTCATCAATAACCATTTGGAAGCAACTCATTTGACAAAGGAGGACCGCAGCCAGTACCACCAGATTATCCGAGGCGACATGAAGAGCGACACTGCACGCGCCAATTCCCGCCGTTTGTTGGGTATTTTTTCGGAGTCATCGGTCAAGCGTGCTCCTCAGGCAGAGGCGGTTCATCGTTACATTGAAGCTCATCGTGGCTATCCCATCCTCGTATGCGGCGACTTCAACGACCATCCACTGTCCTACACCCGTCATGTCATTGCAGACGACATGACCGACTGCTTTGTGTCAACAGGAAACGGTTTGGGCGTGTCATTCAATCGTTACGACATGTATTTCCGCATTGACCACATTCTATGTTCAAAAAATATCACCCCTTATCGGTGTCAAGTTGACTCAAAATTGGACGCAAGTGACCATTATCCTATCGTTTGTTGGATAAAAATAGACCGAAAACCTTAAAAAATGCAGGAAAAAAGGTAATAAATTTCGTTAAATGACGAAAAATGTGTATCTTTGCACGCTAAAATCAGAAATAACAACTAAAAAATAACAAATAAAAATGCAAAACAAAGGAATTGTAAAGTTTGTGGCAGTGATGCTCGTACTGGTCTGCATTTTCTATCTGTCTTTCTCTTTTGTGACTCGTCACTATGAGAACAAGGCAGCAGAAATCAGCGCTGTCAAGGGAGAGGAAGCCGGGAAGGCCTACCTCGATTCACTGCTGAACGAGAAAGTTTATTTAGGTGCTTACACTCTGCGTGAGTGCCGTGAGATGGAAATCGGCCTGGGTCTTGACCTGAAGGGCGGTATGAACGTTATCTTGGAGGTTTCAGTACCTGATGTCATTGACATTCTGGCTGACCACAAGACCGACCCGCTCTACAAGAAGTCTATGGAAGAGGCCAAGAAGGCTGAGGAAACCAGTCAGGACGACTTTATCTCGCTGTTTATCAGCGCATGGAAGAAGAACGCTCCCGGCAAGCCCCTTGCTTCTATCTTTGCTACCCAGCAAATGAAGGACAAGGTCACCACTAAGAGCACCGATTCTGAAGTAGAGTCAGCTCTGCGTGACGAGGTTTCTGCCGCTGTTGACAATGCGTTGCTTGTTGTACAGAACCGTATCGATAAGTTCGGTGTTGTACAGCCCAATATCAGCAAGCTTGAAGGTATGTCTGGCCGCATCATGGTGGAAATGCCTGGTGTGAAAGAGCCGGAGCGTGTCCGTAAGCTGCTTCAGGGAAGTGCCAACCTGGAATTCTGGGAGACCTACAATAGTCAGGAGATTGTTCCCCTGTTCAGCCAGCTGAATGCTCAGTATGCCGCAGGCGATACTCCCGCTGACACAACAAAGGTGGCTGCTGACAGCACGAAGGTGGCAATGGCAGCTCCTGCTGACTCAACCAAGGCCGGCAGCCTGGCCGCTGCCATTGCCAAGAGAGACAGCACCGATACCAACAGCGCTGCCAAGACACAGATTGACAAGCAGAACCCGCTCTTCTCTGTATTCACTCCCTCTCAGGGCCAGTCTCTGTCTGTTGTCGGTTTCGCACTCACCCGCGACACGGCCGCCGTCAACAAGATTATCACGTCTGACATTGCCAAGCGCATTCTGCCCGCTGACCTGAAACTCCTCTGGGGTGCCAAGCCCAGCGACATGGAGTTCACCGACCATCAGGAGCGCTTCGAACTTTATGCCATCGACACCCGCAATGCCATCAATGGTCGTGCTCCGCTGGAGGGTGACGTGATTGTCAACTCACGCGACGGTTTCGATCAACACGGACGTCCTGAAGTGACCATGCAGATGAACGGTGACGGTGCACGTCGCTGGTCACAGCTCACACATAATAATATTGGTAAGGCTGTTGCCATTGTTCTTGACGACGCTGTCTATAGCGCTCCCCGCGTAAATCAGCAGATTGATGGTGGTAACTCGTCTATCACGGGTAACTTCACCATTCAGGACACCAAGGACTTGGCCAACACCCTGAATTCAGGTAAGATGCCGGCTCCCACCCGTATCGTACAGTCTGACGTTGTAGGTCCTACGCTTGGTGCTCAGTCCATCAAGCAGGGTGCCATCTCATTCATCGTTGCCTTTGTGCTGCTGATGATCTACATGGTACTGCTTTACAACTGGATTCCCGGTATGCTGGCCAACATCGCTCTGCTGTTCAACCTGTTCTTCACGCTGGGTATTCTGACGTCGTTCCAGGCTGCACTGACCATGCCGGGTATTGCTGGTATCGTGCTCACGCTGGGTACCGCTGTGGATGCCAACGTGCTTATCTATGAGCGTACGAAGGAAGAGCTCCGCAAGGGTCTGAATGTGAAGGAAGCCTTAACAAAGGGTTACTCTAACGCATTCTCGGCCATCTTCGACTCTAACTTGACTTCGTTGATTACGGGTATCATCCTCTACGTTGTCGGAACAGGTCCTATCCGTGGTTTCGCAACCACACTGATGATTGGTATCTGCGTATCGTTCTTCACTGCCGTGTTCATGACTCGTCTGGTCTATGAGTACCAGTTGAAGCGCGACCGTTGGCGCAACCTCACCTTTAGCACTCCGTACTCTCGCAACATGATGCAGAATACCCACTTCAACTTCATGGGTATGTACAAGAAGACATTCAGCATCTGGGCTGTTGCTGCTATCATCATCGTTGTCAGCTTCTTCATCAATGGCTTGAGCCGAAGCATCGACTTCACGGGTGGTCGCAACTACATCATGCAGTTCGAGAAGTCAGTAGAGCCCGAGCAGGTTCGTGACATTCTGAATAAGGCATTTGTTGAGAAGGATGCTAACGGTGCTGAGAAGGTAGCTAACACCACAGCCATCGCCCTCGGTGCAGAGGGAAATCGCATCCGCGTATCAACCAACTACAAGATTGACTCTAACGATCCTAACGTTGATGACGAGGCTGAGGAGATCCTCTTCAAGGCTTTGAAGGACGCTGGCATCGTAACACAGAAGAGCGTTGATGACTTCAAGAATCCTGACGTTCGTGAGGGAGGTTCCATCATCAGCTCAGCAAAGGTAGGTCCGTCTATTGCAAAAGACATTACACACCGTGCCTTCATCAGTGTTGCCATCGCTCTGATTGCCATCTTCCTGTACATCCTGTTCCGTTTCCGCAACGTAGCCTTCTCTGTAGGTTCTACTGTTGCTCTGGCACTCGATGCTCTGGTTGTTATAGGCTTCTACTCTTTGCTGTGGAAGTTCGTTCCCATGTCGCTCGAGATTGACCAGACCTTCATCGGTGCTATTCTGACCGTTATCGGTTACTCTATCAACGATAAGGTGGTGGTATTCGACCGTGTACGTGAGAATATTCAGCTCTTCGGCAAGCGTGACCGTCAGACACTGTTTAACGACTCGCTGAACCAGACGCTGGCTCGTACCATCAACACCTCAGTGACGACCTTGATCGTATTGCTGTGTATATTCATCCTTGGTGGTGACAGCATCCGCTCATTCTCGTTCGCAATGATTCTGGGTGTAGTATTCGGTACCTGCTCGTCCATCTTCATCGCAGCACCGATTGCATATCTCACGATGGGTCGCACCATCCGCGAAGACAGCACCGAGGTGGCGGAAACCAAGAAGAAGTAATAGGGTTTTCCTCCTTATTAAATATAAAAGGCGGTTGCCCACCCGGGTAGCCGCCTTAATTAACAAAAAGTAACGATGTCGGTCATTCTGCATATAGAAACAAGTACAGATGTGTGTTCCGTTGCTGTTAGCGAGGACGGACAACGCATCTTTGAACAGACAGAGCGTGGTAGCATGAGTCATGCAGAAAAGCTGGGAACGATGGTTGATGAAGCCTTGTCGTTCACGGACAACCATGCCATCCCGTTCGACGCAGTAGCCGTAAGTTGTGGTCCCGGTTCCTATACCGGCCTGCGCATCGGTGTGTCAATGGCCAAGGGCATCTGTTACGGCCGTAACCTAAAGCTCATCAGCGTGCCTACGCTCGAACTACTGTGTGTCGGTCCGCTACTTGGTGAGAAAGTGGAAGAAGATGCTTTGTTATGTCCCATGCTCGATGCCCGCAGGATGGAAGTATATGCAGCCGTCTATGACCGTGTCCTGCATACCGTTCGCGGCATACAGGCCGATATTGTGACGGCAGAAACTTACAAGGAGTGGCTCGATAAATGTCCTGTGTATTTCTTTGGCAATGGTGCTGCGAAATGCATGGAAGTCATTAATCACCCCAATGCCCGACTCATTGAAGATATCGAACCGTTAGCCAAATGGATGATGCCATTGGCTGAGCGTCGTTTCCTAAATGGACAGTTTGAGGACGTGGCCTACTTTGAGCCGTTCTATTTAAAAGATTTTGTAGCGAAAGCACCAAAGAAATTGTTATGAATATCAAAGGATTAGACTACAACACCCAGCGTGAGGCGCTGATTATGTCTGAATACGGACGTGAGGTACAGAAAATGGTGGAATACGCCGTGTCACTTCCCACAAAGGAAGAACGCCAGTGTGCTGCAGAAACCATTATCAACCTGATGGAGAGCAAGAATCCCCAGGTGCGTGATAATGACGACTACCAGCAGACACTTTGGGATCACCTTTTCCTGATGAGTCGCCAACAGCTTGACATCGACTGGCCTTACGACGTGAGCGGAGCAGAAAACATCCACTCCAAGCCACAGCCCATGAAGCTGCAGAAACGCGACGAGCATTCTTACCAACGCCATTATGGACAGTTGATTACCGAGCTGTTTGAGAAACTTAAACAAATGCCCGAAGGTGAGGAGCGTGACGAATTGGTACGCCTAACGGCCAACCAAATGAAGCGCGACCTTGCTACGTGGGGACATGGTTCGATGGACGATGAGAAAGTGGCAGATGACCTCGCACGCTATACTGACGGTGTCATTCAGATTGACCTCTCCACTTTTCACTTTGACCCAACAGGCACAGGACAACTATCGTCAGACAACAAACGCGGCAAACGCAAAAAATAAATCCCCGATATGTCAGCATTCATCATTGAGGGCGGTCATCCGCTGAAAGGAACTATTACCCCACAGGGTGCCAAAAACGAAGCGCTGGAGGTTATATGTGCTACGCTCCTGACCAGCGAGCCCGTCACCATCAGTAATATTCCCAATATCCGCGATGTCAACAACCTCATTCAGTTGTTGAAGGATATCGGGGTTAAAGTAACTTCCCCCTCGGGGAGCTTAGGAGGGGTCTTCACTTTTCAGGCTTCCAACCTCAATCTCTCTTATTTGGAGAGTGACGAGTTCGTACAGAAGTGTGCCGCCCTACGCGGAAGTGTGCTGATGATTGGTCCGCTGCTGGCACGTATGGGCAAGGCCATCATCACGAAGCCAGGTGGTGACAAGATAGGCCGCCGCCGACTCGATACCCACTTTCTGGGTTTCAAGGCTTTGGGCGCACGGTTCCACCATATTGCCGACCGCAATGTCTATGAGATTGGCGCGCGTCAGCTGAAGGGCACCTACATGCTACTTGACGAGGCCTCTGTAACGGGTACCGCCAACATCATCATGGCTGCCGTTTTTGCCCAAGGTACCACGACCATCTATAACGCCGCCTGCGAACCGTACATCCAGCAGCTCTGCAACATGCTCAACGGCATGGGTGCACAAATCGAGGGCATCGGCTCGAACCTTCTGACCATTCAGGGCGTCCAACAGCTGCATGGCACCACTCATCATATCCTTCCCGACATGATTGAGGTGGGCTCGTTCATCGGTATGGCCGCTATGGTGGGCGAAGGCATCCGCATCAAGAACGTCAGCCTACAGCACCTTGGCCTCATCCCCGACACCTTCCGTCGCTTAGGCGTGAAGATTGACGTGGAGGGTGACGACCTCATCATCCCGCAACAGAAGCACTACGTGGTGGATTCCTTCATCGACGGAACCATCATGACGTTGGCCGACGCTCCCTGGCCAGGCCTCACGCCCGACCTGCTCTCCGTACTCATCGTTGTGGCTACGCAGGCTCGCGGCTCCGTGCTCATTCATCAGAAGATGTTTGAGAGCCGCTTGTTCTTCGTCGATAAACTCATTGACATGGGCGCTCAGATTATTCTCTGCGATCCCCATCGTGCCGTCGTCGTAGGTCACGACCGCAAGCTAAAGCTACGTGCCCAACGCATGTCGAGTCCTGACATCCGTGCAGGTATCGCCCTGCTCATCGCAGCCATGAGTGCCAAGGGAAGCAGCCGCATTGACAACATTGAACAGATAGACCGTGGTTACGAGAACATAGAGAAGCGCCTAAACGCCCTCGGTGCCCATATTGAGCGAGTATGATTAGGGAGGAAGACTGTTATCGTATAGGGCGCATCGGTAAGACGCATGGCGTGAAGGGCGAGGTGACGTTTCAGGTCACTGACGATGTTTTCGACCGTGCTGATGCCGACTACCTCATCCTGGAGGTTGACGGCATCCTGGTACCTTTCTTCATGGAGGAGTACCGTTTCCGCTCCGACAGCGTGGTGCTGGTGAAATTCTGTGACATCGACACCCAGGAACGTGCTGCCGAACTGACTAACTGCGACGTCTGGTTCCCCCGTTCGCTGACACCCGACGACGAAGAACAGTTGTCGTTAGCCAGCCTTGTAGGCTTCGATATCATTGAAGCAAACACTAAAAAGTCAGCGGGGCGCATCGCCGACATTGACGACAGCACCGCCAACCTGCTCTTCGAACTAGAAGACGGCACGCTTATTCCCGCCAGCAACGATCTCATTGAGGACATTGATACAGACAAGCGACTAATCATCATGCATTTGCCAGAAGGAATATTAGATATATGAAGAAGAAACAGATATGCATACTCGGCTCCACGGGTTCCATCGGCACCCAGGCGCTACAGGTCATTGAGGAGCATGGCGACCTATACGAAGTCTATGCCCTGACCGCCAACAACCGCGTGGAACAGCTGGCCGAGCAAGCCCGAAAGTTTCGCCCTGCGGCTGTGGTCATAGCCAACGAGCAGCACTACGAGCGACTGAAAGCATTGCTTGACGACGTTCCCGAGGTGAAAGTCTATGCAGGAGCTCGTGCTTTAGACGAGATTGTCGAGGCCGGTCCCATCGATATGGTGCTCACCGCTATGGTGGGCTTTGCCGGACTGTCGCCCACCATCCATGCCATTCGTGCCCGCAAAGCCATTGCCTTGGCCAACAAGGAGACGCTCGTCGTGGCTGGTGAGCTGATTTGCCAACTGGCCCAGCAGTACCACGTGCCCATCCTGCCCGTCGATAGCGAACACTCCGCCATTTTCCAGAGTCTGGTAGGCGAAGACCAGAATCCGATAGAGAAGATTCTACTCACAGCCAGCGGCGGTCCGTTCCGTCAGATGACGATGGAACAGTTGCAGACCGTGACGAAGGCAGATGCCTTACGCCACCCGACGTGGGACATGGGTGCGAAGATTACCATTGACTCCGCCACGATGATGAACAAAGGTTTCGAGGTCATCGAAGCGAAGTGGCTCTTCGGCGTGGGTGCGGCACAGATTCAGGTGCTTGTCCATCCACAGAGCATCGTCCACTCCGCCGTTCAGTTCAAGGACGGCGCAGTAAAGGCACAACTCGGCGTGCCCGACATGCGCTTGCCCATACAGTATGCCTTCTCGTTCCCACAGCGTCTGCCTCTCAGCGGTGACCGTCTGGACCTCTTTGCAGCCCAGAAGCTGGAGTTCTTTGAGCCCGACCTCAACAAGTTCCGCTGTCTGGCGTTGGCTTTCGAGGCCATTGCCCGTGGCGGTAATATGCCGTGCATTGTCAATGCAGCCAACGAGATTGTCAACCGCGCCTTCCTCGAGGACCGTTGCACGTTCCTGCAGATGGGCGAGATCATCGAACAGACCATGGCCCGTGTCGCCTTCGACAAGAACCCTAATTACGAAACCTACGTGGCTACCGATGCCGAAGCGCGCCGCGTGGCTAATGAATTAATCAGATAAAATGGAAGTATTTTTAATCAGAGTATTACAGTTCATGTTGGCCATCTCCATCCTTGTGCTGTTGCATGAGGGCGGCCACTTCTTTTTCGCCAAGCTCTTTGGCGTCCGTGTAGATAAGTTCTATCTGTTCTTTGATCCCAGCATCTGGAAATGGAAGGGTAGCCTGTTTAAATTCAAGCCCAAGAACAGCGACACGCAGTACGGTATAGGCTGGCTGCCGCTTGGCGGCTACTGCAAGATTGCCGGTATGATTGACGAGAGCTTCGACAAGGAACAGATGAAACAGCCTGAACAACCATGGGAGTTCCGCTCAAAGCCCGCTTGGCAGCGTCTGCTCATCATGATTGGCGGCGTACTCGTCAATTTCCTGCTGGCCTTGTTCATCTATTCTATGGTGCTCTTCTGGTGGGGCGACACCTACACACCGACCAAGAACATGACGCACGGCATGAAGTTCAACACCGAGGCCAAGGCATTCGGCTTCCGTGATGGCGATATTCTCGTCAGCGCCGACGGTCAGGAGTTCAAGGAGTTTGGTGGTGACATGTTCCGTCAGCTCTCCGAGGCCCATCAGGTGGTCGTCATGCGCGACGGCAGGCAGCAGACTATCCAGTTGCCCGGCGACCTGAACCTGCTGGAAATGATTAAGTCGTCACCGCGCTTTGTCGATACGCTCGTTCCCATGGAGGTTGACAGCATCATACCCGGCTCTCCCGCACAGAAAGTGGGACTGGCCAAGGGCGATAAGATTCTCTGTCTCAACGACTCTGCAGTTGCCGACTACAATGACTTCATTTTCCAGATGGCTGTGCTGAAAGACTGCAGAATGAAAGCTGAGACCAACGCTGCCAAGGAGCAGTTGCAGACGGTACGCCTCATCGTCCAGCGTACCACGTCAGCCATCGACACCCTGCAGGTAAAACTCAACGTTGACGAGGAAGGCAACCTGAAGTTAGGCTTCAGTCCCAACCTCGCCGCCATCGACTACCAGACCGTCACCACTGAGTATGGTTTCTTCGAGAGTTTCCCTGCCGGTATCAAGTACGGCTGGCACGTGCTCGCCTCCTATGTCGAGGATTTGAAGTATGTCTTCACTACCGAAGGTGCCAAGTCACTCGGTGGATTCGGAACCATC
This sequence comes from uncultured Prevotellaceae bacterium, assembly GCA_902768105.1. Classification (GTDB taxonomy): domain Bacteria; phylum Bacteroidota; class Bacteroidia; order Bacteroidales; family Bacteroidaceae; genus Prevotella. Next base: position 10,213 of record CACXJZ010000045.1, read on the forward strand.
GGCAGTCTCTTCCCTGCTACGTGGGACTGGCATCGCTTCTGGGAGATGACGGCATTCCTCAGCATCATCCTTGCCTTCATGAACATCCTGCCCATCCCCGCCCTTGACGGTGGTCACGTGCTGTTCCTCATCTACGAGATGGTGACACGTCGCAAGCCCAGCGAAGACCTGCTCATCAAGGCCGAATACGTTGGCTTCGGACTCATCATTTTGCTTATGATTGTGGCGAACTTCAACGACATATTGCGTTGGCTAGGGTATATGTAATTTAGCATGAAGAATTCCTTATCCAAATACTGGAAACCAACGGTCCTGGCAATACTGTCTGCTATGGTATTTTGTTGGTGGCTGTTCCTGTATCCATATATTCCTGTGGTCAGAGAGATTTCGCAACTGTTTCTCTGGACAGGAGATTATTTCACTGAACGTATTGTGATACCTGGAGGAATGGCTCAGTATTTGGGAGAGATGATTAGCCAGTTCTTCATTAACCCAATAAATGGGGCTGTCGCCTATACCATTATCTTTATAGTAGCACAGCAACTGTCAAACCAATGGCTCAAGCGGCTCTTCCCCTCGCTGAAAGCAGCATACCAGTTTATGCTTTCCCTCGCGTTGCCTGCCGTCTTGTGGCGACTGGCTATGGTTCCTCAAATTCCGCTAACAATGACTGTAGCCATTATTATGGTGATGAGTGTTGGCAGTTTGGTGATGATGATTTCACAAAAGCCTCCTATCAGGAAGCGGTTATGGGTACTGATGCTGATTACTCCCGTGATGTATTGGCTCGCAGGCCCGGCAGCTGTTCTGCTCATCATTTGCAGCATTCGCTGGATACCTCTTACTGCAACGTTGTTTGCTGCCTGTCTGATAGGCAGTTCTTACCTAACGCCCTACCCTCTCAGGCAAGTGGCTGTAGGTATTGACTATTTTGCTGGTGACAACAGGGTGGGCATGCAGATGAGCACTTACGAGGAAATGGAGTGCGACATGCTGATGCGTCAGGGAGAATGGCAGCAGATCATTCGCATATTTCAGCATCCGGAGTCTCCGGCAGTACACAGTGCTGTGCTGTTAGCCTACCATAAGACAGGGGAAATGGGTCGTATGGAACTGATGAACAACCTCGTTAACAATCCACAATCCGTATTCAGTTCTAATGACGTGCAATTCGTCGTAAACTTCGGCAGTGTGTCGTCTGCCTTCATTGTCAGCGACATGGCCATGCAATTTAACTGGACCAATATCTCTCAGCGTGTTGCCTTTGATGCCATGGAGTATATTCCCAACTACAACAAAAGCGGAAGGGCCTTGAAGCGACTGGTAGAGACCAACATCATCAGCGGACACTACGATGTGGCACGGAAATACATCGACATCTTGGAAAAAACCACGTTCTATAGGAAATGGGCACAATCCATGCGTCAAATTACTAACAACCCCGAGCTTATCAAGAACCATCCTTACTTGTACGATGCCAGCAAGGAATATGCAAACGCGGCTAATGTCTTCTTCATATAAATAACAGGTATGAAACAGTATTTCCTCCATATATTCCTTCCAACGCTCGCGATGATGCTTCTTTTGGGGTGTCATTCCTATCCTACGGATGTCAAACAGGTTCAGCAGCTTCCTGCCATCTGGCCCGACTATACAGAAGTGACGATACCCACGAATATTGCTCCACTGAACTTCGCAATGGCTGACAATGACGTCAAGACCATCGATGTCATGGTTAAAGGGTCCAAGACTGGCGAGTTGCATGTCAATGGCGACTATGCCGACTTCGACGTTGACGAGTGGCACCAACTGTTGGAAGCGAACAAGGGAGGCAAGTTGACTTTTACTGTATGTGCAGAGAAGAACGGCGAGTGGACCCAATATCTCGACTTCCAGGTCTTTGTCAGCGAAGACGAGATGGATGCCTGGGGCATTACCTATCGTCGCATTCCTCCCAGTTATGAGATCTTCAGCAAGATGGGAATCTATCAGCGTTGCCTCTCCAACTTCGAGGAAACGGCACTCATAGAGAACACACAGATACCGGGCATGTGCATCAACTGTCATACAGCCAACCGCACCAATCCTGACCAGTATGTATGGCATGTGCGTGGACAGCATGGAGCCACCATCATGAACATCAAGGGGAACGAAGAACTCCTACAGGCTCGTAATGACGGCCTCGGCGGGTCGATGGTCTATCCCTATTGGCATCCGGACGGACGCTATTGTGCCTTCTCCACCAATAAGACGACGCAGATGTTCCATACAGCAGGCAGAAAACGCATTGAGGTTTACGACAGCGAGTCGGATGTCTTTGTCTATGACACGCAAACACATACCATTCTCAAGGATACACTTACCATGAAGAGCGATTGGGCAGAGAATACTCCCGCCTTCTCGCCTGACGGCAAGTGGCTCTATTTCACGACCGCCAAACGGGAAATCTACCCTACCCACTTCGATCAGGAGAAGTACAGCCTTTGTCGTGTAGCGTTTGATGCGAGAACAGGACGATTGGGTGAGCACGTCGATACCCTTATCAATACTACCACCACAGGGAAAAGCGTCACCTGGCCCCGTCCCTCCTACGACGGCCGCTACATCATGTACACCCAGACAGACTTCGGCTATTTCTCCGTATGGCACCCTGAGGCCGACCTATGGCTCCTGGACTTGCAGACAGGCGAGACACGTCCTTTGGATGAAGTAAACAGCTCGCGTTCTGAGAGTTATCACAATTGGACTCCCAACAGTCGCTGGTTCCTCTTTACCAGCCGTCGTGACGACGGACTCTACACCCGCATCTACTTCTCTTCTATAGACCGGAACGGCAAGGCCACCAAGCCTTTTCTCTTGCCACAACGTAATCCGAAGGAGTTTTACGGCTTGTCATTCTACTCCTATAACACCCCAGATTTCACGAGTCGTCCGATTGAACCTCATGCACGTGAATTGGGACGGCAGATAGAAAGTGACGAGCGGGTGGAAACGAAGATTTTGTCAGTACATTAGACGCGAGATTAGAAAGTCGTCGAAAAAAACGCAGGAAGTCGTCGAATGTTTTTAGCGTCGCTTAATCTTTTGCCTTACCTTTGCGTCAGAAAAAACAAAAAAGCAAAAATAAAAAGGTAAAAAGTATGAAGACATTAAGAAACATCCTGGCAGTTCTGACCATCATGATGGCCCTGCCGACCACCGCACAGACAACAATCGTAAAGGGTATGGTGATTGACTCCCTGACACAGGAGAGCGTGCCATACGCCACCGTTCGCGTGTTCAAGAAGAACAAGACTGACAAGCCCGTCGCCATGTCGCTCACCGATATGGACGGCCGCTTCAACCAGGAAGTGAAGGGCAACGGAGAGTTCACGCTGACCATCAATAGCGTAGGCTACCGCACCATCAACCGTAACTTCAAAGCCAACGGTAGCACCATCGACCTCGGTACGCTGTTCACCAGCGAGGAAAGAGCCTCACTGGGTGCCGTCGAGGTAGTAGCTCAGAAGCCGCTGGTGAAGATGGAGACCGACCGCATGACGTACAACGTGGCTGAGGACGAGGACTCGAAGACCAACACCGTGCTCGACATGCTGCGCAAGGTGCCCATGGTGACCGTCGATGGACAGGATAACATCACCGTCAACGGACAGTCGAGCTTCAAGGTCTATGTGGATGGCAAGCCCAACGCCATGTTCTCGCAGAACGCCAGCATGATTTTCAAGAATATGCCCGCCTCAGCCGTTAAGAACATTGAGATTATCACCAATCCCGGTGCTGCTTACGATGCCGAGGGCACAGCAGGCGTGCTGAACATCATCATGAACAAGACACCCGAGGCACAGGCCAGCCTGAACGGTTACAACGCCACCGTCCGTGCCAACGTAGGTACACGCGGCTACGGCGGCAGTGCCTTCGCCAGCGGACAGCAGGGTAAGCTGTCGTTCAGCGCCAATGCCATGTACAGCTACAACCATCCTGGCAGCAGCGACGTCACGATGGAGCGCGAGCAGCTGGGCAATGTCGGAACCAACATGACGATGACCAGCAGTTCTGAAAACAAGATGCCGTTCGTGATGGGTTCGCTGAACATGGGCTACGACATTGACTCCGTAAGCTCCATGAACGTCATGCTCTCACTGACCAGCCTGAACTCAAAGAATCCCTCGACATCAACCACCACAATGGGAGGCGGCCTTTTCAGCTACACACAGGACAATGACACAAAGACCAGCCGCACGTCGTTCACGGGAAGCATTGACTACCAGCGATTCTTCAACAAGGAACGCACCAGTTCGATGGCCATCACCTACCAGTTGAGCACCGCCCCGATGCACACCGAGACCTGGAGCAATTTCAGCATACCCAGTAGCCTACAGCCAACAGCCTCAACCGGCTATGACCTGACCGACCGCTATTCCGACAACAACGAACATACCATTGAGCACGTACTGCAGACCGACTTCACCACACCGCTGTCGTCGCTTCATAAGCTGAACTTCGGTGTCAAATTCTCTGCACGTCTCTCCGACTCCGAAGCCAAGTATTACCTGAGCGACGTGTATAACGAAGGTATGAGCATGGACTACAGCCACAACAACACCATCGGAGCCGGTTACATGGAGTACGACGGACACTTCGGAAGCCTTGGTCTGAAGGCAGGACTGCGCTACGAGCACACCTGGCAGAACGTGGAGTACCGTCTGGGCAACACCAGCGACTTCGACACCAACTACGGCAATCTCGTACCCTCGGCCAGCCTCTCCTACATGCTTGCTCCCACCAGCAACATCGGTCTGACCTACAACATGCGCATCTCGCGTCCGGGCATCTCGTACCTGAACCCCTACGTTGACCGCACGAACCCCACCGCGGTGACTTACGGCAACCCCGACCTCGACGTAGAGAAGTCGCACAACATCGGACTTGTATATAATATGTACAGCACGAAGCTCATGGTGAATGCCAAGCTGACCTACTCGTTCTGCGACAACGGCATCGAACAGTACAGCTTCTACAAGGACAATCTTCTCAATACGACATACAGCAATACCGCGAAGCGCAACATCACCACACTCAGTCTCTACGGATCGTGGATGCCCTTCAAGACCACACGCCTCTTCATGAACGGAAGCCTCAACTACTGCGACCTGCGCAGCGACCAACTGGGACTGAGCAACAGCGGATGGCAGGGCAACCTGATGGCAGGACTGCAGCAGACGCTGCCCGCCGACTTCAAGCTGAGCCTCTTCGCCATCACCTCTACGAAGAGCTACACACTGCAGGGCTGGACGTCAGGCTTCAACATGCTGACCGGCTCCATCACCAAGTCGTTCCTCAACGACAAGCTGAACATTGGCGTACAGGGCATGGTGGGACTCTCGAAGGGTGGTAACCTGAACATTGAGAGCTACAGCCGCGGTGCCGACTTCACCAACCACATGCAGATTAGCGTCCCCATGAGCAACGTCTCGCTGACTGTCAGCTACACCTTCGGCAACTCGAAGAAGCAGCAGAAGCTGTTCCAGAGCCGCGTGCAGAGCGACTACATGGAGCACCAGAGCAACGAAGAGCGCATCAACAGCGCCGGCAGCGAAGGTGGTGGCGTAGGCGGTAGCGTGGGAATGTAAAAGGTTAAAAAGTGAAAAAGTGATTTTAGCAGCAGCAAATTCTTCACTCTTCACTCTACACTCTTCACTAATATTTCGTATCTTTGCAGCATGAAAGCAATTGTTACAAGACAAAGTATCATATTCTACGGACTGCAAGTGGCAGTATGGCTGGTATTCCTGATGGTGCCAGCCATCTCCGCTTTCATTGCCACGCATAGCTGGTCGGGCTTCTTCGATGCCTTCACCATCAATGCCCGTATTCACTGGGCATCGGCAGCTATCTATTTTGTCAACACCTTCATCCTTGTGCCCTGGGGCTACTACCACAACCGCCGTTGGCTGTTCTGGACGATCAATGCCCTCATCTTAGGCTGGATGACTTACATTTGGTTCTTCCGCTTCGACTCCCAGACATTCATGGAACACGTGCCTGACCAGCGCTTCAGCCAGTATGCCCTGAGCAGCTATTATGCCTCGGCACTGGTTGCCGTCTTCATGAGTGCAGCATTGGCTGGTATTGCTTTGTTGGTACATCACGTCTATCGTGCCCAGGCCATCAAGCGTCAACTGAAGGAGGAGCAGCAGAAGCGCACGGAGGCGGAACTGGAGTGGCTGAAGAACCAGCTGAACCCCCACTTTCTCTTCAATACGCTCAACAACATCTCGTCACTCGTGCAGATTGATGCTGACAAGGCACAGGATGCCATCGCCCAGCTCAGCGACCTGCTACGCTACGCCATGTACGAAACGCGCCACGAGACCGTTCCCCTGCAGGGCGAGGTAGAGTTCATGCGTAACTACGTGGAGCTGATGAAGCTGCGCCATAACGACAGGCTCAAACTCATCACCGAGTGGCCCGAAACCCCTCCCTCCACCCTCCGCCTTCCACCTTTACTCTTCATCTCGCTCATTGAGAATGCCTTTAAGCACGGTGTCAGCAGTAGCCGCGACTCCATGGTCAACATCAGCCTGACCACCGACAACGACCGAATCACCTTTAGCTGCACGAACACCAACTACCCCAAGGACGAGCAGAACCGCAGCGGCTCGGGCATCGGCATCGAGAACACCCGCCGCCGACTGGACCTCATGTACCCTGGCCGCTATACTTGGGACTGCGGTGTGAATGATGACGGCACCGAGTATCACTCCTGCATCACAATTAAGTGAAGAATGAAGAGTGAAGAGTGAATAATTTGCTGCCGCAGCAATAACAAATTGTAAATTGTAAAATTGTAAAATTGTAAATTAATATGACTTGCATCATTGTTGACGACGAGCCGCTGGCTGTCAAACTCTTGGAATCGTTCGTAGCCCGCACCCCGCAGTTGGAACTCCGGGGCGCCTACACCGATAGCGTGGAGGCCATTGCCGCCCTGCGCGAGCAGCCCGTCGATCTCGTCTTCCTCGACATCCAGATGCCTGACATGAACGGTATGGAGCTGGCGCACATGCTGCCCCCGCAGACGAAGATTATCTTCACCACAGCCTTCAAGGAGTACGCCTTCGACAGCTACGAGGTCAACACCGTCGATTTTCTCCTCAAGCCCGTGCGCTACAACAAGTTCCTGGCGGCGGTAGAGAAGGCTGAGGCGAGAAGCCCCCTCCAACCTCCCCCAATGGGGGGAGGCTCCTGGTGTGATGGTACTCCCCCTCCCATTGGAGGGGGCCGGGGGGAGGCTTCTTCTTTCTTCATCCGAGTCGATGGCGAGCTACGCCAGCTACAGTTCGACGACATTCTCTACGTCAGCGGCATGAAGGACTACGTCATGTTCTACCTTGCGTCACAGCCCCGTCCGCTCGTCACACACATGACCATGAAGGCTGTCGAGGACCTATTGCCCACCGACCGCTTCATGCGCGTACATCGTTCTTATATCGTGGCGCTCGAAAAGATACGCAGCGTCGATCGTAACGACTGCATCTACATCGGACAGGAAATCATCCACGTCACCGAGGCCTTCCTGCCCGCCTTCCGTCAGTTCCTTGACGGCAAGATAGCAAAATGACATTAAACATTAAACATTAAACATTAAAGATAAACACTATGAAAAAAATTGTAGTATTGACAGGAGCAGGCATGTCAGTGGAGAGCGGTCTCAAGACCTTCCGCGATGCCGACGGTTTGTGGGAGAACTATCCCGTACAGAAAGTGGCTACGCACGAGGGCTGGCTTGCCGACCCCACGCTGGTGACAAACTTTTACAACATGCTGCGTAAGAAGTGCTGGAACGTGAAACCCAACGAAGGCCATAAGTTGGTGGCTGAGCTTGAAAAGGACTACGACGTGACCGTGGTGACGCAGAACGTCGATAACCTGCACGAGCAGGCCGGCTCTAAGAAAGTCATCCACCTGCACGGTGAGCTCATGAAGGTATGCTCAAGCCGCGACGTTGATGACCCACGCTACCAACAGCTGCTGACACCCGACAACTGCGAGATAGAGCCTGGCACGCTGGCTGGCGACGGCTCCCTGCTGCGTCCGTTCATCGTGTTCTTCGGTGAGGCTGTGCCCAACATCACGCTGGCAGCCGAAGAGGTGCAGCAAGCTGACATTCTCGTCATCATCGGCACTAGCCTAGTGGTCTATCCCGCTGCCGGCCTCGTCCATTATGCCAAGCCCGGCACACCTATCTACCTCATCGACCCCAGCCCCTCCATAGGCATGGGCATTCAGAACCTCACCCACATCCAGAAGGGTGCCAGCGACGGTATGCGCGAACTCAAGGAACTGCTGAAATAACGACCGGCTATGATGAAAAGACTATTTATTCTCCTGATGGGCTGCGCCCTGTTGGTAGCAGCCGGTGTGCAGGGGCAGCCGCTCTTGAAGACTCACGTGGAAACGGGCGACCTGGAAGGACTGCCCGACGGCTGCCTCGCCGTGTATAAAGCCATCCCCTACGCAGCACCGCCCGTCGGCGACCTACGTTGGCGTGCACCACAGCCGGCCAAACCCTGGACTGGCGTGCTGAAGGCCGAGGACTTCGGCCCATGGCCTCCGCAGCCTACGCGTCCAGGTCGTACGGCAGACATGATGAGCGAGGACTGCCTCTATCTGGGCATTGCCACGCCAGCCACGTCAGTCAACGACCGTCTGCCCGTGATGGTATGGATTCACGGCGGCGGATTTCAGACGGAGCATTACGGCGGCGACCTGTGGAAGCACCTTGCCCAGCGTGGTGTGGTCATCGTCAGTGTGGAATATCGTGCGGGAGCCCTCGGCTTCATGGCTCACCCCGAACTGGCGAAGGAAGACCCGAACGGACACTCCGGCAACTACGGTCTGCTCGACCAGATATTCGCCCTGCAATGGGTGCAGCGCAACATCAGCAACTTCGGCGGCGACCCTGCGAATGTCACCATCTTTGGCGAGAGTGCCGGTGCCATCAGTTGCAGCATCCTCTGCGCCTCGCCGCTGGCCAAGGGACTCTTCCACCGCTGCATCAGCCAGAGCGGAGGCTCGTTTGCCCCGTGGGCCGACCAGCCACGCACCATTGCTGCGGGAGCCTCGCAGAAAGGTGCCGAGCAGCAGGGTCTGGCCTTCCAGCAGCACCTGAAGAAGAAGAACATCAAGCAGATGCGCAAGATGGATGCTATGTCGCTCTGTGGCAGTGACGTCGGCTTCGCCGGCTTCTGGCCCTGCGTCGATGGCTACGTCATTACCGACGACCTCTACCGGCTCTATGAACGCGGCGAATATAACGACGTGCCCGTCATCGTGATGACCAACTCCGACGAGGGTGCGCTCTTCTCACCTCCCAACATCAAGGCCGAGAACTACCAGAAGCAGGCTCATCAAGTCTTTGGTGCTATGGCCGACGAAGCACTGAAATTTTATCCCGGCAATACCGACGATGAGGCATGGCACGGCAATGGTGATGCCTTCCGCGACTTGGGCTTCGCCTGGCCTTCCTACGCCTGGGTAAGCCTGCAGGCCAAGACTGGACACAGCGGCGCTTACGCTGCCTATCTGGCCCAGCCCTCCACGCGCAGCTTCTCTCAAGACCCGCGTCGCAAGGGTGTGGCTCATGCCGACGATATCCTCTACCTCAACGGTGAGTTCCTGACGCAGCCCGACAAGTATCCTGCCGAGGCAGCTGTGGCCGAGATTATGCAGCAGTATTGGGTGAACTTCGCCAAGACAGGTAACCCCAACGGCAAGGGACTCCCCTACTGGCCGACGTTCGACGACTCGAAGCCCACCACCATGCAGTTCTCCAACGGTGCTTCGCTCATCATGCGCCCGAACCGTGAACAGGTCGATTTCGTTGACCGCTTCTACCGCTGGAAGCGCGAGGAGACAGAGGCTCAGCGTCGTTACTAACTGTCAAAACGGCGTTTTTACACGGTATATTCAAGAAATATCTTTGCCCTTGCCGTTTTTTTTGTTCAGCTTTTGCGCCTACGCAAACGGTTGTTCGCGCGTACGCGAATGGTCGTTTGCGCGTACGCAAACGATAGAAAGGTCGTACCTATCCATTCGTTTCATGGCACCTATCCCTTCATCCCCTTCCTAGAACGTCTGTGATACAACGGATGCATCATCGCGTTTATTCCCCTGTTATTTTACTTTTTTTGCTTTTTATTTGGAAATTTCAAATTAATTGCATATCTTTGCAGCATCGCCAGTTAGTCCAGCAATGGGCTGCGGGCGGTCTTATATATGAGAAAGACGTTTTCGAACTTTTCGAGCAGCGAAAGCCGACAAGCTTGCTTGATTGGCTGAGTCGTAAGAAAAGTCTGCAGTAAAATGCAGAACGTCTGTCGTTGTGCACCTTGAACTTCGCAACTTCACAGCCACAGCAGACAGATGACAACGAGGCGTCACGTGGAGCGTATCTATATCCTTAATATATATAGTTCGTTCTGGCGTGGGCTAACTGCGTTGTCTATCCTGTGTGGCGAGGCAATGCGAAGGCCCAAGGTGCCAGGATGGGCAGAAGAACAGACACCTACGCCTTTTTTGTATCATAAGCAGGACCTAATAAATCGTATAACCGCTTTACTTGGGGTGCTGGTGGAGCAACAAAAAACAAAAAAAACATGAAAGAATGATACTGATACAGAGCGCTTTGCGCGTTTTGTGAATTTTTTGTGAATTATTATTTCTCTTTTTTCTTGGAGATATGTTGAGTAATATTTATCTTTGCCGGACAAAACAAACTTATAAATAAAAAAAATATGAAAAAAGTATTGTTTGCGACGTGATATTGTAACGGCAGTAAAGGAGTACGGCGGAAGCATCTCCACCAACAGTTATAACTATAACAAACCAGAGTCCTCTGGTTTAATGTACCTACCGCTTCTATAGAAGCTTACAAGATTGCGGAACAATGAAAGATTTTCGGGAGTATTGTCGCTGAACGCTCCTTGTGAGATATGAGTTTATATTAATCAGAAATAAAGACTATGAATAAGAATTATTTACACTTACTGCTTATTTTTATATTCTGTATGTATGGCAAGAGTGTTTCTGCCTATGACACTTCTGCCCGTAATGCCGATGGCGTTATGATTTATTACAACTATATTAATAATGGTACAGAATTGGAAGTTACTTTTCAGAGTCCTTATCATTTTGAATCCAGTGTATATAGCGGAGACATGGTTATTCCTGAGAAAGTAACATTGGGGAGTAAGACACTAAAAGTGACCAGAATAGGAGACAAAGCGTTCGCTGGTTGTTCTTATAACCTGACCTCTGTTACAATGCCAAACAGTGTGACAAGTATTGGAAATTACGCATTCTTATACTGCTATGGTCTAACCACTATTACTCTTCCAAATAGCGTGACCGACATAGGAGAAGGAGCATTCGACGGATGTGATTATCTGACCTCAGTCTATATTTCTGATATAGAAACTTGGTGCAGAATTCAGTTTGGTAGTTTAACAAGTAATCCTGTCCATTATGCAGGTCATTTATATGTGAATGGTGAGGAAATAAATGAGTTAGTTATTCCCAATAGTGTGACATGCATTAATAACTATACCTTTGCCAACCAAAAAGCTTTAACTTCTGTCATTATTCCAAATAGTGTAACAAGCATCGGAGAATGTGCTTTCCATTACTGTGAAAAGCTGACGTCTGTAACTATGGGTAATAGCGTGGCAAGCATAGGAGAAGAAGCATTTTATTGTTGCGAAATAGAATCTATCGACATTCCCAGTAGTATGACAACCATTGGGCGAGGAGCGTTCAAGAGATGTGGCTTGACCTCGGTCAACATTCCTAATAGTGTAACTACAATCGAAGACGAAGCGTTCGAATCTTGTTACAATCTTTCCTGCATTGACATACCAAATAGTGTGACCACTATCGGACAAAAAGCATTTAAAAGTTGCTATAAGCTAACTTCTGTCAAAATTGGTAGTGGCGTAACATGTATTCAGGAAAATGCATTCGAATACTGTAACTATCTGAAATCAGTTGATATTACGGATATAGAAGCATGGTGCAGAATACAATTCGGTGATCCTGAAAGTAATCCTATAACGTGGACGCAACATTTGTATTTGAATGGTGAGGAAATAACGGATTTGATTATTCCTGAAGGTATTACTTCAATCAATGATTATGCATTCTATTATTGTTGCGGTCTAACCTCTGTCACTATTCCTGAAGGCGTAACTTCAATCAATGACAATGCATTCTGGCGTTGCAAGAATATGACTTCTATCATTATTCCAAATAGTGTGACAAGCATAGGTAATGATGCACTCGAGTATTGTTATCATCTTACAAATATATATTGCTATGCAGAACAAGTGCCAACTGTTGAAAAAACGACTTTCTATAATTCAAACTGTGGGGGCGCTACACTTCATGTACCTGCTGCTGCTATTGATGCTTATAAGAACGCAGAGCAATGGAAAGACTTTGGAAACATCGTTGCCTTGACTGACGATGATCCAAAGCCAACAGAAATCGAAGTACCAAAAGCTACGCAACAGTCAATCGTTGTAGAAATCTACGATTTAAGTGGTCGTTGCATTAGTCAGCTTCAGCGTGGTCTGAACATCGTCAAGATGAGTGA
>CACXJZ010000046.1 GCA_902768105.1 uncultured Prevotellaceae bacterium
CTTACCAATATCTGAGCCCCAAGAGCCGTCAGCGATGTCGGCACCGATGAGCCACCAGATTTCAATGGGAGCATCAGAGAGCTCTACATAATAAGGAATGACATTAAACTCAATAACGTTTGAAATAATGCTCCTTCCTGCGAAGTTGGAAATGGCGCGAGCATAAACCTTCTGTAATGCAGGTACATTACCCTCGGTCCATTGGGCAATCTGCTGCAGGCCTTTGGCCAGAGTTGCTGCTTCAACAACACCATTACAGCTGCTATAAATATTGTCTGGCATCACATAGTCGGCCTTCAGGGTGCCGCTTTCATCTGCATCAGCTTCGTCAACAGAGGTTGTGAACGTGTTAGTCATAGAGAATTGTAGCTGATATTCTGCTGCTACAGGGATGCCATATTCAGGCTGCGACCATGTGAAGTTCAGACCGTTTGAAGTTGCCAGATCTACATTCAGGTTGGCGTAGGACGGCGTGTTCAGGTTGAACGTTGTTGGGGTCAGCAGCGTCGGATTGTGGCTCAAGTCGTCACTGCATGCGGTGAACATGCAAGTGGCGCAAAGGAGCATCAATGTTGACTTTATAATCTTTTTCATATCTTCGATTAATCTTTAATGTTTAATCTTTAGTGTTTAATCTTAGTAGCCAGGGTTCTGCTCGTTGTTGTAGGTGGACAACTGAGAAGCAGGAATGGCATAGATGTTACGATAAGCATCGAAGTTGCGGCCTGCGTATGTGCCACCCTTCCATTGCCATTTGTAGCTAACGTTACCACCGAACTGTCCGAAGCGGACAAGATCCATACGGCGACGGCCCTCGAAATAGAACTCACGGCTCCACTCGTCAAGGATATCGTTGAGTGAATAGCCTGTGCGCTGTGTGGCGTGAGCACGTGCACGAAGAGCATTGATGGCTGCTATACCCTCAGGCGTGGCAGAACCACTACCCTGACGGGCTGTTGCCTCGGCAAACGTCAGATAAGCCTCTGCTGTGCGGAAGAAGAAGAAGTCTGCATCCATGAACGTAGCGTCATGGCCAGGCGTACCGTCGCTCTTGTAGTTGATGAACTTAGCTACGGCATATCCGTTCTTGAATGTTGCACGGTCGATGTTGTTGAGTTCGCGGCCAACACCGTCAAAAATAGCACGGTCGTCGCCAGCAGCAGCAATCATCTCGTATGCAGGAACCTGAGGAGCATCGAGGTTGGGGAAGAACTTCTGGATGAGGGTCGGACGTGCGCGGTTACCACCCCATACCTGACCTGACAGACCATTGGTTCCATTCAGGTCATTCGGGTTAGCATGCATGTCACTGTCGAAACTGCCGGCGCAGAGGAACTGTGTGGTACCCCAGCTGGTGGTTTTCAGACCGTCACAGAGAATCGGGAAGATGCCCTCGTAAGCAGCATCGCTCTCACCATTGTCACCCATGAAGAGCATCTGGTAAGCTGTCCAGCCATTAACGGAGGTGGTGTTCAAACGATAGTCAGAGTCCATGACTTTCTTGGCATAGGTGGCAGCATCGCTCCAGCGAGCTGTACCCGTATAAACCTCTGCATTCAGGTAAAGACGTGCAAGCAGAAGCCATGCGGCAGCCTTGTCAACGCGGCCGTAGTTGGTATCGGTTGACTTCTTGGCCTTAGGCGCAGAAAGGTTAGGCTCAATCTCCTTCAGTTCCTTTTCAATCCACTTAAAGATTTCCTCGCGACTGAAGATCACGGGGTCGCTAAGGTTCTCAGCAAACGGAACACGTCCGAAGGCATCCATGAGCAGATAATAGTGCAATGCGCGGAGGAAACGAACCTCAGCAGTCATTGTTGCGTCGTAGTCGGCTGCAATGTTCAGGTACTGGTTACAGTAAGTGATACTGGTTGTCAGACGAGCAAAGTATCCGTTAAGCATGGGATGAGATTCATCGTAGGTGTTGAAGCATGACTGCTCAATACCATCGTCACCCCAACCATTGATAGCCTCATCGGTAGGTAGCTCGTTGGCGTTCCACATCTGGCGAATATAACCTGATGTACCACCGTCGATACCGTCGATGTCGCAGTCGCCATTACCACCACCGTTACCAGCCATGGCAATCGTTGCATAGCACTTGTTAAACAGACCTTCCGGACTTACCTCAGTAGAGAGGTTGGGGTCCAGTGGCGTTACGTCCAGGTCCTTTGTGCATGATGATATACCCAGTGCAAGAATCAGACCTGCTGCGGGTAATATATTCTTAATTAACTGTTTCATTGTCTTATCCTCCTTTGTTTAAAGATTTACGTTCATACCAAGGATGAATGAAATGGGACGCGGATACATGTTGCTGTCGAAACCGTTGGCAACCTCAGGATCAAGGCCGTCATACTTGGTGACAGTAAACACGTTCGATACTGTTCCGTAGATTCGTCCGTTCAAACCGTGCCAGTTGTTCTTTGCAAACAGGCGGTTGAAGCTGTAACCGAGTGTGATGTTGTCACACTTCAGGAACGAAGCGTTGTGAACATAGAAGTCAGAGAGTTGAGACGTAATCTGATAAGTCTGCCAGTTGCGCATGATGGCTTCATGAGTATAGTTGTTCATGTAGAGCAGCGAACTCTTCCAAACCTCAGTCGGGTTGACGTTGGCCATACCCTGCTCGTTGTTGTTGTAAACATAGTTGCCAAAGCTTGCGCGCAGTGCGAATCCGAGGTCCCAGTTCTTGTACTCTAAGCGAGAGGACAGACCCATGAGGACGGGAGCTGCTGGGCTCTTATAGAAGTACTTGTCAGCCTGTGTGATGATACCATCACCGTTGCGGTCAACCACTGCATTCTCAATGGGCTTGCCATTGGCATCGTATGCCTGCTGGAATACGTAGAACGAGTTGATGGGACGGCCTACCTGCTGATACTCCAGGTAGCGGTCGGTACCAATCTTGATGCTAGTGTTAGGAACGGGAGAACCGTCGCTTGACACACCGTTCAGGTCAGTAATCTCGTTGTGGTTGAATGTGAAGTTATAATCGATGGTCCAATACCAGTTGTTAGCCTGAATGGCTTTCCAACTGATGGTTGCCTCAACACCAGTGTTCATCAGTGAACCGATGTTCTGCCAGCTCTGGTTACGATAAGCAGAGAGTGCCTTTGTCGGAGCATAGTTCAACAGGTCAGTGGTCAGTCGATAGTACCAGTCGATGGTACCAGTCAGACGCTGGTTGTTGATACCCCAGTCAATACCAATGTTATAGGTATTGGTGGTCTCCCACTTCAGGTTGGGAGTGTAGTTGTCAGGACGGTAGAGCACACCATCGCCAATCAGGGGGTAGTAGCTGTCGGTACCCGTATTCTTAGAATAGGTGGCAATCCAAGAGTAGTCAGGAATAGCACCAGCCTGTTGACCAGTCATACCGAAGCTGAGACGGAGCTTGAGGTCAGAGAGCCACTTAATGTCGCGCAACTCTTTCTCGTCGTTCACTTTCCATGCGAATGCGAATGAGGGGAACAGTGCCCAGTGGTCCTTGAAACGAGAAGAACCGTCGTCACGAACTGTAGCTGTCAGGTAGTAGCGATCCATCAGAGACCAGTTGGCGCGTCCGAAGAAAGATACCAGGTAGCTGTCAGTCTGATAGTGATACGGAGTGTGGGGACGCTCCTTGCCACCATTCACCGGATTGGTATTGGGATAGTAGCTGATGTAGTCGTTCTTGACATCACGCCAGAAGTGCTGCCACTCATAACCACCCATGATGTCAAAGTGATTCTTTGCATCGTCATTGAAGTCATGATAATATTGAGCATAAGCAGAAAGCTGCAGGTTACGCTTCAGAATCTTCTCGTCACCAGTGCTGCCATAATAAATGGATCCAGGATACCAAGGCTGGTTGTTTGTGTATTCAATACCCTCAGAAATGTCGGCACCCAGTGTTAAGTGCAGACGTAAATCCTCAAAGCCATGAATCTTGTAGTCAATGTCGGCGCTACCTACAAAAGACTTACTGTTTGCATACTGGTCGCGACCATAGAGCAGTGACAATGGGTTTGGCATGTTGGCAACACCATTGTAGGTATAAGGCCATGTCGGGTCGCCGTCATAGTCGGCTGCAACCGGCCACTGGAAGTAACCACCGAAGTTCTTGAGAGTCTGCTGCAGGGCACCACCCAGCAATTCCTTGTGATACTGGGATGTGTAGTTGTAAGGATCCTGTGTGGGATCGAAATAAACAGCTGCACCTACAGCACTGCCATCGGCATACTGCGTTTTGGCATACATACCCTTAGCATTCAGGTTCAATGTCAGATGGTCGTTAAAGAGTGAAGGATTCAGGTTCAGAGCAGCTGTGACACGCTTGAAGTCTGAAGTCTTCAGGATACCCTGCTGGTCAGTAAAGCCTACGGAAATGCGGTAAGGCAGATTCTTGAAAGCTCCTGATAAGGTCAGATTGTGATCATGGCTGACGGCCACGCGATAAATCTCCTTCTGCCAATCTGTGTTGGCTGTACCCAGTGCACTGACAGGAATACTTCCCTCGCCATACATGTTTTTGATGAATGCGCGATACTCGTCACCGCTCATCACGTCAATGGTCTTCTTCTTCATGCTGACGGTAACAGAACCGCTGTAAGAAACAGAAGGAGCTAATCCTCTACGGCCTTTCTTGGTGGTGATGATGATAACACCGTTTGAACCACGGCTACCGTAGATGGCTGTTGCAGAAGCATCCTTCAGTACGTTGAACGACTCAATGTCCTGTGGGTTGACCATAGAGAGTATGTTGGACAAACCTTTCACACCTTCGTTGTCCATGGCTAAACCGTCAATGACAATCAGAGGGTCATTGGAGGCGTTCAGTGAAGAACCACCACGAACACGAATCTGTGCACCACTACCAGGGGCACCGTCGTTAGAAATAATGCTGACACCTGCTACCTTACCAGCAATCATGTCCTGCGGGTTTACCACAAGACCTTTGTTCTTGGTGTCTGGTTTCAGGGCTGTCACCGAACCAGTCAGGTCACTTTTCTTAACCTGGCCATAACCGATGACGACAACCTCGTTCAGGGTGTTGGCTTCGTCCTGCAGTGTGACTGATACCTGGGGGGCAGCAGTTACAGTGGCAGTTTCGTAACCAATGTAAGAAATCTGGATGCTTGCACCTTGGTTGCATTGCAAGGTGAAGTTACCGTCAAAATCGGTGATGACAGCAGTCTGTGTGCCAACCACGCGGACTGTCGCACCGATAATCGGTTCGTTCTGAGCATCCTGAACATAACCTTTGACAGTAATCTGCTGTGCAAAGGCTCCTACCGATAGAAATAGTCCAAACAAGAGGACAAACATTCTAAGCGGAATTCTAATGTTTACCTGCTTCATCTTTTGTTTTTTTAAGTTAGTGTTTATTTATAAATTGTTTGTTATAACACGAATTGACTTAAATCAAGTGCAAAGATAGTTTTGTTTTGCTTTCGTTGTACTTTTTTTAAAGACAAAAGATGTATTTGTGGTGCGCAAACGTTTGCATGTTACAGATTTTAATAATGTTCGGATACGTGCGTAACTTTAAAAGGAAAATTTGTACTTTTGCATTACAATAACCGAAAACCGCATGCATCATGGAAGAAAAAGCGTCGTTGACAATGAAGGATATTGCGAAGGAATTTGGAGTTTCCGTCGCAACGGTGTCACGTGCCCTGAAGGATTCGCCGCGTATTAGTCTGGAGCGCCGTCAGGCCATTCAGAAGTTTGCGCGTGAGCATAATTTTGCTCCTAATATGATTGCAGAGTCTTTGCGTAACACACGTGTGAAACCGCAGAAACTGATTGGCGTCATCATACCTGAGTTTGTGCATTATTATTTTGCCTCTATCCTGACGGGTATAGAGGAGGAGGCTACGGCACAGGGCTACCGTCTGCTGGTGGCTACCAGTCATGAGAGCTACGAGCGCGAGGTGCGTATCTGTCAGGCATTTTTCGAGAACAAGGTGTGTGGTGTGATTGTGTCGCAGGCCAAGGATACGCTGAGGTACGATCACTTCCAGCGGCTGATAGATGCTTCCATTCCCCTGGTATTTTACGACCGCATCTGTACGGGCGTCAATGCCAGCCGTGTGGTGGTTGATGACTATATGGGTGCCTATAATGCTACGACGCATCTAATAGAGACTGGGTGCAAGCGCATCGCGTTCTATGGCTCGAGCATGACGCTGGAGATTTCTAAGAACCGCTACAACGGCTATCGTGATGCGTTGCTGAAGCATGGCATGCAGCCTGATGACGAGCTAATGCGCTTTTGCGATAACCGTGCTGATGCAGAGGAGATAACGCCGGAATTGTTGCAAATGGAAAATCGTCCTGATGGCTTCTTTGCCATCAACGACGATACGGCGATAGGTATTCTATATACGGCCAAGCACATGGGTCTAAAGGTTCCTGACGATGTCTCGGTATGCGGATTTACCAATGGCTTCCGTGCTATTGCCTGCGACCCTATGCTGACTACCATTGAGCAGCGAGGCAAACGGGTAGGTGAAGAGGCCGCGAACATCTTGATTGGACATGTGGAGGGACGTATTCCTCTTAACAAGATGGAACGTCGCATTGTCCGTACGCGCCTGGTAATCAGAGGAACGACGAGGTAATTTATAGTTTACGGTTTATAGTTTAGAGTTTATAGATTATAGAATATGAAACAAAAGCCTGATTTAAGTTTTTGGAAACTATGGAACCTGAGCTTCGGGTTCTTCGGCGTACAGATTGCTTACGCCTTGCAGAGTGCGAACATTTCGCGAATCTTTGCCACGCTCGGCGCTGATCCGCACAGTCTGAGTTACTTCTGGATACTGCCACCGTTGATGGGCATGATTGTGCAGCCGCTGGTAGGTCTCTTCAGCGACAAGACATGGACACGTTTCGGCCGTCGTATCCCTTATCTTTTCGCAGGTGCAACAGTGGCAGTGTTGGTGATGTGTCTTTTGCCCAATGCTGGCAATTTGGAGTTTACCTTTATGAGTGCAATGACCTTTGGACTTGTCTCACTGATGTTCCTTGACACCAGCATCAATATGGCCATGCAACCGTTCAAAATGATGGTTGGCGATATGGTGAATGAGAAACAGAAGTCCTTTGCCTATAGCATTCAGTCATTCCTCTGCAATGCCGGTAGTCTGGTTGGTTATGTGTTCCCGTATCTGTTTGCGGCAGTTGGTATTGCCAGCGTAGCAGATCCAGGCATTATTCCCGATTCTGTGAAGTGGTCGTTCTATATAGGAGCTGCCATTCTCATCCTTTGTGTCATCTATACCACTGTTAGTGTGAAGGAATATACGCCGGCGGAGATGGCTGCTTTTCAGGAACAGGCACAAAAGACTGAAGAACAGGCTCAGGAATCAGGAGCAGGCAAGAACAGGGCTCTCTGGGTGTTCTTGCAGGTAGGAATTGTACAGTTCTTCTGCTGGGCTGCTTTCCTGTATATGTGGACTTATACCAATGGTTCCATCGCTGAAACCGCCTTTGACGTAGATATGTCTGCGCTCAACTATGCTGCAACGCAAGCTTATCAGGAGGCTGGTGACTGGGTGGGTATTCTGTTCATGGTGCAGGCTATTGGCTCTATGTCGTGGGCTGTTGTGCTTGCTTTGTTTAAGAACGTCAAGGTGGGCTATGCGCTATCACTCATTGTGGGTGCAGCCGGCTTTGCTGCAGTGCCTTACATCGGCAACCAGTATTTGCTTTTTGTCCCCTATTTCTTCATCGGATTTGCTTGGGCAGCAATGCTTTCTATGCCGTTCACGTTAGTGACCAACGCTCTTGAGGGCAGCAAGTACATGGGAACTTTCCTCGGCTTGTTTAATTGCACCATTTGTATTCCCCAGATTGTAGCCGCTGCTTTGGGTGGTGTCATCCTTCATGCTATTGGTAGTCACCAGTATAGCATGATGATAGTGGCTGGCATACTGCTGTTGGTAGGTGCTGTCTGCGTCTTCTTCATCCGGGAAGGCAAGAAATGATTCCATATATATAATATAATGTGTGCGTGCGCAATTTTGCGTACGCACACAGTTTGTTTCGCCGCAGGGTGCAAACGTTTGCACGCTTTCTTCTTTTAATTCATACGGACGAATGACATAACACACTGATTTATTTTGTAATTTTGACGGCAGAACTAAAACTTATACGTCTATGAAATTACAATTTAACCTTTTGTACCAAACCACTTTCGGTGAAGTATTGATGCTGAACATCCTGCCTAGTGATGAGGCTAAAAAGCCTGTACAGCACAAGATGATTACGCTCGACGGTCTGCACTGGACTGTTGATATCACTATGACGGCAAAGCCGGAAACCTTCATTGATTACTATTACAGCGTGATGAATGGCGATACGGAAATGCGCCATGAGTGGCTCGCAGAGCCTCATCGCTTGGAGTTTTCTGCTGTCAAGGGAGTCCGTTATACGGTTTATGACCATTGGATTGACATTCCTGAGGATGCTTATATGTATAGCTCTGCCTTCACGGAGTGTGTGAACGCCCGCAAGCGAGCCCTTAGCACCAAGACCGAGTCGGCGCGTACTGTTCGCTTGAAGGTACGTGCTCCGCAGTTACGCAATGGTGAGCATCTGGCCATCGTTGGTGCCGACCCTCTGTTGGGTGACTGGGAATTAGACAAGGCTCTGCCAATGACGGAGCATGAGTACCATGAGTGGGTGATCTCCATTGATGCCGGCAAGTTACAGAGCTCTAGAATGGAGTTCAAGTTCTTTATTGAGAACGAGAAAGAAAAAGTTCCTGCTGTTTGGGAAAACTCCGATAATCGCACCGTTGACCTTCCAGAGATACAGGACGGCGAGGTGATTGTCTATGAGTTGACGCAGGCTTATTTCCCCATCCACGAATGGAAGGGAGCAGGAACCGTTATCCCCATCTTCTCGTTGCGCACTGAAGGCAGCTTTGGCGTGGGTGATTTTGGTGACTTGAAGAAAATGATTGACTGGGCCGACAAGACAGGACAGCGTGTCCTGCAGGTGTTGCCCATCAATGATACCAATATGACACGTACATGGCAAGACAGCTATCCGTATAACTCCATTAGTATTTATGCCCTGCATCCGCAATACACAGATTTCCGTCAGTTGCCTGAGTTGAAGGATGCTGAGCTCAAGAAGAAATATGAGGACTTGCGCCAGGAGCTCAATGCGCTGTCACAGATTGACTATGAGCGTATGTTCGAGGCAAAGATGTCCTATTTGCACGACCTCTTTGCACAAGAGTGGAAAACCGTCTCCCGTCGTGCCAGCTATAAGCAGTTCTTCGAGCAGAATAAGGGCTGGCTGGTGCCGTATGCCCAGTTCTGTTATTATCGTGATTTGTATGGGACGGCAAGTTTTACAGAGTGGCCGGCAAAGCTGCCGAAGCCAGAGAAACAGGTGCTGGACTTCTGGTATTTCGTGCAGTATAACCTCGACCAGCAGATGCATTCGGCACATGAGTATGCCCGTGCTCATCGTGTTGTCCTGAAGGGTGATATTCCTATTGGCATCTCGCGTGACGGTGTAGAGGCGTGGGTTGAACCCAAGTATTTCAATCTTAACGGACAGGCAGGTGCGCCCCCCGATGCGTTCTCTGCCAATGGTCAGAACTGGGGCTTCCCCACCTATAACTGGGATGCTATGCTTGAGGATGGTTGCCAGTGGTGGGTGCGCCGTTTCCGTAAAATGGCAGAGTATTTCGATGCCTATCGTATTGACCATGTGCTTGGTTTCTTCCGTATTTGGGAAATCCCCATCAATGCTGTTCATGGTCTGCTGGGACAGTTCTCGCCAGCATTAGCAATGACACCTGCAGAGGTTGAGGGCTATGGTTTGCAGTGGCAGCAGGACTTCTTTACTACACCGTTCATCGCTGACTGGACGCTCGACCGCGTTTTCGGCGAGCGCGCTCAATATGTGAAGGATACTTTCCTTGACCGCAAGCATGATGACATCTGGCAGATGAAGCCCGAGTTCGATACCCAGCGTAAGGTAGAGGCTTGGTACAAAACAGCGTGCCAGACGGTTCCCTCGTCTGAAGCGGATGCTCTCGCCAACATGCGCGATGGTCTTTACGCCCTGATCAGTGATGTGCTCTTCGTGCCTGACCGTAAGAACACTAACATGTTCCATCCTCGTATCGGCGTGCAGAACGACTTTATCTACGAGACACTTTGTGAAGGCGACAAATACAATTTCAATCGACTCTATAACGACTATTTCTATCGTCGTAACAACCAGTTCTGGTATAATGAGGCCATGAAGAAATTGCCGCGACTGACGCAGGCAACCCGCATGTTGGTGTGCGCAGAAGACCTGGGAATGGTGCCCGATTGTGTACCTTGGGTAATGAACGAGCTGCGTATTCTCTCGCTCGAGATTCAGACTATGCCGAAAGACCCAAGCATCCGCTTTGGCAAATTGTCGCATAACCCGTACCGTAGTGTATGCACGTTCTCTACTCACGATATGGCCACACTGCGCCAGTGGTGGGACGAAGACTACGAGCAGACGCAGGCCTACTACAACATCCCGTTGCGCAGAACTGGAGAAGCACCTCATCCGCTTCCAGGTTGGCTTGCAAAGGACATTGTCAGCCGTCAGTTGACGTCGCCCTCTATGCTCTGTCTGCTCTCGCTTCAGGACTGGCTCAGCATTGACGAGAAACTGCGCCTGCCAGACCAGAATGCAGAGCGTATCAATATCCCAGCCAATCCTCGTCATTACTGGCGTTACCGTATGCATCTGACTATTGAGCAGCTGCTTGAGGCAGCCGAGTTCAATGATACTGTCAAGACGTTAATTATCCAAAGTGGAAGAAAATAAAATGAAAAGAATCAGAAAGTGGGTATGGCTTGTTTTACCCTTTTACCTTTTGACCTGTTTGCCATTAAGTGCGACGGAAGTGAAGTCGCCCAACGGAAACATCGTGCTCACCTTTACGGTGGAGCAGGGCAGGCCTGTCTATTCAATGACTTATAAAGGTCATGATGTGATCAGACCTTCTCATCTTGGTCTGGAACTGGCCAAAGACAAGCATGCCTCCAAGAAGTTTGAGGAAACAGACCTGATGGACGGTTTCCTCATCAAGGATGAGACCACGAGGGTTGAGGACAATACGTGGCAGCCTGTATGGGGTGAGACCAAGGACATCAGGAATCACTATGTCGAATATGCAGCTACGCTGTCACAGCCGACTCAGCATCGTGAGATGATTATCCGTTTCCGCGTCTATAATGACGGCATAGGCTTCCGTTATGAGTTCCCTCAGCAGCAAGAACTCAACTACTTCCTCATCAAGGAGGAACGGACAGAGTTCGCTATGGCAGGTGACCATATGGCGTGGTGGCTTCCTGGCGACTATGATACACAGGAACAGGAAACCCAGCAGACCCGTCTGTCAGAGATACGTGCGCGTATGCAGCAGGCCGTCAACTGGGGCAACTCTTCTGTGGCGGTGTTCTCGCCTACAGGTGTGCAGACCTCCTTGCAGATGAAGTCCGATGACGGGTTGTACATCAATATCCACGAAGCAGCCTGTCTCGACTATGCCACTATGCACCTGGAGCTGGTCGATGCGGAGACGAAGGCCCTTTCTACGATGTTGGGCGGAGGCAGCAATGCCTATACGCCGGCTCCCAAGCCTTCAGCCTGGCCGATCCCTGCACCTATGACGTTTGTCAGTCACCTGACGCCTGACGCAACAGGTCTGAAGGGATGTATGCAGACTCCCTGCGAGACTCCTTGGCGTACCGTGATGGTCAGCGATGACGCTCGTGACATGTTGTCTTCGAACCTCATTCTCAATCTCAACGAGCCTTGCAAGATTGAAGATACCTCGTGGATTCATCCCACGAAATACTGTGGCGTATGGTGGGAGATGATTGTCGGCAAGTCCTCGTGGAACTATACCGATGAGTTCCCCAGTATCAAACTCGACAATATCGACTGGAGTAGTGTTACTCCTAATGGTCGTCATGCTGCCAACAACGATAAGGTGAAGCGTTACATTGACTTCGCTGCCAAGAACGGTCTTGACGAGGTGCTCGTTGAAGGCTGGAACGTTGGTTGGGAGGATTGGGCAAACATGTGGAAACGTGATGTTTTCGATTTTGTGACTCCTTATCCTGACTTTGACATCAAGATGCTCAACGAATATGCCCACTCCAAGGGTGTGAAGCTGTTGATGCACCATGAGACCTCGTCCAGCACGCAGAACTACGAGCGTCATCTGGAAGAAGCCTTACAGCTGATGAACAAATACGGTTACGATGCTGTGAAGACCGGCTATGTGGGTGACATCATTCCTCGTGGTGACCATCACTATTCGCAGAGTATGAACAACCACTACCTCTATGTTATCCAGCAGGCGGCAAAGCACCACGTGATGGTCAATTCGCATGAGGCGACGCGTCCTACGGGACTTTGTCGTACCTGGCCCAACCTCGTGGGTGGAGAGTCGGCACGCGGCACAGAGTATGAGGCGTTCGGAGGCAGTAGGCCAGACCATACCTGCATTCTTCCCTTTACGCGTTTGCAGGGTGGTCCGATGGACTATACCCCAGGCATCTTCGTCACTAAACTCTCAGAGTGGAGCGACAATCCCTCGTGGGCGCGCATTACCATCGCCGGCTCGCTGGCACTTTATCTGACGATGTATTCGCCTTTGCAGATGGCTGCCGACCTGCCTGAGCACTATGAGCGTTTCGACGATGCCTTCCAGTTTATTCGTGATGTGGCCTGTGACTGGGACGACTCCCGCTATCTGGAGGCAGAGCCTGCCGACTATATCACAGTGGCACGTAAGGCTAAGGGTACAGACAACTGGTTCATTGGCGGCAAGTGTGACGAGAACGGACACCTGGCAGTCGTGAAGCTCGACTTCCTTGACAAGGGGCGTAAGTACGAATGTACCATATATGCCGACGCCAAGGATGCCCACTATGAGACGAATCCGCAGGCATACACCATTACGAAGAAAACCGTCAAGTACGGTGATGTGCTGAAAATCAAGGAAGCCCCTGGTGGCGGCTTTGCCGTTTCGCTGATGGCGAAGTAATCAGATGATGGGCAGCGAAATGCCGCTCATCTTCTGATAGACGTCAAGGGCATACACATCAGTCATACCGCTGATGTAGTCGATAACGGCCATGAGGCGCGTCTCAAGACTCTCAGCATGTATGTCGTACTGACTGCTGACACGTCCTATGAGCTGCTGGGAGTAGTAGCGGTCTGGTGCCAAAACGGCCTGTACCATCTGTTCCATCAGCGTCTCCATGATTTTGTAACCTGACAGCTCGACATCGAGCACAGGCTTGCTCTTATAAATGCGCTCCACGGAAAGTGCGGCGCATTGTTTGTATGCCTCACAGGGAAGCGGGCTGATGTGGTCAATAAGACTGCCGCTGAAGCTTCCGGAAAGGATGGCCTCCTCGTTTGCTATAAACGTCTTCGCACACTCGCTCTCCAGCAGGCCAATGACGCACGCTCTCATATAGACGACCTTCTCGTTGGGGTCTGTCACTTGTTCGTCCTTGATGCGCTGGAGTATGCGCTGTCTGTCTGCCTCGTCGAAGAAGCCCAGCAACAGCTGCTCTGTTTCCTCAAACGAAAGGATCTTCAACTTATGGGCATCTTCAATGTCCATAATCTCATAGCAGATGTCGTCAGCAGCCTCTACAAGATAGACCAGTGGGTGACGTGCATACCGCAGCGGTTCACCTGCTGCTGACAGACGGATAATGCCCATCTCCTCAGCCATGCGCTGGTAGGCTTCCTGTTCGCTGTGGAAGAAACCGAACTTTCCCTTTTTGCTGGCGGCTGACGAAGCATAGGGGTACTTCACGATGCTGCCCAGAGTGGAGTAGGTCATCACAAAGCCACCAGGTCGTCTTCCGCAGAACTGGTGTGTCAACAGTCGGAAGGCATTGGCATTTCCTTCAAAGTGGGTGATGTCGTCCCAAAAGATGGGCGATACCCGTTCTTTCAGCTCGTTGCCAGGTCCTTCCGTGAAGAATGTCTGTATGGCTTTCTCTCCGCTGTGGCCAAAAGGAGGGTTCCCCAGGTCGTGTGCCAGACAGGCCGTTGACACAATCTGTCCGATTTGTTCAAACAGCGTGCCTTGCAGCTCAGGGTGCCTGTTGTTGATGAGCTGTGTGGCCACATCATTGCCTAACGACATACCTACGCTAGCCACTTCCAGCGAGTGGGTCAGACGGTTGTGTACGAAGATGCTGCCAGGCAGCGGGAACACCTGTGTCTTGTTTTGCAGGCGGCGGAATGGGGCAGAGAAAATGAGACGGTCGTAGTCGCGTTTGAACTCTGTTCTGTCGTCGTGACGTTTGGCGTGACGGTACTCCTGCCCCAATCGCTTATTTGATATCAATTGTTTCCAATTCATCATGAATATATGTGACTTCTGATTTGTTATTTTGCTGCAAAAGTACGATTTTTTACAGAATTAACCATATTTTCATTGAAAAATGTCGATTATTCGATAGAAATCATTAATTTTGCACCTTATAAACAGTAATGTCCATCACAAACATGGAAATTAAAGTAGTGAATCGCGGCCATCAGCCGCTGCCGCAATATGCCACATCACAGAGTGCTGGCATGGATCTTCGTGCTAATCTAAGTGAGCCCATCGTGTTGCATCCTATGGAGCGCAGACTCATTCCGACAGGCTTGTATATCGCTTTGCCTGAAGGGTTTGAGGCACAGGTGCGCCCTCGTAGCGGACTGGCCTTGAAGCATGGTCTGACCGTGTTGAATGCCCCAGGAACCATTGATGCCGATTATCGTGGCGAGGTGGGCGTTGTGCTGATCAACCTGTCTCAGGACGATTTCGTTATCAATGACGGTGAGCGTATTGCCCAAATGGTTATTGCGCGTTATGAGCAGGCCACGTTCAAGGTTGTTGAGGAGCTCGACGAGACCGAGCGTGGCGCTGGCGGCTATGGACATACAGGTGTGAAATAGTTTAGAAAGCAATAGGGTAAGGACAATGAGAAGGGTTTGGTTGATACTGATGACGATGATGAGTCTGGCGTGCGCTGCGCAGGTCAGCACAGATAGCGTCGTCACTCCTCCTTCGTCCTATGACTACTTTTTCCTGGAGGCTATCTGCGAGCGACAGAGGGGCAACGACGATGCGGCGTTCGACCTGTTGAAGCATTGCATCGAGATTAATCCCAATGCGGCAGAGGCATATTTCTTTATTGCGCAGTACTACAATTCCCTGAGACAGCAGGACCAGGCGCTGGCCTGTTTGGAGAAGGCGTACGAGCTGAGTCCCGAGAATTCCACTTATACGGAGACGCTGGCACAGGCTTATACGGGTGCACAGCAGTTTGACAAGGCGATTGATGTGTTTGAGGCTCTGCTTACGCGTGAGTCCGACCGCGACGACGTGCTGGCAATCCTTTACGAGCTTTATCAGCGTACAGACCAGCTGGAAAGAGCCATTGATGCCTTGGAGCGTATCGAGAAGCTGGATGGTAAGTCCGAGCGTCTGACGATGGCCAAGAGCAATCTCTATACGCGTTTGGGCAACAAGAAGGCTGCCGTCGCTGAGATGAAATCGTTGGCCGACCAGTATCCCAACGACCTGAATTATCGTGTGATGTACGGCGATGCGTTGTTGCAGAATGACATGAAGAAGCAGGCGTTGGACATCTTCCAGAGCGTGCTCAAGGAGGAGCCAGGCAACGTGCAGGCACAGCTCTCCCTGATAGGCTACTATGCTGCTGAGGGCGACATGAAGAAGGCCGACGAGATGAACGAGCGTGTGCTGCTCAATGAGAACGTCGAACCAGGAATACGTCTGGAAATCATGCGTCGTGAGGCCATCAACAGCCTTCAGAATGGTGGTGACAGCACGCGCATTCTCCAGCTCTTCCATCGTGTGCTCGCAATGCCGCAGGCTGATGCCGAGATGGCGCTGATGTGCGCTACCTACATGAAGATGCGCGAGATGCCGAAGGACAGCATCGACCAGATGTACGAGCGCGTGCTGCAGATGGCTCCCGACAATTCCTATGCCCGTCTGCAGCTGGTGGCCTCTGCCTGGGACAACGAACAGCTCGATAAGGTTGTCGATTTGTGTAAGGCTGCCCGTCAGTATAATCCTGAGGATATGGCGTTCTATTACTATCAGGGCTTTGCCTATTACCGTCAGGATGATTACGACAATGCGCTGGATGCCTTCCAGAATGGCGTGAACGTCATCACAGAGGATAGCAACCCTGACTTGGCCAGTGACTTCTACGAGGTGATGGGCGAGCTGCTCTACAGGAAAGGGCAGATACGTGACGCCTTTGCTGCATACGACTCGTGCCTGGTTTGGAAGGCAGACAAGATCAGTTGTCTGAACAACTATGCCTATTACCTCAGCGAGCTGGGCGAACAGCTGGATCGTGCCGAGCAGATGTCGTACAAGACCATCAAGGCCGAGCCGAAGAATGCGACTTATCTGGATACCTACGCCTGGATACTGTTCAAACAAGGACGTTATGCCGAGGCGAAGATTTATATGGATCAGACGTTACAGAACGACCCTGAGACCAGTGCGGTCGTCTTGGAACATGCTGGCGATATTTATGCCAAATGCAACGACATGCAGCAGGCACTCATCTTCTGGCAGCAGGCGTTGGACAAGGCGTCCGACGACTCTGAAATCAAGGATCAGCGTAAGCAAACCCTTATCAAGAAAATAAAACTCAAAAAATACATCAAAGAATGAAAGCATTAAATTTTCTGAAGGTATCTATTCTGGTAGTACCGTTCCTCGTTGGAGGTTGTAAGTCAAAGGAAGTTGTAGAACCTGCAAAGCCTGTAACTCAAGAAGAAATCCATCAGCAGCAGTTCCTGCAGCAAGTGAACGACAACTCGCAGTATGCGAAGTTTATTACTTCAAAGGTTAAGTTCTCTGTCGAAGTGGGCGTACAGAAGCTGACGCTGACAGGTAACCTGAAGATGAAGCGCGACGACTGCATACGTCTGCAGTTGATGGCCTTCGGCTTCGTAGAGGCTGGACGCATTGAGCTGACGCCTGAGTACGTGCTCATCATGGACCGTATCAACAAGCAGTACATGAAGGCAACCTATGGTTCCATCGATTTCCTGCGCAACAGTGGTCTTAACTTCTACACCATGCAGGCACTCTTCTGGAACGAGCTGTTCGTTCCTGGACAGTCGAAGGTGTCTGATGCGTTGCTCAAGAAGATGGATGCCGACATGTCTGGCGAGGACGTGATTATCTCACTCGCGGAGGGTAAGATGGAGTATCGCTGGCTGGCTACGAAGGACAAGGGCCGTATCCGCATGACGAACATCACCTATACTGACCAGTTCAAGGGCAACACGCAGTTGAACTGGGACTACGAGGATTTCCGTATCCTGAACAGAAAGAACTTCCCCTTCGAGCACAACATCACCTTCACGGTTCCTGAAAAGGAGGTCAAGCTCGGTATGACGTTGAACTATGTCAAGCACGAGGATAACTGGGATACCCGTACCGACGTTTCGTCCAGCTACAAGGAAGTAAGCATTGACGATATCCTTCGTCGTTTCATGTCGCTTTAATGCCTCTCTATGAGGAAGTTTCTTCTAATACCCCTGCTACTACTCTGCTTCTGTCTTGCTTCTCCCGCCCAACAGCGTAAGAAGCAGACCAAGAAGCCGACAACTACTGCTGTGCAGAAAAAGAAACCTGCGCAGCAGAAGAAGCCTGCTGCCAAGAAGCCTGCTGGCAAAAAGAAGAAACCTGCTCCCACCAATGCTTCCATTCAAGGCCTGCAGAAGGAACGCCAGCAACTGCAGCAGCAAATTCGTGAGCAGGAGCGTCGTCTGCGCAGCAATGAGCAGGATGTGAAGAAACGCCTACAGAACCTGATGGTTCTCAATTCCGAGATTGAAGACAAGAAACGTAACATCGAGGCCATGCGCGTTGACCTCACTCACCTCAGCGATACCATTGAGCTGTTGAACCAGCAGATGATACAGCTGCAGAACCAGCTTGACCAGTACAAGCGTGAGTATATCCGTTCTGTGCGCTACATGCATCGCAACCGCTCTGCCCAGAGTAAGCTGATGTTCGTCTTCAGCGCCAAGAGCTTCTCGCAGATGTACCGTCGTCTGATTTTCATGCGCCATTATGCCCAGTACCAGCGTTCGCAGGGTGAGGCCATTATCCAGAAGAAGCAGGAACTGACCCATGTGCAGGCAGTGCTCCTGGCTGCCAAGGACAATAAGGACAAGTTGCTGAGGCGTGACATCCGCACCCGTGAGGAGCTGGAGAACTCCCAGATAGAGCAGAAGAAGGTGGTGGGCACGCTGCAGAAGGAGCATAAGACCATCGAGGCCCTGATTGCCGACCACCGTAAGCGCGATGCTGCGCTGAACTCACAGATTGACAAGCTGATTGCCGAGGAGGTGGCGCGTGCTAAGGCGCGTGCTGAGGCTGAGGCAAAACGTAAGGCTGAGGCTGAGGCTGCCCGCAAGCGTAAGGAGGAACTGGCACGTAAGAAGGCAGAGGCAGAGCGTATAGAGCGTGAAAACAAAAAGCGTATTGCTGAGGCAAGGGCAAAGGAAGAGCGCCTGAGGGCACAGGCTCGTGCTGCTGAGAAGAAGGAGCGCCGTGAGGCTGAGCGACTGGCACGTGAGGCTGAGCGTGAGCGTCTGGCTGCCGAGCGCCGTGCTGCTGAGGAGCGTCGTGCCAGCGAGCGCGAGATAGCTGCCGTCAAGCGTGAGGCTGATGTTGCTTCCTCCGTATCGACGGAAGACCGTCGCCTGAGCACCAACTTCGAGAACAATCGCGGACGCTTCCCCATGCCTGTCAGTGGCTCCTATCAGGTTGTCAACAGCTTCGGGCAGTATAATGTGGAGGGTCTGAAGAACGTGCGTCTTGACAACAAGGGCGTCAACCTGAAGTGCAACCCTGGTGCCACCGTGCGCAGCATCTTCAATGGCGAGGTGACCACCGTCTTCAGCTACTCAGGCTCCACCTGTGTCATCGTCCGTCACGGTAGTTACTTCTCCGTCTATGGCAATCTGGGTTCCGTCTCCGTCAAGCGCGGACAGGCCGTTGGTACAGGTCAGACGTTGGGTACCGTCAACTCTGAGGGCATCCTGCAGTTCCAGTTGCGCAAGGGCAAGGCACCGCTCAACCCCATGCAGTGGCTTCGCCGCTAATCACCAAGCAGTTTCAGATAGGTTGTGATGGCATCTTCGATTTCGGAGATGCAGATGTACTCGTCGGCTGAGTGCGAACGGGCCGACTGCCCAGGACCAAGCTTCAGCGAGGGGAAGGGCATCAGCGCCTGGTCGCTCAGGGTGGGGGAGCCAAAGGGCTTCATGCCCAGGCTGATGCACCGCTGCACCAGCGGGTGTCCTACGGGGATGTGCGACGAGCTGAGTCGGAACGAGCGTGCCTTCAGCTCACACTTCTTCATGTGCTTCTGCAGGAAGGCAAACAGGTACTCGTTCTGGTAATACTCATTGGTACGCACGTCAATGATGAAGTGACACTCGTCAGGCACCACGTTGTGCTGTGTGCCGCTGTTGACGACGGTGACGCTCATCTTCGTTGGACCCAGCAGGATGCTTTTCTTCTTGAACTTATAGTCGCGCAGCCACACAAGGTCGTCGAGCGCCTCGTAGATGGCATTCACGCCCTCGTCGCGTGCAGCGTGTCCGCTCTTGCCGTGAGCTACACCGTCAATGACCATCAGTCCCTTCTCGGCTATGGCGGGCTGCATGCCTGTAGGCTCTCCCACGATGGCCACGTCTATCTGTGGCAGCTGCGGCAGCACCATCGCAATGCCGTTCTGCCCGCTCACCTCTTCCTCGGCCGACGCTACATATATTATATTATAGGTATTAGGTGACGGCGTCTGGGTGGTGAGTATCCTGAATACCTGCAGCAGCGACACCAGTCCGCCGCCGCAGTCGTTGGCTCCCAGTCCGTACAGGCGGTCACCCTCCAGCGTGGGCTTGTAGGGGTCGCGCGTCCACGTGCTGACGGGCTTCACCGTGTCTATGTGGGCGTTGAGCAGCAGCGTCGGACGATTTTCCGCCATTTCACCGTATGCCACGAGGTTGTTTCCTATGCGTTGGGGCTTCAGTCCCCACGCCTCCATGTGTGCCTGCAGCACTTCGGCGGCCAGCGTCTCGTCGCGACTGGTGCTGGGCTTGGTTATCAGGCACTCCAGCAGCTCCACCGCATCCTGCGTGTATTTCTTGATGTCCATGTTCCTTTGACTGTTATTCTGCCAGCGTGAAGTCGAGCTGGCGCTTCTCTATGTTGGCACGTGCCACCTGGATGGTGATGGGGTCGCCCAGCTGGTACTTGTGGTGATGGCGGCGTCCCACGAGACAGTAGTTCTTCTCGTCGAAGTCATAGTAGTCGTCGTCCAGGTCGTGCATGGGCACCATACCCTCGCAGTGGTTCTCGTCAATCTCGCAATAGATGCCGTACGACTGTATGCCAGAGATGTGTGCCTCGTAGGTGTTGCCAATCTTGTCGGCCATAAACTCCACCATCTTGTACTTGATGCTGTCGCGCTCGGCGTTCTGGGCCACCTGCTCCATGTCTGAGCAATGCTCGCAGAGCTCTTCGTACTTGTCTCGGTTGGCAGAGCGTGCGCCCTCCTGGTACTTCGTCAGCAGACGGTGCACCATCGTGTCCGGATAGCGGCGTATGGGCGACGTGAAGTGGGTGTAGTAGTCGAAGGCCAGTCCGTAGTGGCCGATGTTGTGGGTGGAGTACTTGGCCTTCATCATCGCACGCAGGGCAACGGTCTCAATGAGCTTCTGCTCGCGCTTGCCCTGTGCACCGTCCATGAGTGCGTTGAGCGACTTCGAGATAGCTCCCTTTGTGCCGCTGGTCTTCAGCTTGTAGCCGAACTTCACCACGAACTCCCTGAGTGCCTCGAGCTTCGTGGGGTCGGGCTGGTCGTGTACGCGGTAGGGCAGCGTCTTCGCCTTCTGGCCCTTCTTCACCTTGCCAATCATCTCTGCCACGCTGCGGTTGGCGAGCAGCATAAACTCCTCGATGAGCTGTGTGGCATCGTTCGACTTCTTGAAGTAGCAGCGTGTGGGCTTGCCGTCCTTGTCAATGTCGAAGTGCAGCTCCTCACGGTCGAACTTCACGGCTCCGCCCTTGAACCTGCGCTCGCGTAGCTTCTTGGCCAGCTTGTCCAGCGTGCGCAAAGCCTCTTTTTCGTCCTCCGAGGTGGAGGAGTTCTTGTCTGGGCGCTTCCCCCCTCCCTTGGAGGGGTTGGGGGAGGTTAATATCTCCTGCACCTCCTCGTAGGCGAAGCGGCGGTTGCTCTTGATGACGGTGTGTGCCAGGTGCCACGACTTGACGTTGGCTTCCTCGTCGAGCACGAAGATGGCTGAGTAGCAGAGCTTTTCCTCGTCAGGGCGCAGCGAGCAGATGAAGTTACACAGGTGCTCGGGCAGCATGGGGATGGTGCGGTCAACCAGATAGACGCTCGTCGCACGCTTCACGGCCTCCTTGTCAATGATGGTGCCCTCCTTCACGTAGTGGCTCACGTCAGCAATGTGTACGCCGACCTCCCATAAGCCTCTCCCCCCGCTTCTGATTGACAGCGCATCGTCGAAGTCCTTGGCGTCTGCAGGGTCGATGGTGCAGGTCCATACATCGCGGAAGTCCTCACGGCGGCTGATCTCCTCGGGCGTGATGCCGGCATCAATCTTCGAGGCGGCTTCCTCCACAGCCTTGGGGTACTTGTAGGGCAGTCCGTACTGTGCCAGTATGGCGTGCATCTCGGCATTGTTCTCGCCCTGCTTGCCCAGTATGTCGATGACCTCGCCGACGATGTTCTTCGAGTCCTTCGACGGCCACTGCGTAATCTTCACCACAGCCTTGTCGCCCGTCTTGCCGCCCTTCAGCTTCTTCTTCGGCACCATGATGTCGTGAACGAAGATGTTGCCTTCGGTAATCAGGAAGGCGTAGTCCTTCTCCACCTTCAGCTTGCCCACGGCCTGGTCCATCTTGTGCGCGATAATCTCCGTCACCATCGCCTCCTTGATGTGGTTCTGGCGGCGGGCCATGAGCGATACGCGGACGCGGTCACCATTCAGCGCGAACATCGAGTTGCGTTCTGAGACGAAGATGGGCTTGCCGCCGTCGTCAGGCATGAACGAGTTCTTGCCGTTGGCCTTGCGGATGAATGTTCCCTCCTGCACCTGGCCCTTCGTGTTCAGGCGGTAGGAGTTCTCCGACACCTTCGAGAGGAAGTCGTCCCACGCCATCTCCTCCATCGTGTCAATGGCGAGCATCTTCGCCGGGTGCGTGTCGAGCTTCAGCGCACGGAATATCTGTTTGAACGAGAATGTCTCGTTCGGACTCTGCTGGAACAATGTCTGCAGCATCTCAGTCACCTGCTTCTTGTTCAGTCGTTTTCCACCTTTTTTCTTTCCCATAGTAATATTGTTTTAGTTGTTTGCAAAGGTAGTGCAAACCGAGTGAAATACCAAATTAATTATGATTTCTTCACTTATTGTTTATTTTATAGGTGTTCTGGCGGAGGTTCACCCTTACCGCAATCTTGTCTTTTGCCATAGTAGTTAAAGTTTAAAAGGTTGATTAATTAGTTTTTTGCAACTCTACTTGCACCGGCAAAGGTACCGCTATTTACCTTCTAAGG
>CACXJZ010000047.1 GCA_902768105.1 uncultured Prevotellaceae bacterium
AGGCAGGTCTGACAAACTTACCTCGCCGTACTTATTGATGTTCCATAATTCGCCGCGGGAAAACCAAATCTGACGACAGTTAAAATCCGAAGATGACATAAAATTGGTGACCACGCTATGCGACATATATAAGAAAAGGTCATCCTTGTGGAGCCGAATCTGCTGTCCGTCGTAGTCAAACTGTACTATGCCTTCAGTACAGATGACGATAAGCCCATGCCCGTCAAGAGATAATTCGCCCTTTGGTAATGAACCGAAGTTCTCCATGACCACAAGTTCGTCACTATCACCCAATCGTATGGTGTCAAAACCGCTCCTTGGTTTGAGATTTTGTATCTCCATAATGTCCTATTTTTACTTTCTCGGGTGCAAATATCGGAAAAAATATTCAAAACGTAATGTTCTTTTCTTCCAAAAATGTGTTCTCTTAGAAAAATAGAACATTTTCTCAACCATCCTTATATAAAAAAGTCATCTCTTTAGGGCTTTAGCTATAGCTTGGGGGTAGAGGTTGTTTCTATAGAGATTAACGCGAAAATCCTAATTCTCTTTGCAAATTTGTAAGTGGATTTAGGATTTATTTTGCAGGTTCTATAGAATTCACCTCTACCCCCTCTACCCCCTCTACCCCAAATCATACAAGTCACCGTCACACCCCCGTGTAAAAACGGCGTTTATGTGGTGTCAAAACGGCGTTTTGACACAATAAACTCGGCGTTTTTAAAAGGTCAGGACAGCGTTTTTAGGGTACAAAAACGCCGTTTTTGTGCACGGAACTAAAAGCGGAAGCCTAAGGATGTGTTGATGAACCAGTCGTTGAGGTATCCGCTGGTATTTTTGTGATGATAGCGGATGTTATTGAACTGTCCGTAGGCGTTGATGTAGAAACGGTCGAAGTTGTAGGTCAGCGACATGCGCGCATCGTAACCCAGGCTGAGTCCGCTGTTGAAGGTCATGTCGCCCGCAGGGGTGATGTGCACATTCCCGTAGAAGCACTCGTCCCACTCCTCGTCGGTCGTGTCGGGGTCCCAGAAGAAGGGGTCCGCCATGAGATCGAGCACGTTGGTCGTATAGCCGTAGGCCTTGAGGCGGTTGACAAAGGTGAGCATGGGCATGAACATGACGTTGACGAGTAGCCCGCGGGCAGGCACCCAGTTGTAAGCATAGCCGACGCCGGCACTGCCCTGCCAGAGCTTCACCTTGCCCAGTCCGTCCATGAGATAGACCAGATCGCCGTTGGAGTCAGAGGCGTAGTCAATGCGCGTATAGTTGTACATCAACCCGGCCATGAGCGAACCTGCCGAACGCTTCTGTATGACCGACTGGTCGTAGGCTGCGGCGTAGGAGCACTTCTTGCCGTTAAACAGATAGTAGGCGTCAGCGATGACAGTCTTGACCTTGATGGGGTCTGTCAGCTGTACGTCATTCCACGTCTCGAGGTCGGACTCATTAAGGATATCGCTGTTCAGGTTGAAGTCGGGGTTGCTGTTCTCAAACGAGCGAATGCGCAGGTTGACGCCGTAGGAGCCTCCCGTTGCACCGAAGGTAAAGTTGCTACCCTTGTCACCACTCACGTTCACCGTGTAGCCCAGGCCGTAGCCCCTATAGCCCACCCAGAGACCGAGATACTGCGAGGGCGTGGTCTTCAGGTACGGCTCGGCGTTATAATCTATGCCTAACATGTTTCCCTGGCAGTCCATGCTCACGACGGTCTGCTTCACGTTGCCCCTCAGGATAACCTGCCAGGGCTTCTCCGGTGCTACGATGTAGTTTGGGTCAACGCCCTTGACCGTCATAGAGTCTATCTTCTCGCCCACCTTCTTGATGAAGGAGACTACGGCTTGCTGCGCCACCGCGGGTCCGCAGATGCTGAGTGCTACGACAAGTATGAGGTACTTCAATGGGGTCATTTCTCTTAGACTGTTTCGATTGTGCGACGCTAATGCCCGACTCTGGAGTCAAAAAAAGGATGAATCGTAATGACTCATCCCTTTTTGGCGGTGCGTACGAGGCTCGAACTCGTGACCTCCTGCGTGACAGGCAGGCATTCTAACCTACTGAACTAACGCACCTGATTGCAACGTTTTCTCGTTTGCGGATGCAAAGGTACGCATTATTTTCCGTTCCGCAAAATATTTTGCTATTTTTTTTCAAAAAAAGTTTGTAAAACCACCGCATCACGGTATTCAGAGCCCGTAAAGAGCCACTCGCGGAGGGTGCTGGTGAGCAGGAAGTGCTCGTTGAGGAACAGCTGTATGGCGGGGTTATTGTCGCGGTCAGCAACGATGTAGAGCTGGTGCAGGTGGAGCACGTCGTCGGCATAGCGGCAAAGCTCGCGCACGGTGGCAGTGGCGTAGTGGCGACGGCGGTACGGTGCGGCGATGACAAGGCCCACCTCGGCACGCATGTGGCGCGGGTCGAAGTTGACGAGATCGACAATGCCCACCGTCTGGCGGCTGTCGTCCTCAATCATCATGCGCAGCTGGCGGTCGGCATAGATGTCGCTGCAGGTGTTTGCAATGTAGTCGCGCAGGACATATCGCGAATAAGGCACGTTGGTGGCTCCCACGCGCCAGAGCTCGCGGTCGTTCTC
The DNA here is from genome assembly GCA_902768105.1 of uncultured Prevotellaceae bacterium. Taxonomy (GTDB): domain Bacteria; phylum Bacteroidota; class Bacteroidia; order Bacteroidales; family Bacteroidaceae; genus Prevotella. The sequence goes on from CACXJZ010000047.1 coordinate 2,594, forward strand.
AATCTGATAGAGCAACTCGAGGTCTTCGGGTTCGAGTGCCCTGAGGTGGATGGCGGGCAGCTGTTTCATTTGTAGATATGCAGGAATGAGAGGTAATGCTTGACAAAGAAGATGAGCATGGCCTTGTAGAAGACATACGCATAGCGGAAGCTGGTCTTGATGGTGCTACGTCCCTTGAAGTGGACGATGTCGAGCGGCAGGTACCAGTTCTCGTAGCCGTGACGCAGCAGCTGGTACGAGAGGTCGATGTCCTCGCCGTACATGAAGTAGTCCTCGTCAAGCAGGCCTACGCTGGTAAGCGCCGAGTGCTGCAGGAAGCAGAAGGCTCCGCTGACCACCTCGATGCGTGCAGGCTCGTTCCACGAGAGATGGCTCATGTAGTAGCGACGGCTGTGGCCGAGATACTTGGTAAGCGCTATCCAAGGCGTGGGCACGGCACGACGCGACTCTGGCGCGAGGGTTCCGTCCTCGTTGTGCATACGTACGCCGATGGCTCCGAGACGCGGATGCTCGTCGGCAAAGCGGATGCACTCGCGAAACACATCAGGACTGATGACGGTGTCGGGGTTCAGCAGCAGCACATACTGGCCCGCGGCCTGACGGATGGCGATATTGTTGGCACGCGAGAAGCCCATGTTGACGCTGTTCTCGATGTAACGCACGTCGGGGAATCGCTCGCGCAACCAAGCCACGGAGCCGTCGGAGGAGGCGTTGTCAACCAGGAATATCTCCACGTCAATACCGTCGGCAGCTGCATAGACGCTGCGCAGACACCGCTCGACGTAGTCGCGGACGTTATAGTTGACGATAATGATGGAGAGTTTCATACCTTCGCGTCCTCCTCACTCGTTGTTTCGTCTTCTACGTCACCCATGCAACGCCCCATCGTGGGATAGACGAAGGGCAGGCAGAGCAGGACGATAATGGCCAGATAGCCGTACGTGGTCTGCATGAAGACATAATATAATATGGTGTTCAGGAGCATGGGTAGCAGAAGCATAAGCAGACGCACGGTGCCCCATTTCTGCAGAGCTACCTCCTTGCGTGTCACCAGGTCCTGACGAATGCGGCGGAACGTGAACAGACGCAGCGAGAGCCAAATGCACACCAGCGCCACAACCTCCATCGTGCATCGACAGAGGAATTCTGCCGAGAGCTGGCTGCTGAGCATGCCCGTAGGCAGGAGTTCGTTCTCGAACAGCGCTACCAGCAGCAGGGAAATGCCGAGCAGTCCCCAGAAGATGCCTGTCAATATATTCTTTACTTTTTTCATATCTATTTTATTTTCCTTCAAATGGTGTTCTATTCAGGATGGAACGGCCAAGCGTCACCTCGTCGGCATACTCCAACTCGTCGCCGACGGCAATGCCCCGGGCAATGACACTCAGACGAACATCGTAGGCGGCGAGCTTGCGGAAAATGTAGAAGTTGGTGGTGTCGCCCTCCATCGTAGGACTGAGCGCAAGAATAACCTCCTTTACCCCACCCTGGCTGACACGCTGCACGAGCGAGTCAATCTCGAGATCGCTGGGACCGATGCCATCCATGGGCGAGATGATGCCACCTAGAACGTGGTAGAGACCACTGTATTGTGCTGTGTTCTCGATGGCCATCACGTCACGGATATTCTCAACAACGCAGATGGTTGAGGCGTCGCGCTGGGAACTGCTACAGATGGGACAAAGCTCGCTGTCGCTGATGTTGTGGCACACACGGCAATGCTTGATTTCGTGCTTCATCTCTGTCAACGCCTCGGCAAAGTGTTCGACGTCGGACGTTTCCTGACGTAGCAGATGGAGCACCAGACGGAGCGCCGTCTTGCGTCCGATGCCTGGCAGTTTGGCAAACTCTTCCACTGCACGTTCCAGCAGTTGTGACGGGTATTGTTGTTGTATCATCTATTCTTAATTTCCAATTATCAATTATCCATTCTCAATCTCACTAAGTTCCAGCCAACGCATGGACTTCTCGTCGAGCTCGTCCTTCAACGCTGGCAGGCGTTTGCTCTTCTCGGTCAGTTCGTCAATGCTCAGCGTGCCGCTGCAGAGGGCATCCTCTATCTGCTTCTGCTCGGTCTCCAACGCTTCAATGTCGCGCTCCAGCTGCTCCAGCTCACGTTTTTCCTTGTAGGAGAGCCTGCGCTTGGTGAAAGACTCTCCCCCAGTCCCTCCCTGTGAGGGATGGGAAGGATTACCTTGCTGCTTCTGATGAGATTTGTTCCCCTCCTTCACAGGGAGGGGCTGGGGGTGGATCTTTTCATACTCTCTATATTGCGTATAGTTTCCTGGGAAGTCCTTGATGTCACCATTGCCACGGAAGACGAGCAGATGGTCAACCACCTTGTCCATGAAGTAACGATCGTGCGAAACCACGATAACGCAGCCAGGGAAATCCTGCAGGTACTCCTCCAGAATCTGGAGCGTGACGATGTCGAGGTCGTTCGTAGGCTCGTCGAGCACCAGGAAATTGGGGTTGCGCATCAGGACAGTACACAGGTACAGCTTACGGCGTTCGCCTCCGCTGAGCTTATAAACATAGTTGTGCTGCTGCTCAGGGGTAAAAAGGAAATATTGCAACAGCTGCGAAGCCGTCATCTTACGACCTCCCAGGTCGATGAAATCGGCAATATCGGTAATGACATCGATAACTTTCTGCTGCTCGTCGAACTGCAGTCCCTCCTGTGAGAAATAACCAAAACGTACGGTTTCACCGATAATGATGCGTCCTTCATCAGGCTGCACTTCGCCCAGCAGCATCTTCACGAACGTTGATTTGCCTGTGCCGTTGTTGCCCACGATACCCATTTTCTCGAAACGTGAGAAGTTGTAGTAAAAGTCCTTGAGCAGCACGAGATCATCGTAACGCTTGGAGATGTACTGACACTCGAAGATTTTACTGCCGATATAGACGTTGGAAGCTTTCAGCCGCAACTGTCGCTCCTCCAGACGTTGTTTGGCTATGCGTTCCAGTTCATAAAACGCATCCTCACGGTACTTAGCCTTGTGACCACGCGCCTGTGGCATGCGGCGCATCCACTCCAACTCCGTACGATAGAGATTATTGGCACGCGCAATCTCTGCCCGACGGGCATCAATGCGCTCCTGACGCTTCTCAAGATAATAGGCGTAGTTGCCGCGATAGGTATAGAGCTGACGGTCGTCGAGCTCGAGGATGATGTTGCAGACGCGGTCAAGGAAGAATCGGTCGTGCGTGACCATGAGCAGTGTCTTGTTGCCCCGCTGCAGGAATCCCTCCAGCCATTCTATCATCTCCAGGTCCAGATGGTTCGTAGGCTCATCGAGAATGAGCAGGTCAGGCTCCGTAATAAGCACATTGGCAAGGGCTACACGCTTCTGCTGACCACCAGAGAGTTGTCCCATTGGCTGCTCCAGGTCGCGTATCTTCAGCTGCGTCAGAATCTGTTTGGCTTTGAGCACCTTTTCCTCCACCCCTTCGTGGTTGAAACAAGCATCAAGCACACTCTCCTGAGGGTCAAACCGGGGCGACTGCTCGAGAATGCCCACACGCAGGCCACGACGGAAGACGATGTCACCGCTGTCGTATCCCTCATGCCCAGCAAGAATGGAGAGCAGCGTTGATTTGCCCGTACCATTCTTGGCTATAAGCCCCACTCGCTGCCCCTCACCAATAGAGAAGCTGATGTCCTCGAAAAGCACGAGGGCACCAAACGACTTGGTAAGATGCTGGACGTCGAGATAGGGAACCATTATGATTTACAATTTAACAATTTACAATTTACAATTTGTTACAGGGACGTGTTGATTTCTTCTATGTAATTCAAGATTTCATCGCGACCCTGACGCTTCTCTGCCGAGGTCATGAAGATAGGCGGAAGCTCCTCCCACGACTCCAACAGCGTCTTTTTGTAGGCTTCGACGTTGGCAGCACACTTGGGCACGGAGAGTTTGTCGGCCTTGGTGAAAACAATGGCGAAGGGAATAGACGACTCGCCCAGCCACTGGATGAACTCCAGGTCTATCTTCTGGGGCTCCAGACGCACATCGACAAGCACGAAGACATTGACCAATTGCTCGCGTTGCAGGATGTAGCCACGAATCATCTGGTCGAGTTTCTGAATCTCTTTCTTCGAGCGCTTGGCATAGCCGTAACCAGGCAAATCGACGAGATACCACTCACGATTGATGAGAAAATGATTGATGAGCAACGTCTTGCCTGGTGTGGCAGACGTCTTGGCCAGCTTCTTGTGGTTGGTCAGCATATTGATTAGGCTCGATTTGCCCACATTCGACCTTCCAATGAAGGCATACTCGGGCTTTGTGTCTTGCGGACACATGGACACCACAGGGGCTGACAGTGTGAATTCGGCTTGCTTGATTTCCATTATTTTCGATTTTAGGGGGCAAAGGTACGATTTCGTGAGCAAAAAACCAAGAGAATCGTGAGTTTTTTCAAATAATAATAGTACCTTTGCCGGCATGAAAAGAATGTTTATACCAATTTTGATGACGACAGCCCTGATGCTAACAGCATGTGGAGGCGGTTCAACGGCAACAGTGGATTTTAAAAAAGCTAAAACGGAGCAAGAAGTGATGCTGACAGGCGACAACAATGCTCCGTCGTGTAATATCTGTCTGGAAGTGGCGTTTGCCGATGGCGGCAATCCCGAAACAGCCAAGGCCATCAACGACGCCATAGAACAACGGCTGTTCGACATGCGTGGACTCAGCATGCAGCAGGCTGTAGATTCGTTTGCACGCCAATATACCAGAGAATACAAGCAGACGCTCGCCCCACTCTACGAGCAGGACAAGAACGACGAGACGAAGCGTAACTGGTACGAATACCACTACACCATCGACACGAAGACCACGAGTGGACGCGACAATGTGGTGGTCTATGTCATAGAACTGGATTACTACGAGGGCGGAGCACACGGCATTGAACAGCAGCTGGTGATGAACTTTGATGCACTGTCAGGTAAACAGCTGACACTCAGCGACGTCTTCGTTCCTGGCTACGAGACACGGCTGACTGAACTGCTGACAGAGAAACTGATGAATATAGCCGACGTGAAGACCATCGAGGAGTTGAAAGCAAAGGACTACCTATTTTCAATGGATATGTTCCCATCGGAGAACTTCATCCTCGGCAGCGATGAAATCACGTTTATTTACAATGCCTACGAAATTGCTCCCTACGCTATGGGCAGGACAGAAATAAACGTGGAATATTCAGAAATCAAGGACCTTCTAAAGAAATAAGCATGGAACTTATCAGAAAGTATTTCCCCAAACTGACGGACACACAATACAGTCAACTGGAGGCTCTGGACGCCCTCTATCGCGACTGGAATGCCAAAATAAACGTCATTTCACGCAAAGATATTGACAACCTCTACGAACACCATGTGCTGCACTCGCTGGCCATTGCCAAGATGCTGAATTTCAAGGCAGGAACAGAGATTCTGGACTTTGGTACAGGCGGAGGCTTTCCAGGTATTCCCTTGGCCATCATGTTTCCTGAATGCCGGTTTAAGCTCATTGACGGTACAGGCAAGAAGATACGGGTAGCACAGGAAGTAGCCACAGCCATCGGCTTAAAAAACTGTAACCCGGTACACCTGCGTGGGGAAGAAGAAAAAGAAAAGTACGATTTCATCGTGAGTCGCGCTGTGATGCCGCTACCTGACTTGATTAAAATTGTCAAGAAAAACATCAGCAGAAAACAGCAGAACGCACTACCCAACGGCGTGATCTGCCTGAAGGGTGGTGACGTGCAGGAAGAAACCCGCCCATTCAAGAATATTGTTGAGATTACCGACATCAGCAACTGGTTTGAAGAAGAGTGGTTCAAGGAGAAGAACTGCATATACGTTCCACTATAAACTTTAAACAGTAAACAGTAAACTAAAAATGTTACAGATTAAGTGTCTTACCGTTAATCCCATACAGGAGAACACCTACATTGTCAACGACGAGACAAAGGAGGCTGTCATCATTGATTGTGGCACGTTCTACCCTGAAGAGCATCAGGCCATCATCAATTACATACGCAGCAATCAGCTACAGCTGAAACACCTGCTTTGCACCCATGGACATCTAGACCACTGCTTTGGTAATGAAAATATATACAAGGTGTTAGGCGTGATGCCTGAAGTAATGAGTGAGGATGAATTCCTGATAACAAAACTTGACGAACAGGCACGAAACCTATTCGGATTTGAACTGCAGGACGAGATTCCTCCTGTGGGAAAATTCTTGACAAAAGAAGATGTCATCACGTTTGGCAAACATCAGCTGACAATAATCCCAACGCCTGGACACACCCCTGGCTCTGCCGTCTTCTATTGCAACGAGGAGAAAGTAGCCTTCACTGGTGATACATTGTTCTACATGAGCATAGGGCGCACAGACTTCGAGTGCGGTAGTTTCGCGGATATAATGAAAAGCCTTGAGATGCTGAAAAGAACGATTCCATCGGACACTACGCTTTACACAGGACACGGTCCACAGACAACAATGGCAGCGGAACTGCGAAACAACATGTACCTCAGACAATAGGAAAAGGGAACCTTCTCAGGCTCCCTTTTTGTCCGTCGCTTTGTTGTTTCAATTCTAATATTACCAATGCGACGGGAAAAAAAATTGATTGTCTCACGACAACCAACCTTTTCATTAACCTTAATAATCTAATACCATGAAAAACACGTTGCAAATATACAATATTAATTGAAATATGTGGCATTGGCCTTCATTTCAGCTTCGAAATTTAATATTAATTAAAACATGACTTATTCCATTTAAGAACTTTTGACATCTTAACGGCATCCACATCCTGTTGATCATCGGCAGGAATGCCTACGTCAGAGAGCGAAAAGGATATCAGGTCATCGTCAGCCGATAATTCAGCCCTGATGAGACCGGGCTTCAACATCTCTTTAACTTCCTTAAAACGTTCGACTGACATGTTTTCCGGACGTACCATCAAGTCATCGGCACATACCTTTACGGACATCTCCAACGGACGCCACGAACAGGAATAGAAAGTGATAGCACTCTCCTGTCCACTAGTACCGTAAGTACAAACCATACAGATTATCTGCTGCATACCATCAACGGGGGTGCAGACTGGCAACAGACGTATCTGCAACACTGAGGACTCACTGAGCCTCAGGTGCAGATAATTGTCCTTCAGTACTGTCATGACAGACGTTCCGCCCAGTTCGTTGGTGACCTTAGCCTCCATACCCGAGTCCATAAAGTCGATGAAATCAAGACGGTGGTTCTGTGTCAAATACGGCAACAGAGAGTCTGGCATAGCCTTGAAGACGTCACGAATTGTCGTAGTCTGAGCACTCGACAGCAGACAGGCCATCAACAGCGGTATCAGAAAAAACTTTCTCATCCCCTGCCCTCACGTAAGTCCTTAACACGAACAGCCTTGCCCTCGGAAACGGGAAGGGAGCCCTTCTTGACGAGTTTGACACGCGGGGTGAGCAGAATCTCGTCCTTCAGGGAACGCTGGATGTCCTTCGTCATCTTCTGCAACTCGGGATAGACGTCGGTGGTCAGGCCGTCGAGCTCTACCTCTACGGTCATGATGTCGTTGTCATCCTCCGTATCGAGGGTGATGAGGTAGTTGCTGCCCAAGCCCGGGTACTGTACGAGAATCTTCTCCACCTGCATGGGGAACACGTTAACGCCCTTGATGATGAACATATCGTCAGTACGACCCTTGATGCGGTCAATGCGACGGTGGGTACGTCCACACTGGCAAGGCTCAGCAATGATGCGTGTGAGGTCACGGGTGCGGTAGCGCAGGATAGGCATCATGGTACGGTCGAGTGTGGTGAGCACCATCTCGCCCATCTCACCATCGGGAACAGGCTCCAAAGTGTCGGGATCAACAATCTCTACGATATAGTTATCCTCCCACAGGTGCATGCCTGCCTGGTATTTACACTCGAAGGCCACGCCGGGGCCGTTCATCTCGGTCATGCCGAAGGAGTTGTATGCCTTCACACCCAGCATACGCTCTATGCGACGACGCTGCTCTTCAGTATGGGGCTCAGCGCCGATACAGAGGGTGCGTAGCTTGGTGCTGGCAGGATCGACGCCTTCATCGCGGAACACTTCTGCCAAACGGATGGCATAAGAAGGAATAGCGTGCAGACAAGTGGTACCAAAATCAGTAATAAACTTTATCTGACGCTTCGAGTTACCTGCACCAGCAGGTACCGTCATTGCTCCCAGCCACTCAGCACCATACTGGAATCCAAGTCCTCCGGTAAACATTCCGTAGCCGCTGGAGTTCTGGAACACATCACTCTTACGGCAGCCCACCATATAGAGGTTACGGGCAATCATGTTGGCCCAGGAGCAGATGTCGTGTTCAGAATAGACAACCACGCAGGGGTTACCGGTTGTTCCACTGGTTGAGTGAATACGGACTGCATCGTCCATGTTTCCGCCTACAAGCCCGTAGGGATAGTTGTCGCGCAAGTCCTGCTTCGTGGTAAAAGGAATCTTGCGGAGATCATCCAGCGTATTGATGGAATCGGCAGTAATACCGAGTTCACCAAGACGTTTCTTGTAGAAAGGAGAACGCAGACACACATTGATAGTGTCTTTCAGTTTCTTCAACTGCAGCTGTTGGAGCTGCTCACGAGGCATGGTTTCCAGTTCTGGTTGCCAATACTCACCATCAGGCTTGATGGTTGACATAATTTTCTCGTCAGTCATACTTTTTAGTTATTTATGTTTATATTTATTTGTTTTTTGCCAATTGCATCATCATAACAGCCGACAAACCGGCCGTCTCTGTCCTTAACCTGCTTTCGCCCAAATGGACGGACACAAAGCCTTGATTGATGGCCATGTGTACCTCGTCAACGGAGAAATCGCCTTCAGGACCAATCAAGACAAGCACATCATCACTGTCTGACGGCTGACGTAACTCATCATACAAGTAGGTACGCGCGATTTCATCGTAGCAATGGGCGATGTATTTACGTCCCGTGTGCTCCTGAGCGATGAAGGCCTTGAAGCTTTCCATGTCGTTCAGCTGCGTCATCCACGCCTTACGACTCTGTTTCATCGCAGAAACGGCAATCTTCTCCACCCTCGGCAGCTTCACCACCTTGCGTTCAGAGAACTGACAGTCCAGGAACGATATCTCGTCAACACCTATCTCAACGGCCTTCTCGATGAGCCATTCCATGCGTTCCATCATCTTCGTGGGCGCTATGGCCAGATGCAGGTGGCCTTTCCATGTCGGCTGCTGGGGTAGCGTACGTACAACGCGGTACTGGCAATGCTTTTGGCTTGCCAGCATCACCTCAGCCTCGTAGAAGTTCCCTACCCCGTCCATGAGCATCATCTGATCGCCTGGCTGAAGGCGCAACACGCGGACAGCGTGCCCAGCCTCTTCTTCAGGCAGTTCGTTGCTCACGGCAACATCAGGTGTATAGAAATATCTAACCTCCTTCATGACTGCTCAACATGATTACGCTTGTTCAATTCTTCCTTGATATAGGATGCCAGCCGATAGTTCTCTTCCTCAACAGCCTTCTCAAGCTCCGCCTGAAGCTTGTCCGTGTCAAGCGTATTGATGGGAATAGATATCTTCGACATGTCCGGCTGAAAGGGAGCGCTCTGGGATGCCATCAGCTTTTCATCGATAAACACCGGCACACCAGCTACGACATGCAGGAGTACGGCATCACTTAAACGGATCTTACGGATTGAGAAATTATCTGTATTCATCAGCGTCGTCAAATACTGGCCGTCCTTGACATCATAGATGGTGATTTCGAGTTTTTGTGGGTCAACATAGTCTTCCAACATAGCTGTCAGCACTTCTGGCAGCATGCTGTTACAGACATCAAGTTGATTGGCCCTCATCTGCAACTGATTACGCATTGCCTGATCACAGACAATATGAATGGCTCTGCTTGCCGATTCGTCAGTCAGCGTGATAATCGCTAAGCCATCCGAACCGACAATCTCAGCCAAATTATTATATTTCAGTTGCGTACGCACCATGTCACGTTATTTCTTCTCTGGTTTGAACAGCAGGGCAAACAGTATGCCGACCACCGATGCGAAGCCGGCGAAGATGAACCAGCAGGTCTGCCAGCCATCTGCTTCGTTTCCAACCAAGAAACCATTTTCCCAATGACAGAAGCTATTGATGATTGCACCAGCAGTCAAGGTTCCGACAGTAGCACCAACGCCATTGGTCATCATCATAAACAGACCCTGTGCAGAAGCTTTTATCTTCGGGTCACACTCCTGGTCAACAAAGATACCACCCGATACATTGAAGAAGTCAAAGGCAACACCATAAACGATGCACGACAGGATGAAGAAGATGACGCCAGGCATTGTAGGATGGCCTATGCCGAAGAACCCAAAGCGGAACACCCAGGCGAAAAGAGACATCAGCATCACCACCTTGATGCCAAAACGCTTTAGGAAGAACGGAATCATCAGGATGCACAATGCCTCACTAATCTGTGAGATACTTGTCAGCAACGTTGCGTTGTCAGCAGCAAAAGAATCTGCTATGGCAGGGTCAGGGCTGCTATTGAAATGAGTCAGGAAAGGACCGGCAAAACCGTTGGTAACCTGCAGGCACATGCCAAGCAGTGCAGAGAAGATAAAGAATAAAGCCATCTGACGGCGTTTGAAGAGCTTGAAAGCGTTCAGTCCCAGACTCTCAACAAGCGAAACCTTGTCTTCTTTCTTCTGTATCTTACACTGTGGGAGCGTATAGCAATAGGCAAAGAGCACAAGGCTCAGGATGCCAGACACCATAAATTGCAGATAAGTATATTGGAACTTATGCGGATTATCACCCAACGTAAATCCGAAACCACCCTCATCGATGAACGCACAGTTCACAAACCACATGGTAGCGATGAAACCTACGGTACCCAGCACACGGATAGGTGGGAAGTCCTTGACCGTATCCATGCCATTGTTTTTCAGAATGGTAAATGCCACCGTATTGGTCAGTGCGATGGTAGGCATATAGAAAGCCACGCTCGCAGTGTAAAGGGCGATAAACAGCGACTTATCAGCCAGTTCATTACCGAATCCAGCCTGCTCACCCATCCACCAACAACTCAGCATGAAACCACCGGCCAGCAGATGACACAGTCCCAACAAACGCTGTGGTTGGATATACTTGTCGGCAACAATACCCATCAGCGTAGGCATGAAGATGCTGACGATACCTTGGATAGCATAGAACCATGAGATCTTGTCGCCCAATCCTGCAATGCCAAGATAATTTCCCATACACGTGAGGTAGGCTCCCCACACGGCGAACTCTAAAAAGTTCATGACCGCTAAACGCAATTTCAGATTCATAGTAGAAATATTTTAGATTGGTTTATTACTTTTATATGCTTTGAGGTTCTCACCCTCTTGCCTGATAACGATTGTTCCGCCAAGCCAAACAGTCTGTGCCTGTTCATCCTCCAGCGGATAGACATTTTTCACCGTTCCATCGACAACTTCAACAACGCCCATCACGAGGCATTCACCATCCGGCATTCGTATCTCATGAGCAGCAAACCGCTTGACATTATCCATGACACTAAGGTTTGAACTGCATCATAGACACACGTTCTGTGGTCGAAGCAGGAGTTGACGAGACATCATTAGACTCACCTTTCTTCTTGTGGAAGCGGATGAGCTGTATCTGGTCCATAAACAACAGGTTTCCTTCATTCTCGTCAGATGGTGCCAGATAAATAAAGGTTCGTATGTTCTTTACTTTCTGTTCATCACAGGCAGGCACCCTGACAGTCGCTATACCGCTGTTCGTACAATGGGTCACATGGGTCGAGATGCTGTCATTCTCATAGCATACTGCCAGATAAAGTGTTGCGTCCTTCTTTCCCGACTTAAAGAGGAAATTTGCCATGATGTTAAACTGAAACGAGTCACCTTTCTTGAATGCAGTATCAACTTTCGTCTCATATTGCACATGGTTATATCCAGGGCGAGGCAACAACATCAGCGCTGTGGCATCATTCCAGATGTTTGCAGTATCACCACTAAGGCTTAGGGATGAATATTTGCCGATTTCACCGACAGAAGCACCTAGATCTACGGCTTCCTCGCTCAGACGCTTGGTCACATTTCTGTAGATTTCAGCGAATTGGTCAGCACGAGAATAATAATAGACCAGTGAAGAATCAAACTCTGCTTCTGTCACATCGTGTTTCTTCAGCATGGCCTGGAAGTACATGGTCTCGTTGAACTCACGGGAATCATTATTCACCACGTAGTTAGACATCGCACGAGCAAGATGATAGTCATAGAGAATATCCTCCATGTCACCAGGGCTAATGATACCCTTGGGAATGGACGGCTTACATCCGACGACCAGCATCAGAGCCATTACCGTAAGGATTATCCAACTACTCTTGCGCATCCTGCTCTTCAGTATTTTCTGTTTCTTTTCTTTGAAACGATATCTGACTCAGTTCCTTCCTATAGAACAGCACCAGGGCAATGATACCTACACTCACACAAGCATCCGCGAAATTGAAGACAGGACTAAAGAAAACAAAATCCTGACCACCGACGAGCGGCATCCACTGGGGCCATGTTGCCTCAATCAGAGGGAAGTAAAACATATCTACGACCCTACCCATCAGGAATGGTGCATAACCGTCACCAAATGAAACAAACTCCGCAACGTTATAGGGCGTTGAGACGTTGAAGATAAGCCCATAGAACATACAGTCAATGAGGTTGCCAATAGCACCGGCTAATATCATAGACAGGAGCATCACATAGCCCCCCCTGGCCCTTTCCTTGATTTGGAGCCAAATCAAGTATATCAGACCTCCGACTGCAACGATACGGAAGACAGAGAGGAAAAGCTTACTGCCAATCTCCATACCAAACGCCATACCATTGTTCTCGATAAATGAAATCTTGAACCAACTGGCTATCTCGATGGATTCGTGAAGAGTCATGTTCGTCTTCACCCAAATCTTCAGCATCTGGTCAATGGCAAGGAAAACCAATACCATAAGCAAGGCCATCCAGCCACTATTCCATATCGTTTGTTTCCGGGTTTCCATTTATTTTCGGTTCATCTTCGACTCAACGCTCAGCGTGGCATGGGGTACTGCGCGGAGACGCTCCTTGGGAATCAACTGACCCGTAATTCGGTCAATACCGTAGGTCTTATTTTGAATACGAACCAGAGCTGCTTCCAATCCCTGAATAAATTTCTGCTGACGTGCAGCCATTTGAATCAGTTCTTCCTTGGTTTGCGTGGTGCTACCCTCTTCCAGTGCCTTATACGTAGGTGATGTATCATCAACATCATTGGAATCCTGATTCATCAGCACTCGCATCATCTGGTCATAGTCACGCCTGGCCAGCGCCAGCTTCTCATTAATAATCTCACGGAACTCCTCGAGTTCTTCGTCAGTGTAACGTGTTTTATCTGCCATAAACGTAATATTAAGATTTAGTTATTTGTATATTTAATTTGAAATCATCAAAATCAACCTCCAAACCGTTATTGGGCTGAATGTCGATGGAATCGGCCAAAACCTGGTTCATGATGTATTCACCAAAGTTCTTGACAGCATTCTCGATATCGTCATTGGGAGCCAATGTGATACGAATACGGTCAGTGATCTCATAGCCATTGTCCTTACGGATATTCTGTACGCGATTGATAATCTCACGAGCCATTCCTTCCTGACGCAGTTCGTCTGTAAGCTCAACTTCAAGAGCAACGGTCATCGTACCTTCGTTGGCAACCAGCCATCCGGGAATATCCTCACTGATAATCTCCACATCAGCAAGCTCCACAGTAAGATCATTGCCTTCCACATTGATACCGATAGTTCCTTGTGTTTCCAGTTCGGCAATCTGTTCCTGCGTGAGGCCATCCATCTGAGCAGCGACACCCTTCATCAGTTTACCGAACTTCTTACCCATGGTCCTGAAATTACACTTTACCTTCTTCACCAAAATGCCTTGACCTTCGACAAATTTCAGCTCTTTGACGTTCACCTCATTCATAATGAGGTCTTTCACTGCCTCAATATGCTTGCGTTGCTCGTCAGTAGCAGGAATCATGATGCTCTGCAGTGGCTGGCGCACCTTGATATTGACCTTACGACGCAAGGCAAGAACCATCGACGTAATCTTCTGGGCCATCTCCATGCGGGCCTCAAGATCCTTGTCAATCAGTGACTCATCAGCTACAGGGAAAGCGTCAAGATGCACACTGTCCTTCTCGCCGCCAAGGTCTTTGTACAGCTGGTCGGCATAGAACGGTGCAAACGGAGCCAACAGCTTGGCAACGGTCATCAGACAGGTGTAGAGCGTCTCATAGGCAGAGCGCTTGTCGTCGCTCATCTCCTTACCCCAGAAGCGTTTACGGTTCAAACGAACGTACCAGTTGGAAAGGTCGTCGTTGACAAAGGCGTCAATCAGTCGACCGGCACGTGTGGGGTCGTAGTTCTCCAGCTCAGCCGTCACCTTCTGTATCAGCGTGTTCAGGCTTGACAGTATCCAGCGGTCAATCTCCGGTTTCTCCTGGGTAGAAGCTACAACAGCAGGCTCCCAGCCATCCACGTTGGCATACAGTGCAAAGAAGCTATACGTATTATATAAGGTGCCGAAGAACTTGCGGCGTATCTCATCAACACCCTCGGGATCAAACTTCAAGTTATCCCAAGGCTCCGAGTTAGTCATCATATAGAGGCGTACAGCATCAGAGCCATACTTCTCAATCATCTCAAACGGATTGACCACATTACCCACATGCTTCGACATCTTGTTGCCCTTGGCATCAAGTACAAGGCCCGATGAAATGACGTTTTTGAAGGCTACAGAGTCGAATATCATCGTAGCAATAGCATGCAAGGTAAAGAACCATCCACGTGTCTGGTCAACACCCTCGTTGATGAAGTCGCAGGGGAAGGCGATGCCCTTGTCGATTAAATCGGCATTTTCAAACGGATAGTGGAACTGAGCGTAAGGCATGGAGCCAGAGTCGAACCACACGTCAATAAGGTCGGTCTCACGCTTCATGGGCTTGCCCGTAGCGCTTACCAGCACGATATAATCCACATACGGACGGTGCAGGTCTATCTTGTCATAGTTCTCCTGAGACATGTCACCAGGTACGAAACCTTTATCCTTCAGCAGGTTCGACTTCATGAAGCCTGCCTTGACAGATTTCTCGATTTCATCGTAGAGCTCCTGAACACTTCCGATGCAGATCTCTTCACCATCCTCACTACGCCAGATGGGCAATGGTGTGCCCCAGAAGCGACTACGTGAGAGGTTCCAGTCATTCAGGTTGTCGAGCCAGTTGCCGAAACGTCCTGTACCCGTTGACTCCGGCTGCCAGTTAATGGTCTTGTTCAGCTCTGACATACGCTCCTTGCAGGCAGACGATTTGATAAACCACGAATCCAACGGATAGTAGAGCACGGGCTTGTCAGTACGCCAGCAATGCGGATAGTTATGGACGTGCTTCTCTATCTTGAATACCTTGTTTTGAGCCTTCAGGTCCATGCAGATGCTGATGTCAAGCGTCTCGTCCTTGTCTGTGAGAGTCTCGTCGTAGGCATTCTTCACATAGCGTCCGGCAAACTTGTTCCACTCATCCACATTGACATAGTTCTTGACGAAATCAGCGTCAAGGTCTTCAATCAGGAAGTACTTACCTTGCAGGTCAACGACCGGACGCTCTGCTCCCTTCTTGTCGATGAGCACAATAGGAACGATGCCAGCTTTCTTAGCCACAAAGGCATCGTCGGCACCGAAGTTTGGCGCGATATGTACGATACCGGCACCGTCTTCGGTAGTAACATAGTCACCGGGAATCACCTTGAAGGCATCGCCCATGGGCTTGATGGCAGGCATCAGCTGCTCATACTCCATACCTACGAGGTCGGTTCCCTTGTATCGGCCTACGATGCGGTAGGGCATGAACTTCTCACCCTTCTTGTACTCCGGCATCTCCCCGCCGTCGGTAATGGCACCCTCAGGAGCCAAATAGGCATTCAGGCGTGCCTCGGCCAATACGATGGTAATCTTGTCTGCCGTATAGGGATTATAGGTTTCCACGGCCACATAGTCAATCTTTGGACCTACGCAGAGAGCCGAGTTGGCTGCAAGCGTCCAAGGCGTGGTTGTCCAGGCGAGGAAGTACGGAGTACCCCACCCTGTCATCTCCGGCTTCGGGTTTTTTATCTTGAACATCGCCGTACACGTGGTGTCCTTCACGTCACGATAGCAGCCAGGCTGGTTCAGCTCGTGGCTGGAGAGTCCCGTTCCTGCTGCAGGAGAGTACGGCTGGATGGTATAGCCCTTATATAACAATCCCTTCTGGTAGAACTGCTTGAGCAGCCACCAGAGTGTCTCAATATACTTGTTGTCATAGGTGATGTAGGGATGGTCAAGGTCAACGAAGTAACCCATGCGCTCTGTCAGATCACGCCATTCTGCCGTGTACATCATCACGTTCTCACGACACTTGCGGTTGTAGTCCTCTGTCGAGATGTACTTCTCCGACTCCTTGTTGTCAATATCCGCCTTGGTAATACCCAATTCCTTCTCGACGCCCAACTCAACAGGCAGTCCGTGGGTATCCCATCCGGCCTTACGCTTTACCTGGTAGCCGCGCATGGTCTTATAGCGATTGAACGTATCCTTGATGCTTCGTGCCAGCACATGGTGAATACCTGGGTGACCATTTGCCGAGGGAGGACCCTCGTAAAACACAAACTGCGGACATCCCTCACGCTCTTCCACCGAGCGCCAGAACACGTTTTTCTCCTTCCACATCTGCAGGATATCATTGTTTACCTGCGTCAGGTTCAAGCCGTTATGCTCATTAAATCTTTTCGTCATTTTCTTATCAGATTTCTTACTTATTTTATTATGACGTGCAAAGGTACGAAGTTTTTTTTATATCTCCAAATTATTTCCCCATTTATCTTACGTGTTATGTTGTTCAACCACCAACTCAAAGGGAGACTTACCACAGATGGCGAACGTACCATTAGTTACGTATGATGATAACGAAAGCGCCACATGGCCCATCGTTCTGCGTAAATTGATCTCCACACAGGGATGCAGCAACCCACCTTTACACACCATCATATCCACGCCAAAAGGACCACTGTATTTCTCTTTGTACAAGGCAGATGTCAGTTCTATAATCTTTTCTCGAACGTAAGCAATACATTCTTTTGATATATAACGGCTTATTATCTCTTCTTTCTCTTCCTCATTAGCAAGTATATTGCCTGAATAAGCACCATTGACTGTTGCAAAGAGGGAAAGACCGGAATAAGTCACAGTACCAGCCCCATCACTACTGAACTCCATCGCAAAATCCATGATTTTCTCATAAAAGGGTTCCAGCATGACGCTGCCTTGCGTTTGAAGCAAACGGGAGACCCATCCTCGAAGGGCATCACTCATCCCTCCATGAACAAATCGCACACCTCTCCCACTCGAGCTCCACGGTGCCTTCAGAACCACATCAGGATAAGTATTTAGTTTTTCTTCGATTTCATCGACTGAAAAACAGCAGAAAGCCTCACCAACGACACCCGTATGTAGCAGTTGCTCAAGGACGTATGCAGTTTGCTTGCGATGCGATAACCTACGTATTTCCTCGATTTCATCGACTGTTGGCAGTATCTTCTCCTCAACGCCATAACGTAGCAGCTGACCACGTATAGCCAGGTCCCAGCCCCAGGGTTCAATAGCCTCAATGTTCAGCGATGAAACCTTTGTTTTCGTTACCCAAAGCGGCATTTCTGCCTGAAAACCTGTTTGTTCCTTCAGACGCATGAAACACGCACAGGCTTTATCGGCATCCTCCACCAGAACAGCATCCCCCTCATCCGCCCAAAGTGCAGGAATGTATCCCAGATCGGTACGTAAGGCCCTTCCTGCCAACGGAGCCGTGAAATTGGCGATATTGGCAGCTAGCGCGAGGTCGTGTTCCGGATTAAAAACATGTAATTTCATTGATGATTCATCCTTTTGGGCACAAAATTACAATATTTTCTGAGATTTTGCAATATAGACTTTGCAATTTAAGATAATATTATTACCTTTGCAGACGTTTTAAGGCAAATAAACGAAGAAAAGACAAACTACATGGACGCGTTCTTTAGAACACATCGTTATTTAGTTGAACATACCTCTGCTCCCGTCCGTCGAACTTTGATGGACGAGATTAATTGGAATGACCGTTTGATTGGTATCAAGGGAACGCGTGGTGTAGGGAAAACCACATTCTTGCTTCAATACGCTAAGGAACATTTTGATGTCCGGGACCGCAAGTGCCTATACATCAACATGAACAACTTTTATTTTCAGGGACGTGGAATAGCCGATTTTGCCGGTGAATTCTACCATCAGGGAGGACGTGTCCTGCTCATCGACCAGGTTTTCAAGCAGCCTGACTGGAGCAGGGAATTGCGTCGTTGTTATGACGAATATCCTGGTTTGAAGATTATCTTCACTGGCAGCAGTGTGATGCGCCTAAAAGACGAAAACCCCGAATTGAACGGCGTTGTCAAGTCCTATAACCTACGTGGATTCTCTTTCCGCGAGTTCATTAACCTGATGACAGGCAATGATTTTCGTCCCTACACGCTCGATGAGATTCTCCACAACCACGAGCAGATTATCAAGCATATCCTGCCTAAAGTTTCTCCCAACAAGTATTTTCAGGATTATATCCATCATGGTTTCTATCCTTTCTTTCAGGAGCACCGTAACTACAGCGAGAACCTGCTGAAGACCATGAACATGATGACCGAGGTGGATATACTCCTTATTAAACAGATTGAGCTGAAATATCTCACGAAGATCAAGAAACTGTTCTACCAGATTGCAGAAGAAGGTCCTCGCACGCCGAATGTCAGCCAGCTGGCACAGAACATTGAGACCTCCCGCGCCACAGTCATGAACTATATCAAATACTTAGCTGATGCCCGTCTGTTGAATATCATCTATCCCGTTGGTCAGGAATTTCCCAAGAAACCATCGAAGGTCATGCTTCACAACTCCAACCTCATGTACGCCATCTACCCCATTCAGGTCGATCGTCAGGATGCCATGGAGACGTTCTTTGTCAATTCTTTGTGGAAAGACCATCTCGTCAACCAGAGTGGACGGGAAAATTTCTATACTGTTGACGGGAAATTGAAGTTCCGCGTGTGCGACGCTGAGATATATAATAAAATAAGGTGTAACAGCGATATCATCTACGCCAAATACAACACCGAGGTAGGAAAAGACAACCAAATACCGCTATGGCTTTTGGGGTTCCTTTATTAATCTATATCATGATAACGCAAACGTTTTAGCAATATTTTGCAAACTACGCTTTGCATTTTGGGATTTTCTTTGTAACTTTGCAGGCGTTTTAAAACAACTCATTATTTTTAGGTATTTTTCGGCAATACAGTTATACATTTTATATTTCTAACAAAATGGCTAAAGAAAAGAAATTTATCACCTGTGATGGTAACGAGGCTGCGGCTCACGTGAGCTATATGTTCTCGGAGGTAGCTGCTATCTACCC
>CACXJZ010000048.1 GCA_902768105.1 uncultured Prevotellaceae bacterium
CGCTTCCGTGTCTGCGTGACGGCGCAAAGAATGACCTGCTGCCTGATGCTCTGCAAGGTGTGCGAGACGCTGATTCAGAAACACGGACTGACCGGTGCCGAGACGCAGCTGAAGCAGCGACCTAACCTGTGGAAGGAGATGCTGCTGAAGGCGCAGACGCCCACGATGCTCGCGGCCTATGACGTGATAGCCGATTCGCTGCTGGAGAACGCGCTCTACTTCTTCCGCGACCGCATTGAGAACGCTTTCGCGAGTCGCGACTATGCAGGCTACCTGAGCGGCGACCGCCAGAAGCGCGGCAAGAACGACTCTATCTTTGAGCGACTTGACCCGCTGTTTTCGTTTGCACAGGCGATGCAGCAGTCGGTGGCGGTGAAGGGTGCCGGCGTAACCCAGAACACCGTACGCCAGATGCTGAAAAACTGGCGCAGGCAGGGGCTGGTGGTGCTGACCGAGGATGGTAATTATCGAAAGATGTCATAATGGTCATTTTGGTCATTTGTCATTTTCAATTTTGGAACTATGGTTACCATCGAAAACACCCAAGAATGCTTCGTGCAGCTTTGGCGCAGACTGGAGCACACGAGGCGCCTCCTCGGAGGTCAGTGTAAACGCTTCTGCATCCGCAACATTATGAAGTCGTGGTTCGGCTATGAGGCCGACGACGACATGATCTGGGAGGTGTGTCGCCTATGCGAGCAGGAAGGGTGGAACGAGCTGCCGCCGCCCTCGCTCTATCCTCGTAAGCATCGTGAACTCCTGCGGGCTATCGTGGCCGTCCGTCTGGGCATCAGCTTCTACAAGAAGGTGAACCTGAAAGCCCTCGACGCGGCCTACAGCATCGCATTCCCTAAGAGCACACCGATTAACGTGAAAAAGAAGGGGCCTAACGGTAAAAAAGTCATGATTAAATAACAAAAAACCTCCCCTGTTTAGGGGAGGCTTTTTATTTATTTTGACTTACCCAACGCCGTTTCCGTGGCTATTGGTTCGACGTGGCGGGCTTGAAAGTTGATCACGGTAGGCCTTAATCAACTTCTTCATCCGCAGGTAGGTGGAGTAGGGACAGGCGAGGTAGAAGCCGTTAGTGGCATGGCTATAGGGGCCGTTCTCGCTGGCAACGTTGTAGTTTCTGCCGAGTGCGCGTTGCAGTTCAGTTGCCGTTGCCACATGGAAGGACAGACCGCTGTAGAGTTTGGCTGCATCGGCAGCGAAGTCGCGTTTCTTCTTGTCACCCATCATCATCACATCGTTGATGTCTCGTCCTTGGGGTTTCACGTTCTTGCCATAGACGGCGTAGTAATTGTAGTAGGTCACGGGGTAGCTCATGACAGCGTACCACGTTTTCTCATTCTTCTTGTCGAGCTTGATGAGCATGAACTTCTGGGCGAAGCTGATTTGTGCACTTATACGGTTTCTTGACACCTTTTCCCTGGTCTCTTGGGCTGTGGCTGTCAGGACAATGGTCAGCAACGCCAGCGTGGTAAATAGGATTTTCTTCATTGTAGTCTGTATTTTTGTTTGTAATTTACTTTACCTTGATGTTTCACATCGAGCTCGCTCTCGCTCGGAAGTAAAAGCTCGCTTTCACTTCTCTCGCTTACTTAACCTTACTGGTGAGCGGCGAGCGGATGCCCTTCATACCGGTGAGGTAGGCCTTGGCAGAGCCGAAACGGAGGAACATGTCGAGGCGCACGGGCAGGTGGTTGGCATCGTCGGTGACGAAGAAGCGGATGATCTCCTTCACCTCGCCATCCTCGCGCTCCATGAATGACAGGACGAGGCAGCGGTAGGTGGCCGAGCCGTTCTTCATCTCCACCTCTTCCTTGCCCTGATAGACGAGCCACGTGTCCTGCAAGTGGCTGGCATTGGCAATGGGGAGCACAATCTTCTGGCCCTTCTTGAGCTGGCTGCCGTTGAAGTTACGGGCACGCATGTAGATGCTCATCATGTCATAGACGCACTTGCCGGGGGTGATGGTCTTCCAGTGGTGCTCGCCGTCGCTGTTGATCTCGTGCTGGCGCAGGTTGACCACACCGTTGGGATAGGTGTACCAGAGCTCGTCAACGTAGTAGCGGTCGCCCTCCTTAGCACCCTTGCGGTGATAGAGCGGAGCAATGTCGAGCGTGGTGTAGCTGAGCAGCGTGTCGCGCATGACGAAGACGTTGTCGAGCTTGTTGTTACCACGGGTGATGAGGCTGGCGCGGTAGGCGTCCTGACCCTTGTAGCGTGACTTGACGGTTGACATGCTGGCGGTGCCCACCTTGACCCACACGAACTTCCAGTTGAAGTAAAGGTCGTAAGAGAGGTACTCGCCTGACTGGAAGGCGGTGTTGTTGATGCCACATTGTGCCTTTACGGTGCTGAGCGACGAAAGGCAAAGAATGAACATGACGAATAATCTTATATTTTTTTTCATATGCTACACATTTTTTGGTTCGTATATCTGTTTGACGCGAAAACCCGAGAAAGGTTTAAAAGTTTCTTACCTCCTGTACTCTTCCGGCACGGGGATGCCCAGCTTCAGAGCACGGTCAGCATTGCGGTTTTTGAGCGTCTTCTTCTTGTCGGCCTTCTGCTTGATGAGGCGGTCGGGCTTCTGACGGTCACGCGGCCGTGCGGTGATATTCCAGTTCTCGGTCACGTCCCACTTCTGCTGGCACGTGATGACATCAGGATAATAATAGACGTCCTCAGGCTGGCGGTCGGCATCAAAGTCGCCCGTGTCCCAGACACCATTGCCGTTCCTATCGGTGAAGGCCTTGAGGTAATACTTGCCGGGCTTGACGTAGTAGAACTCTGCCGTGGTGCCTACGGGGCGCGTCTGCTTGACCACATCGCCGCGCTCGCTGATCAGCTGCACCACGAGCGTGGTGTCAATCGTCAGGCCACTCAGGTTGACGAAGAGCGTGGAGAAATCGTCGAGCTTATGCACCTTGATGCCGTGCTTGATGCGCTTGGTGACCAGACCGTAGATGTCCTCGAAGGCAGCGGAGTCCACCTCCAGGCTGTACTCGCAGCCCTCGCGCCACTCGGCCAGCAGCACATAGGTGCGCGGCAGGGAGTCCTTGGGGGTAAACTCGAAGGGCGCGTCGTACCAGAGCGAATCGACCTTGGTGTAGAGGTGGATGGCCGAGGTGTCGATGCGTGCCAGCGGTGTGGCGAAGCGGACGGTGATGTTCTGGTCGGGAGCCATCCCCGACGTTGAGCTCCACCTTGGCTCCAAGAGTTTCTTGGGGTAGATGCTGTCGTAGGGCTGTCCCTTACGCTTCTTCTTCGCCTGCTCCTTCTGCCACTTGTCAATCTCCTTCTGGAGGTTCTTCAGACGTTTCTCGTAGAGCACCTTGGGAATGGCATCGATGGTGTCGGTCTGGTTGACCAACACGCCGGCGCTGTCGGTGATGAGGTACTGCAGCTCCAGGCGCAGCGTATCCTGATTGATGAGCGTAGTGTCGCGCAGCCAATAGGTGATGGTGTCGCGCTTGGCACTATGCTCAATGACGAAGGCGTTGTCGCTGTTGAAGTTCAGTCCCCTGACACGCGGCAGCTCGGGGTTGCCGTAGCTGAAGTACATACGGAACTGGTCGGGCTCGTTGCGCTCGCTCTTGATGAGGTAGCGGTGGGTCTGTATGGGCGTGAAGGCCAACATCACCACGTCGTCGGGGAAGTAGTGTATGTAGGGCACACGCATGATGCTGTCGATGTGGAGCGTGTCACGCCAGATGGTGTCCTGACGGATGTCGGGCTTGCACGACGGCTCATAGGTCTGGTGCGAGAAGGCTATCATCTCGCTCAGCTGTGTATAGGTGAAGTTACCGTCGGCATCCTGCAGCGCATAAACGCGATAGGTGCCCGGCGCCACACCCTTGATGACGAAGTGTCCACGGCTGTCGGTACGTGACACGCGCAGCAGCGGCTTGGTCTTGAAGACGGTATCGCTCAGGTCGTCGTAGAGTCCCACCAGGATGCCCTTGACGGGCTCCAGGTCCTCGGCGTTCAGCACCGATCCTGCCACCTCGAGCGTGTCGATCTGTTCGCCGGTGGAGAAGCTGTAGGTATAGTTGCCCAAGGGGTTACCCTCGGTGTTGTCGCTGATGGCGTCGGAGAAGTCGATGGTATAGGTTGTATTGGGCTTCAGCGTGTCCTTCAGCTGCACGGTGATCTTCTTGCCGCTGCTCTTGATCTCAGGCGTCTCGAGCTGTGGCGGCGAGACGATGACCTTATTGCTGGCATCCTCGAGCTTGATGTACTCGTCAAACAGGATGGTGACCTTCTGCTCGGTCACGTTCGTGGAACGGTCAGCCGGTATGGTGCGGACGATGCGCGGGGGCTTGTCGTCGTACCATCCGCCGTCGGGCTGTCCCATGCGTGCACAGCCAACAGCCAAGAGCAGACTGCAAAGAGCGAGAAAATATAGTAGCTTCTTCATTTGTTTAACTTCAATAGTTGCTCAATATGTTCACGTGAGTTACTCAGTCGAGGCACCTTGTTCTGGCCGCCCAGCTTGCCACGCTGGCGCATCCAGTCGGTGAAGAGTCCCTGACGGGCCTGTATCAGCTCCAGAGGCTGCAGGGTGATGTCCTTATAGCGCTTGGCCTCGTAGTCGCTGTTCACCTCCTGCAAACGACGGTCGAGCAGCTGGGCAAACTGCTGCAGGTCAGCAGGAGCCTTCGAGAACTCGATGAGCCACTGGTGACGGCACTTGGCGTTGCTGTCCATGAAGACTGGCGCTGCCGTATATTCCTGCACCTCGGCACCCGTCTGCTGACAGGCGTAGGCCAGTCCCTGCTCGGCATTATCGACGATGAGCTCCTCGCCAAAGGCATTGATGAAACTCTTGGTGCGGCCGGTGATGACAAACTTATAGGGGTTGGTGGAAGTGAAGCGGACGGTGTCGCCAATCATGTATCGCCACAGGCCGCATGACGTGGAGATGACCATCGCATAGTTCTTGTCCTTCTCGACGGCCCAGAGGGGGATGACCGCTCCTTGGCCCTCTGTGGAGGTTTCCATAAACTCATAGAACACGCCGTAGTCGAGCATGAGCAACATGGACTTGTCGGCGGGGTCGTCCTGAATGCCGAAGAAGCCCTCACTGGCGTTGTAGGTCTCCATGTAGTGCATGCGGGGAGAGGTGATAAGCTGCTCGTACTGCTTGCGGTAGGGCGTGAACGCCACGCCACCGTGAAAGAACACTTCCAGATTAGGCCACACCTCCTCCAGGTGTGTCTTGCCCGACAGCTCCATCACGCGGTTGAGCACAGAGAGCATCCACGAGGGGACGCCGCTGATGTTGGTCACGTTCTTATGGAGCGCCTCACGGGCTATGCGGTCGCGCTTGATCTCGAAGTCGCTGAGCAGCGCCGTCTTTTTCTTCGGCACACGTACGAGGTTGGCCAGCGGATTGATGTTCTCAATGAGGATGGCCGACAGGTCGCCTACCAGTGAGCCCGGCAGGTTGTAGTTAGGGGCATGACTGCCACCGAGAATGAGCGCACGACCGTCAAACAGCCGCGACTGGGGATTGTTGCGCAGGTAAAGTGCCACGGAGTCGTAGCCGCCGGCATAATGGACGCGCTGCAAGCCCTCAGCACTGACGGGGATGAACTTCGATTTGTCGTTGGTGGTGCCGCTCGACTTGGCGTACCACTTCACGCGTCCCGGCCACAGCACGTCGCGCTCTCCGTGACGCATGCGGTCGATGTCGTTCTTCACGTCCTCGTAAGTGTTCAGGGGGGTGTGACGGATGAAGTCATCGTAGCCCTTGGCCTGTGCAAACAGGTGCTGACGTCCGTACTCTGTGTCTTTCGCTTCCTGTAAAAGGTGTGCCAGCACCTGCCTCTGCAGCTGCTCACCGCCATTCTGATGCCGCTCGAGTTCCTTCATTCGCGACGTGAATGCGTGTCTGACGATATTGGTTAAGCTCATTTATAAATGAAATAGTGGCTGCAAAGGTACAAAGAATCAGCGGGAATGGTTAAGCATTTTACTATTTTTAATAGAAATTACTTATCTTCACGCAGACGGAAGCGGGCCACCAGAGGCAGATGGTCGCTGAAACCACGCCGATAACGGAGGCCGTTATAGGTGCGGAGAGGCTTGACGCCACCGTATTTCTCGTCCTCCTCCAGCAGGAACGGCTGGTCATTGACGTAACACATGTCAGCCTCAGCCGAGAGCACAGGACTGGCAAAGATATGGTCAAGACTGGCCCACAAACCCTGAAAGCGATAGGTGCCACGGGCACCGTGACGGCCTGTCGCCGTACGCGAGACGTGCACCAGCCCCTGCTCACCGAGATACTGCAGGGAGGCATCGTCTACGTAGTCGTTGAAGTCGCCTGCCACCAGGATGCGGGCATCGGGCGACAGGGTCCTCAGCGAATCGACAGACTGCATGAGCCGTTGCATCACATGACGACGATAGGGACGCGTCTCCAGCTCACCCCCATAGCGGCTGGGGGCGTGAACCACAAAGACATGGAGTGTGTCGCCCGACATGACGCGCCCACTGACATAGAGGATGTCACGCGTGGGACGCATGCCCTCAAGCGGCTCTATGCGCAGGGGATAGTGTTGAAGCAAGAGAAACGACAGGGGCTGATAAAGCAGTGCCACGTCGAGCCCGCGCTCATCGGGTGAACAGGTCATGACATACTCATAACCCGCACCACGCAACAGCGAACGGTGTGTCAGGTCGTACAGGCAGGAGTCGTTCTCCACCTCTACCAGCGCCACCAAGTCGGGCAACTGGTAGCTGACGGTATCTGTCGAGCAGGCAATGACGGTGCGTCCGATGTTGTCGAGCTTACGCCAATAGCGACGTGGCGTCCACTGCCGCCCTGACGTAGGCAGAAACTCGGTATCGTTCTTCAGGGAATCGTGCCTACAGTCAAAGAGGTTCTCACAGTTCAGTTCCACAAACGTGAGAAAACTGGAGAGTAGCAGCGTGGCGAACATGGGAAGAATGGTGAGGGTTACGACTCGGCAGCAAAGGCGGCAGCCTCAGCCTCGGCAATGATGTCCTCACGGCTCTTCTCAACAGGCACAGCCGTAATGTCGTCAAGAGAGAATTCGTCGTTGGTTTCGGGGACAACGGTCGCGGGGGCTTCCGCCTCCTGCTCAACCTCCACATCCACTTCCACCTCTACCTCCGGTACAGCCTGAACGGGCTCTTCCTCCATCTTAGTACGTTCGGTCTTGGCGGCAAATATAGCATCAATGAACTGCGGCTCGCGTCGGAGACGTTGCAACGTATCCTTCGACGCCAACTGCTGACTCTCTTTCTTTGAATAGCCTTTGCCCTTACAACCCTCGATGCCCTCGATGATGGTGACAGTCTCAAACACGGGACTTCCGCTGTCGTCCTTCGACTGGCTTACCTGCCTGAACTCCATGCGCACACGGTTCTTCTGCGTCCACTCCAACAGCTTCGACTTGAAGTTCACCTCTTTATAGGCCACCTTGTCAATGTTGATGAGCTGCTTGAGGATGCGCTTCTTCATGAACAGCATACAGGCATCGTAGCCACGGTCCAGGTAGATGGCTCCCACCAGTGCCTCGAAAGCGTTACCGCCCATGTAGCTGTTGTGCGACGTGGAATGGTCGGAGGACTGTATGAGCTGCAGCAGACCCATCTCCTGCGCCAGACGTCCCAGCGTCTCACGCTGCACCAGCTTCGAACGCGTATTGGTGAGGAAGCCCTCACGCTTGCCCTCGAAATGACGGAAGACGATGTCGCCCACCACCGCATCGAGAATGGCATCGCCCAGGAACTCCAGCCGCTCGTTGTTGAGCGGACGGCCCTTGGCATTACGCATGGAGGCACTCTTGTGCATCAGCGCCAGCTTGTAGTATTCGATGTGGCGCGGATAGAAGCCCGTCATTTCGTATATGGCAGAAAAAAGCTCCTTCTCCTTGCGGAAAGGGAGCCTTATTATATCAATAAGATTACTATTATTCAGCATACTTACGGAACACTACACAAGCGTTGTGACCACCGAAGCCGAATGTGTTGCTCAGGCCGGCACGTACCTCGCGCTTCTGGGCCTTGTTGAAGGTGAAGTTCAGATTGTAGTCAATCTCTTCGTCCTTGTCAGCCTCGTCGTGGTTAATCGTCGGCGGAATAATATCGTTCTGTACGGCCAGCACCGTAGCCATTGCCTCAACAGCACCGGCAGCACCCAGCAGGTGGCCGGTCATCGACTTCGTAGAAGAGATGTTCAGCTTGTAGGCTGCATCACCGAAGACCTCCTTGATGGCCTTAGCCTCAGAGATATCACCCACGTGAGTCGATGTGCCGTGAACGTTGATGTAGTCAATGTCCTCGGGCTTCATGCCTGCATCCTCGAGAGCGTTCTGCATCACGAGCTTTGCACCCAGACCTTCGGGGTGGGAAGCGGTAATGTGGTGAGCATCAGCACTCATGCCGGCACCAACCATCTCAGCATAGATCTTCGCTCCACGAGCCTTAGCGTGCTCCAGCTCCTCGAGAATCAGACAGCCGGCACCCTCACCCATGATGAAACCGTCGCGGCTGGCGCTGAACGGACGACTGGCCTTCTCGGGCTCGTCGTTACGGGTAGAGAGGGCATGCATAGCATTGAAACCGCCGACACCCGTCTCGCAAATAGCAGCCTCTGCACCACCGGCAACAATAGCATTTGCCTTACCCAGACGAATCAGGTTAAAGGCATCAGCCAAAGCGTTCGATGAAGAAGCACAGGCAGAAGAAGTGATGTAGTTAGGTCCATGGAAGCCATACATAATCGAAATCTGGCCTGCAGCAATATCAGCAATCATCTTCGGAATGAAGAATGGATTGAACTTAGGTCCATTCTCGCGGTTGACACCATAGTAGGTCACCTCTTCCTCGAAGGTCTTGATACCGCCAATACCTACGCCATAGACAACGCCGATGCGGTTCTTGTCCTCGGTCTCTAAGTCCATACCACAATCCTTGACTGCCTGCATCGCTGCAATAATAGCCAACTGTGTATAGCGATCCATCTTACGAGCCTCCTTGCGGTCAATGAAATCATTGACATTCAGGTTCTTTACCTCACAAGCAAACTGCGTCTTGAATTTTGATGCATCGAAAAGTGTAATAGGTGCAGCACCGCTCTTACCGGCCAGCAGGTTTTCCCATGTCTCTTGAGGAGTATTACCTACAGGAGTAACAGCGCCCATACCTGTTACGACTACTCTTTTTAATTCCATATTATTTGGTTTGTTGGGTGATGAGTGATGGGTGTCGATTATTACTGAACGGGTGTTGAATCTTGGTTGAATCAACCAACACCCAACACCCATCACTTATCACCTTAGTGATTTATTTTGCGTTCTCCTCGATGTAAGCGATTGCATCACCAACGGTACCAATCTTCTCAGCCTTGTCGTCGGGAATAGAAATACCAAACTCCTTCTCGAACTCCATGATGAGCTCAACGGTATCCAGTGAATCAGCGCCGAGGTCGTTTGTGAAACTTGCTTCGGGCTTTACTTCTGCTTCGTCAACACCGAGTTTATCAACGATAATTGCCTTTACTTTGCTTTCAATTTCTGACATAATTGTAATGTTTTTTAATTGTTAATAATTTGATTTCTTTATTTGAAATTTTACTGTTATCTCGAAAATTCGGGTGCAAAGTAACAACTTTTTTATGATTTATGCAAATAAAATTGATAAAAAAGCAACCAAAGTTGCACATATACCCCCGTATTGTGCAACTTTTTTGATATAAAACAAGTATATTTTACACTTTATTGGTCAAAAAACTCTCTTCTTAATGGATAATTTCCCCTCAGGTCTTCAAAACTCTCTGGACAAGATTTGAGTTTTCTGCTGTCGTTCATCGCATTATAAAGCTCCAACGGATTGCCGGTGTACTGAAAATCCTTTGGAAGTTTTGGAGCCTGAATGGGAGGAGGCTGGGGCAGCGAGAAATGTCGGCAAAGGGCTTCTACCACCATGTTGTCAGCATTCACCTTGCCGTCGGCCGAGTAGCCGGCAATATGAGGCGTCGCTATGAAGGCTTTATTTAATAAGGTACGCGAGATGTCGGGCTCATGCTCCCAAGTGTCAATGACGGCTTGGCTCACCCTATCCTCGTCCATCGCCCTAAGCAGCGCTGCCTCATCCACCACGCCGCCGCGACTGGAGTTTATGATAACAGGCTGTCGCCGCAACTTCTTAAAAAAAGCCTCATCAGCCAGGTATCTCGTTGTCTCGTCCAGCGGCACGTGGAAGGTGATAATGTCTGCCTCACGGGCAATCGTTTCTAATGAAACGAAAAGCCTCACCCCGACCCTCTCCAAAGGGAGAGGGAGTATGGAGTCCGTAGGTAAGTCCCTCCTTTCGGCAGGATTTTGGGAGGCTAACGGCGGGTCATTCACCAGCACACGCATGCCCAGCTGCTCCCCCACCCTGCATACCTTGCTACCCACATGACCGCAACCGACGACACCGAGGGTAAGCCCCACCAAACCTCCCCCTTCGGAGGGATTTAGGGAGAGTAGCACCGATTCTATGTACTGCGCTACGGAACCCGAGTTACAGCCAGGACTGTTGGTCCACTCTATTCCGTTTTGCTCACACCACGTGGTGTCAATATGATCGTAACCGATGGTAGCCGTCGCCACAAACTGCACTTTGCTACCCTTCAGCAGCTGCTCGTCGCAGCGTGTCCGCGTACGCACAATCAGCGCATCGACATCCTTCACGTCCTCTGGTCCTATCTCCAAACCTTTCTTGTACACCACCTCGTCCGCCAGCTGTTCCAGCGTTTCACGGATATACGGTATCTTATCGTCAACAACTATCTTCATCCTGCTATAACCTCCTAACTTCTCGAGACAACATATTCAAATTCATCGAAATGCGTAAAGCCCATTGCCTGCAGCTCCTTGCGACTGGCAGCTACATCGGCGGGCGTGTTGTATTCTGGAATCAGCGGCAGACGTATGAGCACCTTTTCCGTGTCAACGTGAGTGACGAGCCACTGGAGGTTCTCACGCACGCGCCCGTTATCTATAGAGGTATAACGGTGGTAAATGTCTGCGTTCATATCCTTCACATCAATGATCCACTGACGGACGAAGGGAGCGACAGCCTCCACACGCTGTAACGGTACGTTTAGGCTGGTTTCAATGGTCACATTCCACTCCTCGGGCATCAGCCGGCAGACCTCCTGAATCATCTCAGAACGCAACAACGGTTCACCGCCGCCGAAGCATACTCCACCACTCGTCGCACGGAAATACAAGTCATCCCTCTGCAACTCTTCCAGAATCTCCTCGGCCGACATCTCACGCCACACCTTCTCACTATCCAAGCATTGCGGATTCAGACAATACCTGCAACGTAGCGGACAACCGTGAAAGGCCACCAACGTGGTTACACCGGCACCGTCAACCGCCAGCCTGTGACGACATATTCCTATCAGGGGAGCGTTGGACATGGAACATTAAAGATTAAACATTAAAAGTTACTCCTTTTTAAAAATGACGGGAATGACATATTTCCTGGGCGCACGCTGGCCATCGATGGCTCCGGGACTCCATTTGGGCATCAGTTTCACAACACGGAGGGCCTCATTGTCAAACGCCTCGCCTAAGCTCTTTACCACGTGGATGTCGCTGAGTGTACCGTCAAGATTTACCAAGAAACTCACGATGACGCGTCCCTCAACACCAGGCTCAGCATCTGCTGGATAGCGCAGGTTCTCCTTGATGAACTGCTCACAGGCCTCCTTGCCGCCAGGGAACTGCGGCTGGTACTCCACAACACCGGTCAACACACGCTCTCCCTTCTTGACAGGGGTGATGGTATCGACGGGCGCAGGCATCTTACCCCTCACAACCTCTTCCACTTCAGGTTCCGGCATCTCCATCAGACCATCCACGTCCTCTACATCACCTGCCAGCTCGGGCTCGGTTATTGTGGTATCGTTCTCACAACCATTAGGCAATTTGTTCTGTCCGCAGGCCGTCAGCGACGTCAGACCAGCCGCAATACCTGTCAAGACGACGGCACGTCCCATCACACGACGCAGCTGCAGCTGCTGTTCCAAATACCTTACTTCTGCCTCGCATGCAGGGCACGTACCTGCACACGGTCCTTCGTGGTGACACTCATTCGGAGCATACTGAATGTCGTTGGCCTTGGCTATCTCCAAACGGACTTCCTTCAGCACATTACATATTCGCTTTCCTTTTTCCATAACGCAATTGTTTTAAGTCTGCTGCAAAGGTATGCATTATTTCTATAACATGCAACACCCTTTTTTACTTTGACACATCCGCAGAACTACAAATCACTGACATTCAATAGCATAACAAAAACATGCGGTTGTCAGTTGACACAATGTTTACTTTCCATTTTGTTGAAATCACCGTCACTTTTTCCTATTTGAACTTCAATCCCATGTTGTATAGAATGAAGCTATAGATGTCAGCCTGCTCCTCCAAAACTTTGGCAAGGGGCTTTCCGCCACCATGACCGGCTTTCGTATCGATGCGGATGAGCACAGGTGCCGTGCCTTCGTGACACTCCTGCAACGTGGCAGCAAACTTAAACGAGTGAGCTGGCACCACGCGGTCGTCGTGGTCAGCGGTGGTGACCAGCGTGGCTGGGTATTTCGTACCCGGCTTCAGATTGTGCAGGGGTGAATAGCCACGCAGGTATTCAAACATCTCACGAGAATCTTCACTGGTGCCGTAGTCGCTGGCCCAGTTCCAGCCGATGGTAAACTTATGGTAGCGCAGCATGTCCATCACGCCTACCTGAGGAATAGCTACTTGGAAGAGGTCAGGACGCTGTGTCATACATGCACCCACCAGCAGACCGCCGTTCGAGCCACCCACAATGGCCAGACGCTCCTTGCTGGTATAGCCCTCGCTGATGAGGTATTCAGCGGCGGCGATGAAGTCATCGAACACGTTTTGCTTCTGCATCTTCGTGCCAGCCAAGTGCCATTCCTCGCCATACTCACTACCGCCGCGCAGATTCACCTGCGCATAGATGCCACCCGTTTCCAGGAAGGGGATGCGTGAAGCTGAGAAGCTAGGACCCAAGGAGATATTGAAACCACCATAGCCATAGAGATAGACAGGATTCTTGCCATTGCGCTTCAGTCCTTTCTTATAGGTAATAAACATAGGTACGCGCGTGCCGTCCTTGCTCTGGAAGAATACCTGCCGGCTCTCATAGTCCTGCTGACGGAACTTCACGTTGGGTTGGGCGTAGAGCGTGCTCACGTTGCTGGCCATATCGTAGCGATAGATGGTGCCAGGCATGGTGAACGACGTGAAAGTATAGAAACACTCCGGCTCCTTCTCGTCACCAGTAAAGCCCACGCTACCCACCATCGGCAGCTTTACCTCATGGCGCAGCTGACCGTCCAGACCATAGACGAAAGCATGGTCGGAAGCATCCTTATTATAGGTAAGAATGAGCTGACGGTTGATGACACTCACGTCACCCAGCATATCGCCTTTCTCTGCTACCAGCACCTGCCAGTCGTTAATGCCTGGATGGTGGATATCGGCCGTCATAATGCGTCCCTTGGGAGCTCCGTAGTTGGTATAGATATAGATTTTGTCGCCTTCGTTGTAGATAGGCATATACTGATAGTCCATATCGTTGGTCATCTGCACGAACTGAGCATCCTTCTGACGCAGATCCCTGACGTAGAGGTTATTGCCGGCTCCGGCACCACTCTCCGAGAGATACATGACCGTCTCGTCCTCATCAACACCCACTCCATAGAAGCGCATGGGCTGCGTGGGGTTCTGGAAGAACAGCACGTCCTCGCTCTGCGGCGTGCCCATCTTGTGGTAGTAAATCTTGTGGCCGGAATTCACGTTCGAGAACTCTTTGCCTTCCTCAGGACGGTCGTAGGCAGAGTAGTAGAAACCATCACCCAGCCAACTGGCTCCGGAGAACTTGGCCCACTCTATGTGGTCGCTGGTCAGCTGACCCGTCGCAAGGTCTATGACGTAGAACTCCTGCCAGTCGGAGCCGCTACGTGAGATGGAGTATGCTGCCCAGCGTCCGTTGTTCGAGAAATAGACGCCCTTCAGGGCCACCGTGCCGTCAGTGCTCAGCGTGTTTGGGTCGAGGAACACACGGGGTTCTCCGCCTAACTCATCCATCACGTAGAGCACGCTCTGATTCTGCAGTCCATTGTTGCGGTAGTAGTACCACTTGCCGTGACGCTTGCGCGGAGCACCTATCTTCTCGTAGTTCACCACCTCAGTCAGTCGCTTTAGCAACTTGTCGCGGAAGGGAATACGACTGAGGTAATTGGTCGTCACGCGATTCTCGGCCTCCACCCATGCAGCTGTCCGTGCGCTGGTGTCGTTCTCCAGCCAACGGTAGGGGTCGCTCACTTTCACGCCGAAATACTCATCGACTACATTTTCTTTTTCTGCCTTTGGATACTGCAGCACCTTTTGTGCCTGCATCATTGTCGCAGCCATCATAGCCATACTTACTAAAACTATTCTTTTCATGTTACTCATATTTTTAGTGCAAAAATACAAATTATATCGTTACTTTGTTTCAAATAGAAGGAAAAAAATGAAAAAACACGCCGTTTATTCTTTTATAATGGAGAAAAGCATTATCTTTGCAGAATAAAAAAACAAAAAGGACATATATGACTTTTACTGAACAGGCTAACGGCATTTTCCGTCAGGCGATATGTGACTATCATCTGATCGACAACGTTGACACAACAATGAACAATCCCTTTGAGCGTGGCACGATAGAGTACAACCTCTATCTGAAGTGTTGGATTGATACCGTACAGTGGCATCTGGAAGACATTATCCGCGATCCTCACATCAATCCTGAAGAGGCGCTGGGACTGAAACGGCGCATTGACCGCTCGAACCAGGACCGTACGGACTTGGTGGAGGAGATTGACAGCTATTTCCGCAAGCTCTATGCTGACGTGAAGCCTGCTGCCAATGCACGCCTGAACACGGAGAGTCCTGCATGGGCAGTGGATCGCCTGAGCATCCTGGCTCTAAAGATTTACCACATGCAGGAGCAGGTGAATCGCAAGGACGCTGATGCTGACCACATTGCACGCTGTCAGGGGAAACTTGACGTACTGCTGGAGCAGCAGGTGGACCTCTCGACAGCCATCGACCAACTACTGGAGGACAT
Source organism: uncultured Prevotellaceae bacterium (assembly GCA_902768105.1). GTDB lineage: Bacteria > Bacteroidota > Bacteroidia > Bacteroidales > Bacteroidaceae > Prevotella. Next base: position 15,175 of record CACXJZ010000048.1, read on the forward strand.
TCAGGCCGGGCGCAAGTACATGAAGGTTTATCGACAGATGAAAATGTACAACGACCCCAGCACGAACCCCATACTGTATAAAGACAAAAAGTAAGAAGGCAGAAGTGAGACACGACCACATACTCATTATCCGATTCTCGTCGCTGGGCGATGTTGCTATGACGGTGCCTGTGGTGTATTCGCTGGCCCGTCAGTATCCTGACGTGCGCATCACCATGCTAAGCCGTCCGTTTGCCCGTCAGCTATTCGAAGGTCTGGCACCTAACGTGAACTTCATGGAGGCTGACCTGAAAACAGAATATCATGGTGTGAAGGGCCTCAACACGCTCTATCGCCGCCTGGTTGCTAAGCAGTTTACGCACATTGCCGACCTGCACAACGTGCTGCGTTCAGAATACCTGCGCATACGTTTCAACCTGGGTCGCTACCGGGTGGAGCACATCAACAAGAATCGTAAAGGCAGGCGCAAGCTGGTATCGCAGAACAACAAGCAGCTGGTGCAGCAACCTACCTCCATACAGAACTACCTCGATGTGTTCGAGCGTTTGGGTTTCCCTGTTAAACTGGAGTTCAAGAGCATCTTCGGCGAGGGAAAGGGTAGCCTGATGCAACTGCCTCCCATCTTCGACACGAAGGAAGATGATGAACTGTGGATTGGCATTGCACCGTTTGCAGCACACGAAGGGAAGATTTATCCGCCAGAGAAGATGCTGGAGGTCATCCGACAGTTGGCTGCCACCCACCCCAAGGCACGCTTGCTGCTCTTTGGACGGGGTCCACGCGAGGATGAGCTGTTCTCGAGCTGGTGTCACGAGGTTCCTCAATGCATTTACGTGGGACTGTATGCCGAAACGCTGAAGGACGAGCTCATCTTGATGAGCCACGTAAACGTCATGCTGTCGATGGACTCTGCCAATATGCACCTGGCATCGCTGACTGGCACACCAGTGATTAGCGTGTGGGGCGCAACCCACCCCTTCGCAGGGTTCAAGGGCTTCCAGCAGTCGATGGACAATGCCATCCAACTGGACTTACCTTGCCGGCCTTGCAGCATTTACGGCAACAAGCCCTGCCTGCGTGGCGACTATGCCTGTCTGAACGACATTGACCCCAAGACTATCGTTGAGAAAATAAATAAGGTATTAACTAACAACTAAACAATTTGAAACTATGAAAAAGTATGTTTGCGACGTTTGCGGTTACGTGTATGACCCTGCAGTAGGCGACCCCGACAGCGGCATTGCGCCAGGTACAGCATTTGAAGACATCCCTGAAGACTGGGTATGTCCTGTTTGCGGAGTAGGCAAGGACCAGTTCTCAGAAGAGTAACAACTGCTCAGCGAACTTATAGATAATGATGCCAGCCGTCACGCTGACATTCATGGAGTGTTTGGTGCCTAACTGCGGTATCTCCAGGCAACCGTTGCAGGCATCAACGACTTCTTGGTGAACGCCCTTCACCTCGTTGCCAAGTACCACAGCGTACTTTTTGTCCCTTGCAGCCACGAAGTTCTGTAGCTTCGTGGAGTGTTCTACTTGCTCTACGGCCAGCACCTCATAGCCCTCGGACTTCAGCTGACTGACAGCCTCCAGTGCTGTCTTGTAGTATGTCCAGCTGACGGCATCCTCTGCGCCCAGCGCCGTCTTGTGAATCTCCGTTGCAGGCGGCGTACAACTGATGCCACATAGGCAGATGCCCTCCACGCGGAAAGCGTCAGAGGTACGGAATACGCTTCCCACGTTATACATGGAGCGCACATCGTCGAGCACCACCACCAACGGCAGTTTCTTTGCCTCACGATACTCCTCAATCGTGAGCCGCTGCATTTCTATCGTCCTAATCTTTCTCATTTGGCTGCAAAGGTACACAAAATTAACAAGAATTACCCTCATTTCACATTTTTCTTACAATTCATTAAACCTTTTGCCCATAGAAACATCATACATACGTATGAATCGAATTCTATTAACTATTTTCCTGGCTCTATCAACAGTTGTGATGTGGGCGCAGGGCACGGTGCGAGGCCGTGTAGTGGAGAAACAAACAAACGAAGGGATGGAATTTGCCAATGTACGTGTGTTACAGGGTAGCAAATTCATCAAGGGTGCCATTTCAGACAGCGAGGGTTCATTCAACATCTCGGGTCTTAGCTATGGTAACTACACGCTTCAGGTAACATCAATCGGCTATAAGGAGGAGACTCGGCAGTTCACGCTGACACAGAAGAACAGCCGTGTGACCTACACAACGCTCTATATGTCGGAAGACGCACAGTCAATAGGCGAGGTGGAGGTGCGCGGACAGCGCTCACAGATGAAGCTCGAGGTGGATCGCAAGGTGTTCACGGTTGACCAGATACTGGCTGCCGCAGGCGGTGCAGCCACCGACCTGCTGGAGAACATCCCCTCTATCGAGGTGACTACAGACGGCGAAATCTCGCTGCGTGGTAACTCGAGCGTAGAGGTATGGATTAATGGTAAGGCCAGCGGTCTGACAACAGACAACCGCTACGAGATACTGCAGCAGATTCCTGCCGAAAGCATCGAGAAGATAGAGGTCATCGACAACCCGTCAGCCAAATATTCACCTGAGGGTTCTGCAGGAATCATCAACATTGTGTTGAAACGCGGCGTCGTATCAGGCTATTATGGTTCAATGCGTGCTGGCATGAACACCCGCGGCGGCTGGAACACGGGTGCGAACATCAACTTCACCAGCGGCAAGTTCGATGCTTTTGCCAACATCGGCTTTCGTCATCGTAGCGGCAAGGGAGGTAGCCTAAGTGAGCAGGAGTACCTGAACACCAATACCTATCAGAATTCTAACAGCGAGAACGAGAACAAAGGCAACAACCTCTTTGCGCGTTTAGGACTCACCTGGCACATTACAGAAAAGGACGACCTCTCGCTGGCAGGTATGACGCTGCAGGCTAAAAACGAGAACAACAGCCTGACGCCTTATCACTACGGCATTATTGGGGCTCCGCGCGACACTTACCAGCAGCTGCGTCTGATTACTGGCGACGGAAAGCCACACATGTATCACGCAGAATTGGGCTTTACCCATAACTTCTCTGAGAACCACACGCTCGACATGAACGTGTCGTTCAATAGCTGGAGAAGCAACAACAACAGCTACTATCAAGACTCCATCTGGTATATGGACGGCATGACACCCACGCAGTACGAATTCCAGTATCGTCCTGTGTTCGTCAATAACCGTTCGTGGGAAGCAAAGCTCGACTACGAGAACCAGCTCAATGAGAACACCAAGATTGAAGCAGGCTACAACGGACGCTTCTCGCACGAGAACACGCCGCAGGAGTCGTGGATTGACAAAACCAGCTGGACAGGAGGAAACCTGATTGAGGATGAGACATACTACAACCGTTTCATCTACGATATGGACGTACACGCCCTCTACGCCACGCTCAACCTGAAGCTGTGGGACCGTCTGGGCGTGATGGCAGGCCTGCGTGGAGAATACTGGAAGGTCTATACGGAGAGCTACAACTACCAGCAGGAGCACAACCCCGCGCTGCGCGACCAGCCGTTCAAGAAGGACTATTTTCAGCTATTCCCCTCGCTGTTCCTGAACTACGAACTGTCGGAAACGGCACAGCTGCAGCTGAACTACACCCGTCGTCTGCGCCGTCCTTGGGGCGGACAGCTCAACTCCTTCAAGAACACCAGCGATGCCTCAATGGTACAGTTCGGTAATCCGCTGCTGACACCTGAATACACCAACTCCTTCTCGCTGAACTTCCTCAAGACATGGGACAAGCACACCATCTCCGTCTCGGCCTACTACCGTCCGACGACGGACGTCATACAGCGCATACGCTGGCAGAGCACCATTGACAATGTCATGTACATGACCAGTGAGAACGTGGCCAAACGACAGAATATGGGTATCGAGGTCATCGGCAAGAACTCGCTGTGGCGCGTGCTTGACCTGACGACAACCGTCAATGCCTATTACTCGAAGCTTGACGACTACTCCTACATCATCGAGGGACAAAATATCAGCGGCAAGGGCGAGGAAGCCTTTTCGTGGGATGCCCGTCTGCTGGCCTCAGTCATGCTGCCCTACGACCTTTCGCTACAGGTCACTGGCAACTACCGTTCGCGTGGAGCCATCACCCAGGGACACCGCCGTCCCAATGCCGGCCTCGACCTCGGCATACGCAAGACGTTCTTCAACAAGACCTTTGCGCTGGCTATCAACTGGCGCGACGTCTTCGACTCCCAGCACTGGGAGAACTACACGTCGTCAGACACCTTCTGGCGTCACCAGAAGAACTGGCGTAAGCGCGGCATCAACATCCAGCTGACGTGGAACTTCGGCAATATGGGCACAAAGAAGCGTGCTGACGGAGACGACGGACAGGGCGGAAACGACGACCTCACGCCTACCTACGACAGTGGTGGTGGTTTTGATTAATTGCCTTTATTGCTTCAGCAAGTTCTGAATGAACGACCACTCGCTCTCATGCGACTTGACCTTGATGAGGCACTGGTCAGTAACGATGTACTCTGACAGACCCTTGGGGTCAGCACCCTCGTGCCAGTCATAGGTATAACCCAGCTGCGTCCAAGGCAGGGGGCTGTCGTCTTCGTAAGCTGACTCATAGCTGTAACGGAACCACTCACGGAAGTTGGTGTCACCCACCTTGTAGTTCTCATTGGCGTATGCAGGGAACTCCAGTCCTACTGTGGTCGTCGTGATGTCAGGATCGTGGGCAGGACGGAACATGTAAGTGGGGTCGGCATAGAAATACACCATGATATTGAAGTTGCAGTCAGGGCTCATGCCGTACATCTGAATCATACGCATGTGGGCAGCTACGCTGTCCAGCCCTACGAAAGCGTCCTTCTTGCGCAGCCAGTCGGCAGGTAGCGTCACCCACGTACCCAGCTCACGCTCGATGCGATAGACGTCGTCACGTCCGAAGAAACGCTGCAGACGGCTGGAGTCAACCATCGTCACCAGCAGCACCATGTCCTTTCCGTTGATTTTCGTCCACTCCTCACCAGGATAGCCTTTCTTCACAGGCATCAGGTCGTGCGAAATCTTCGTTGAGTCAGGCCGTTTGGCAACCTCAATGGCGGCCATCAGCTGAGCCTCCAACAAAGAATCGTTCTCATACCACGCCGTTTCTGCAACGGGCTCTACACTCTCATTCTGCTTCTGAGAACCCTTGCAAGCTCCCAGTACAACTACTGCCAAGACAGCAATCACAATAACTATTTTCTTCATACCTTTTGGAAATTTTGGGGGCAAAGATACACATTATCTTTGAATAATACGAACTTTTTTCTTACTTTTATTCCATAAAGAACAGACTGACGCCGATTACGGAGATAAAGGCCCCAATAACAGCTCGCCACGTTATCTTCTCGTGGAAGAGCCAATGCGAGGGCAGCAAGATGATGATGGGCGTCATTGCCATCAGCGTGGAGGCGATGCCGGCACCTGTATATTGAACTGCCATCAGCGAGAAGCCCACTCCAACGAAGGGGCCGAAAATGGTGGTGGCTGTTGCTGCAGAAAGTCCCTTTTTATCGTGTATGGCTTCACGCAAATGGCCCATTCCATCGCGAAAACACAATAACAACAAGAAGCCGATGATTCCTGCTATGCAACGATAGAAGTTGGCGCTGAAGGGCACCAGCCAGTCTGGCATACCTTCCACCACCTCATAGTGGTCCATTCCTATCTTGCTCAGCACTAGCCCCACTCCCTGACATACGGCTGCACCTATGGCGAAGAGCACACCGTTGAGGGGCAGCTTTAGGGACAAGCCTCCCCCCCACCCCCTCCAAACGGAGGGGGATTTCAGGTATGCAGCCCCCTCTCCCCTTGGAGAGGGTTGGGGAGAGGCTCTTCCTATAACAGAGATGCCGATGCCAAAGAGCGTCACCAGCATGGCCACGACGTTCATCAAGGTCATCTGCTGTCCCAGCGTCACCCACGCCATCAACGCGGCAGACAGCGGAGCCAGCGTCATGAAGAGCTGTCCGAAACGCGAACCAATAATAATATAGCATTGAAAAAGGCAGAAGTCGCCAATGACGTAACCCACCAGTCCTGACAGCAGCATCCAGCCGCAGGCCTCAGCCGAAATACCCATTGTGGGCAATGGATTTCCCATTACCACCATGAACAGCACCAGCGAGAACAACAGCGTGAGCGCCATTCTCAGCACGTTCAGCGTAAGGTTGCCCAGCCGCTTCGAGCCGAACTCGCTCAGCAATGCTGTAGCCGTCCACGAGAACGCTACGCCAATGGATATCAGTTCGCCTAAATACGTCATCTAATGTTTCTGTGTCGGTATCCTTATAGGATTAGTCCTCCTTGAACTTGATTTCGCTGTTGTTGAACCACTCGATGATGGCCAGCGACTCTATACGCTTGACGCCCAGTTCATGAAGAGTCTGACGACCATGCTGGAATCCCTTTTCAATGATGAATCCCATGCCCTCGACGGTGGCTCCAGCCTGGTTGCAGAGTTCGAGAATTCCCTTGCCTGCATTGCCAAAAGCCAAGAAGTCATCGATGAAAAGCACGTGGTCGTCGCTGGTCAGGTACTCCTTGTTAATAACAACATTGTAGTCGCGCTGCTTGGTGAACGAAGAAACCCTTGCCTGATAGAAAAACTCCATTGTTGAAGGAACTTTCTTCTTCACATAGACCACAGGCAACTCCATCAGGTAGCCCAGCATAATGGCTGGGGCAATGCCCGATGCCTCGATGGTGATGATTTTGTTCACGTTCAGGTCAGAGAACCTGCGGATAAACTCTATTGCCACCTGTTTCATCAGGTAGGGGTCCATCTGGTGATTGATGAAACGGTCAACCTTCAGGATGCCTCCATCCAGAATACGGCCATCGCTCAGGATGCGGTCTTGTAATACTTTCAATGCCATAACTCTACTGTCAGATTGATTTACGCTTGCAAAGTTACGAAAA
>CACXJZ010000049.1 GCA_902768105.1 uncultured Prevotellaceae bacterium
ATTCAGTTATTTGGTAATCTGTTGGCAAATATACGAAAAGTTTTTGAATAAACGAAAGAAGTTACGAAAAAATGTTGTAACTTTGAGCCTACGGCTCTTAGATAGGCTGCACCTCGGAAATGAAAATAATTACAAATTTATTTTGCATTTCTCTCGGTTTGCACTATCTTTGCAGAAATAATTTTATTAAAATCTGTCATTCTATGGAAACAACATTAGTATTATTGAAGCCCGGCTGCGTACAGAGACAGCTGATTGGAGAAGTGGTGAACCGTTTTGAGCGTCGTGGACTGCGCATCTCAGGAATGAAGATGATGCAGCTCTCTGACGAAATTCTGCGTGAGCACTATGCCCACCTGGTTGACAAACCGTTCTTCCCAGGCTTGCAGGCATCTATGCAGGCATCGCCCGTCATTGCTTTGGCCCTGACTGGCGTCGAGGCTGTGAAGGTGGTACGCCAGATGGCTGGACCCACAAATGGTCGTGAGGCTGCCCCAGGCACCATTCGTGGAGACTACTCTATGAGCAACCAGCAGAACATCGTTCATGCCTCAGACTCTGTGGAGAATGCCGCCATCGAAGTACGTCGCTTCTTCCGTCCAGAAGAGGTCTTCGACTACACGGCACACTCGCAGAGTTACGTTTATGGAGATGGGGAGTGCAAGTAATTGTCACTCCCAACACTCCAGCTCGTGTTCCAATTCTGGAATCTGGCTGCGATGAAAGACGGGTTCCTTGATTCCCTGTTTTTTTTGCTTTCGGTAATCGTCGAGCAGACGGAAGACATAGCGGCCTAAGAGCACTATAGCCGTAAGGTTACAGGCCGTGAGGAAGGCCATGAAGAAATCGACGATGTTCCACACTAGCTCAAAGCTCGCTAAGGCTCCAAAGATAATCATCACACCTGCAGAGAAGATGCGATAGACAGTCATCACAGTTGCATTGGGCGTGATGAAACGGATGTTTGCCTCACCATAATAGTAATTGCCAATGATGCTGGAGAAAGCAAAGAGGAAGATAGCTACTGCGACGAATATGGGTCCGACGGCTCCTACCTCTGACTGCATGGCTGATTGCGTGAGGGCAATGCCATTCAGTTCGGGCACTTGATAGAGACCGCTAATGAGGATGATAAAGGCTGTACAGGAACAAACCAGCAACGTGTCGGTAAAGACACCTAATGACTGGACAAGCCCCTGTTTCACAGGATGTGAGACTGATGCTGTCGCTGCCACATTGGGCGCACTTCCCTCGCCCGCCTCATTTGAGAACAATCCACGTCTCACGCCATTCATAATGGCTGCCCCTATGCTGCCGCCAGCAATCTGTTCGATACCAAACGCATTGAGGACAATGACCTTCAGCACATGTGGGATTTGTTCCACGTTCAACACAATGATTACAAATGCCAGTACTACGTAGCCAATAGCCATCATGGGCACCAGAACCACGCTAACCTGGGCAATGCGCTGAATACCACCAAAGACGATGAACAGGGCTGTTGCAGCAAGTATACCCCCTACCCACGCAGGCGACCAGCCAAAGGCTTCCTGCATGGCACCACAAATGGTGTTCGCCTGTATGGAGTTGTTGGAAAGACCAAACTGACATGTAATGAGGATAGCAAACAAGATGGCCATCCAGCGCTGATGCAGGCCACGTTGGATATAGTAGGCTGGCCCACCAATGAACGAGTCCTTATGTCGCTGTTTGAATAACTGCGCCAGCGTTGATTCAACAAAAGCCGTCGCAGCACCAATGAGGGCAATAACCCACATCCAAAACACGGTCCCTGGTCCACCAATGGCAATAGCAGAGGCCACTCCCGCCAGGTTGCCCGTACCCACACGGGTGGCCACGCTGACGGCAAAGGCCTGAAACGACGATATGTGCTTTCGCCTGACTTCATGGCCTTTTTCGCCAACCTGATTATCTATCGTATCTACTGCGGAGTCTGTCAGCAAGCGTAGCATCTCGCCCACCATGCGGAACTGCACAAAGCGTGTCTTGATTGTAAACCAAATGCCGCAGCCCACGAGAGCGGCAATCAGCACATAGCCCCACACCGCATTGTTGACAGAAGTAATCAGGTCATTTAATTCCATCATCAATATCCGAAGTCCTCACCTACAAGCACCACCGTATGCTTTCCGCGAGGCGAATTGCGCAGGAAGTGAACATAGTTGCAAATGCTTTCTGGCGAGTTGCAGTTATGGCAGACGCCATCTACCTGACAAGGTGTCTTGATGTCGAAACGGGCAGCATTGATAGGCGATGCCGTAGAGCGGGCACGGGCTAAGGCAGCCTCAACGGTTTGCGCCACCTTGTTCAAGCCAATGATGAAGATGACCTTCTTGGGTCCCCAAGTGATGGCCGCCACACGATTGCCGTTGCCGTCAATGTTCACGATGACGCCATCCTCGCTGATGGCGTTGGCACTCGACAGATAGACATCAGCAGTAAAGGCTCGCTCATAGATTTTCACCACCTCCTCACGGTCTATCACCACATCGCGGTCGAGCACCTTGAGTGTCCCCCTGTCTTTCAAGGCCTGTGGGATACCCATATCACGGATGGTCATCGAGCCACCCCACGTGACGCTGCTGCCGTCGGCAATCAGTTCAGATACTTTTTTCACAGCCTCCTCTGCCGTCTTGCAGTAGAAGGCCTCCATGTTGCGTCGCTTCAGATTCTTGATCATCCGCTCCGCCAAACGTTCGTTTCGTAATTCCTTTGGTGTCATTGACAATACATTTTAAGCAAACCAGCAGATGATAATCGTATAGAATCCGCTATCGGAATCCTGCACAGGCTCATCGATGGAATATTTCCCCCTATAATCAGCCATGGATTCCACAGAGATAACATTTCCGGCAGGAATCTCCTCCTCAACTACCACGTACATACTGCCACACTTTACCACTCCCGACTTCAGGAAAGCTTCAAAGAACTGCTCTGCGTCATCTTTGTTGATGAAAGTCAGGGTGGCATGGGTTGAGGTGTCCTCGCTGTATGTGAAATAGAAGGCATGAGGACTTGTAGGCTTTAGTTGATAGCCGAAATCTGTCTTTTCTCCCTTCTCAATATCTTTTCCATAGACGATGTCATGAAGGCCGACATCGCCGTCTTCACCGTCTTCTTCGTATTCATACAGGAACGTCAGTCCACACTTCTCGGCATGCTGGGCATCTATTGAATCAAAGAAAGCCCTGAAGTCCTCAATCGAGAACTTCAAGGCATCATCCTTTTGCTGCACTTCTTTATCTGCCTGTTTGAAGCTGCATATCAGCAACGCTATCAGGCCGATAAACAACAATCTCTTCGTCATAATCCTGAATTATTTGAATATCAGCTGTGCAAATTCGTGGAGGCTGCGACGCCAGGTCTGCCACTCATGTGCCGTACCAGGCGAAACATAACCGTGGGCGTTGATGCCCAGAGCCTTCAGGTTCTCAGCAGCCTTCATCACGCTACCGTCACCTTCTGCCATACGCGTCTCTCTGCTGCCTGCGCTCATGAAGAGCACCTTGTTAGTCTTCTTGAAGTCTGCTGCTTCCTTCAGTTCATCAACGCTGAACGTACCGCCGCTGAACATGCCGACGTATGCGAATGTTGTGGGGTTAGCCAACGTGATGCCGTGGGTCTGCATGCCACCCATCGACAGGCCAGCCATAGCACGATGTTCCGTATCGGCAATCACACGATAGTTCTTCTCAACCATCGGAATGATGTCAGTCAGCAGAATCTGCTGGAAGGCTTCGAAGAAATTTCCGAAACCACCGGGGCGACCACCCTGCGGACGACCACCACCCTGCGGAGGACGCTGACCAGCAAACTGCCTACGCACCTCTTCAGGACTGGGGTCGCCAGGACGGCGCGTGTCAAGACCATTGTCCATGAAAATGATGAATGGCACAGCCTTGCCCTCGGCAATCAAGTTGTCCATGATGATGCCCGTCTTACCCTGAGCAGACCAGCCCGTCTCGTTTTCGCCCATACCATGCTGCAGATAGAGCACAGGGAACTTCTTGGTGGGGTTCGTGTAGTACTCGTTGGGCAGGTAGATATATCCGTGGCGCATTTTCTGCTGTACCGTTGACCAGTAATATACCTCGCTAATGCTGCCCTGCGGCACGTTCTTCACAGTGTAGATCGCCTCGTCGGCTGCGGGAACGTCGATACCACTTCCCCAACGGCTGGCACCATAATAGTATCTGCTACCCGGATCAGGCACGGAAGCACCATCGATGTTCAGCTGATAATAGTGGAAGCCCTCGTCCTGGGGAGCCGAGGTACCTGTCCATAGGCCATTCTCGTCCTTGGTCATCTCATAGATCTTTCCGTCAATGTCAAGTCCGACGAAAGTAGCCTTGGGAGCAGAAATCTGTGCACGCACCATGCGCTGTGAGTTGACCATAGGGAACTGGTGACCCTCCTGATTAGTTGTGGCAGGCTTGAAGTCCTCGACCTCTGCTACTACTGAAGGAACTGTAGGATTCACTCTCGGAGCACCAAACTGAGCTGATGCTGTCATTGCTGCAAAGGCAGCAACCATCGTTAGAAATTTTCTCATAGGATGTATAATACTTTTAGGTTGATAATCAATTCCGGTAATTAGACATCATTTGTCACAAAAAGTAAAATCCGCCAGCCATTTGTTAGGGAAGATTAACATACCGTCCTCCACTTCTTTGGGAACATTTATCCTGAAGGCTCCCATAAATAACGGCTCATGTCCACATGACCGTTAGCCTTGAAATGTACACCCTCAGCCTCCAATAAAGGGCGTTGACGGCTCCACCCAGGTGCTGTACGACCCTCTTTATTAACCACACGATGACAAGGCAAAGACTCGGCCCCAGGCGTGTATCTCAATGTCCGACCTACCATTCGTGAATGACTCGGCCACCCTGCCCAAGCAGCAATATTACCATAAGTCGTCACCTGCCCATAGGGTATCTGCCTGACGATGTTCAGCACATCATCACGAAACGCCCGAGCCTGTTCAGGCGACATCTTATCGGGATAGTCCTTCATAACAATACACCTATTATGTTATGTGCAAATATACGAATTAATTTCGGATTAACAAATAAAGTACAGAAAAATGTTGTACCTTTGCAGCAGAAATATTCATCTTCAACAATTCATTACAAATGAAAGCACTATTACGATTAGCGATGATGGTCTGCTTGACCTGCCTTTACACGATGTCCGCTGAGGCACAGAACCCGATTATTTGCGACCGCTATACGCCAGACCCGGCACCATACGTGCATGGCGACACGCTCTATCTGTTCGTTGACCACGACGAAAACGAAACCCTGAACAACTATTTCACCATGAAGGACTGGCTGCTCTACTGCACCGTCGATATGGTGAACTGGACTTACCTGGGCACGCCGCTCACATCTGCGACGTTCTCGTCATGGGCAAAGCAGGACAACGACTGCTGGGCCAGCCAGTGCATTGAGCGCGACGGCAAGTGGTACTGGTACGTTACTGCCACCGTCAGAGACGGAGGCTATACCGGCATAGGTGTGGCTGTGGCCGATAGCCCTGCCGGACCTTATACAGACCCCATCAAGAAGCCGATAGTCAAAGGGTGGTTCAAGATAGATCCCTCTGTGTTCATCGACGACGATGGGCAGGCTTACCTCTTCTATGGTAATAACGCCCTGTGGTACGCCAAGCTAACGAAGAGCATGACATCCATCACGGGCGGCGAGAAGGAAATAAAGACAAAAGACGAAAGCGCCTTCGGTCCTTATAAAGGCTACAACGATGACGGTACGCCAAAGACGAATTTCGAAGAAGCATCATGGATATACAAGCGTAACGGAAAGTACTACCTAGAGTATGCCGCAGGCGGTGTGCCAGAGCATTGGGCCTACTCTACTGCCGATAAAATCACTGGTCCTTGGAAATATCAAGGCAAGATTATGGGTGAGGCTGAGAATAGCTTTACCATTCATGGCGGTAGCGTCGAGTACAAAGGTCACCACTATATGTTCTACCACAATGGTAAGTTGCCTAATGGCGGGGGTTATAAGCGCTCTACTTGCGTTGAGGAATTCACGCCCAACACAGATGGCACCATTCCCTATATCAATTTCACCGAAAACGGCGTAGAGCCCCTGCAGACAGTCAATCCTTACAAGAAGCAGGAGGCAGAGACCATCAACCAATGCCAGGGTGTGCTCTGTGAGGGAGACTACACGGGATGTTACGTCACCAATACCAGTCGCAGCAACTTTGTCAAAGTGCGCAACGTAGATTTCGGCGCTTCAGGTGCACAGTCGATAAGAGTCTGCGTCAAGTCAGAGCGTAATATGACACTCGTGATGCGCACAGGTAGCCAATCAGGAACCGTCAAAGGCCGTCTGACCATAGAGCCGACCAATGGTGAGTGGGTATATCTGGATTATGCGCTGACAGAACCCATTACTGGCATCAAAGACCTCTTCTTCATCCTCTCAGGCCCAACCTCTTCGCAGTTTAAGTTTGACAACTGGCAGTTCTCCGAATCGGCCACTGGTATAAGTAACGTTAGCGTAGAACGTCCAAGCAACCAAGAAATCTACGACTTACAGGGCAGAAAATTATCCTTCACTACCAAACTGAAGCCCGGCATTTACATCATTGACGGAAAAAAGACAGTAATTCTGTAAAACAGAGAACCGGCTCGATGGAGCCGGTTCTTTTGTTTATTTCTGCAGAATCTGCTCTGCATGTTCTTTGGTCTTCACCTGCTTGCCTGCAAAAATCTGCTCGATGACACCTTCTTCATTAATAATAAAGGTAGTGCGGATGGTGCCTTCGGTCTTTTTGCCGTACATCACCTTCTCGCCCCAAGCACCCATCGCCTGCAGTAGCGTCTTGTCAACGTCGGCAATCAATGGGAAGGGTAGTTCGTACTTCTCCTTAAACTTCACATGCGAAGCAGCAGAGTCCTTGCTCACACCTACCACATCATAGCCTGCCCCTTGCAGCTCGCCATAATGGTCTCTTAGACTGCAAGCCTCAGCCGTACACCCACTGGTATTGTCCTTCGGATAGAAGTACAGCACCAGCTTACGTCCCTTGTAATCACTCAGACGGATGTCCCGTCCCTGTTCGTCCTTGCCCAATATCTCAGGCGCTTTGTCTCCAATGTTCATAGTCGTAATATTATAGATGATGTGGCAAAGATACTAATTTCTTTAGAAATAAACAAAAGAGCACCGCAGTTTTTCGTCTGCGATGCTCTTATTATAGATAATGTACGTGTGATTAGTCCTTGAGCTTAGCCTTGATCAGCTCGCGGTTGAGGCGTGCGATGTTGGCGATGGTCTCGTTCTTCGGGCAGACGGCTTCGCAGGCACGGGTGTTTGTGCAGTTACCAAAGCCGAGCTCGTCCATCTTGGCAATCATGTTCTTCACACGACGGGCAGCCTCAACCTTACCCTGGGGAAGCAGGGCAAGCTGGCTAACCTTAGACGATACGAAGAGCATGGCTGAACCGTTCTTACATGCAGCAACGCAAGCGCCACAACCGATACAAGAAGCGCAGTCCATGGCCTCGTCAGCATCCTCCTTAGGAATGAGGATGGCGTTGGCATCCTGAGCCTGACCAGTACGGATGGTAGTATAACCGCCAGCCTGGATAATCTTATCGAAGGCACCGCGGTCAACCATACAGTCCTTAATCACAGGGAAGGCAGCAGAGCGCCAAGGCTCTACGGTGATGACGTCGCCATCGTTGAAGCGACGCATGTAGAGCTGACAAGTAGTAGCTCCACGCTCTGTCTTTCCGTGAGGCGTACCGTTGATGTAGAGCGAGCACATGCCGCAGATACCCTCGCGGCAATCGTGGTCGAATACGAAGGGTTCCTTGCCTTCGTTTATGAGCTCCTCGTTCAAGATGTCGAGCATCTCGAGGAACGAGGTGTCATCGGGAATATCGTGCATCTCGTGGGTGTCGAAATGTCCCTGGTCCTTGGGGCCGTTCTGGCGCCAGAACTTTATTGTAAAGCTTATATTCTTAGCCATAATTCCTTAGTTTTTATAGTTACGTGTCTGTACCTTGATAGCCTCGTACTCCAGCGGCTCCTTAGAGAGCTCAGGCTCAACGCCCTTACCTTTGTACTCCCAGCATCCTACATAGAAGTAGTTCTCATCGTCGCGCTTAGCCTCGCCTTCCTCGGTCTGGTATTCCTCGCGGAAATGACCACCGCAGGACTCATTACGAGAGAGGGCGTCGAAAGCAACGAGCTGACCCATGGTGAAGAAGTCACGGAGGTGGATAGCCTTGTCGAGCTCCACGTTGAGACCTTCCTTGGTGCCAGGCACAAAGAGGTTGGTATCGAATTCCTTCTCGAGTTCGTGCATCTTCTTCAGACCCGTCTTCAGGCCCTCAGCGGTGCGACCCATACCTACATACTCCCACATGATGTGACCCAGTTCCTTATGGATAGAATCGACAGAACGCTTACCCTTGATGTTGAGCAGACGATCCATCTCGGCATCTACCTTCTTTTCTGCCTCAGCAAACTCGGGCAGATCGGTAGAAACCTTGCCCCAGATAGACTGGTCAGCGAGATAGTTCTGGATGGTGTAAGGCAGTACGAAATAACCATCGGCCAGACCCTGCATCAGCGCAGAAGCACCCAAGCGGTTAGCACCGTGGTCAGAGAAGTTACACTCACCTATAGCGAACAGGCCAGGAATAGTGGTCTGCAGCTCGTAGTCAACCCAGATACCACCCATCGTGTAGTGGATAGCGGGATAAATCATCATGGGCTTGTAGTACTTCACACCATTAATGTCGTTAGCTACATCGCCAGGGAACACGTCGGTAATCTCCTCATACATCTCGAAGAGGTTACCATAGCGCTGCATAATAACATCGAGGCCGAGACGGTTGATAGACTCAGAGAAATCGAGGAACACAGCCAGACCGGTGTTGTTCACGCCGAAGCCCTTATCACAACGCTCCTTTGCGGCACGAGAGGCCACGTCACGGGGAACGAGGTTACCGAATGCAGGATAGCGGCGCTCCAGATAGTAGTCACGGTCCTCCTCGGGAATCTCCCAACCCTGCTTGGTACCTGCCTGCAGAGCCTTGGCATCCTCAATATTCTTGGGCACCCATATACGACCATCATTACGCAGCGACTCAGACATCAGCGTCAGCTTTGACTGCTTGTCGCCATGAACAGGGATACAGGTGGGGTGAATCTGCACGTAAGAAGGATTTGCGAAGAAAGCACCCTTACGATAACACTGTACGGCAGCCGTGCAGTTGCAACCCATAGCATTGGTAGAGAGGAAGTAGGTATTACCATAACCACCTGTAGCGATGACAACGGCATTGGCGCTGAAACGCTCCAGCTGACCAGTCACCAGATTCTTGGCGATGATACCACGAGCGCGACCATCAACAATAACCACATCCTCCATTTCATAACGAGTATAGAGCTTTACCTTACCGGCCTTCACCTGACAAGAGAGCGAAGAATAAGCGCCCAACAGCAACTGCTGACCTGTCTGACCCTTAGCATAGAACGTACGGCTTACCTGAGCACCACCGAAAGAACGGTTGGCCAGCATGCCGCCATACTCACGGGCAAAGGGAACGCCCTGGGCTACGCACTGGTCGATAATGTTGTTAGAAACCTCTGCCAGACGATAGACGTTAGCCTCACGAGCACGGTAGTCACCACCCTTTACGGTGTCATAGAACAGACGATAGACAGAGTCACCATCGTTCTGGTAACACTTGGCGGCGTTGATACCACCCTGGGCAGCGATAGAGTGAGCACGACGGGGAGAGTCCTGAATACACAGGTTGATCACATTGAAGCCCATCTCGCCGAGTGAAGCAGCTGCAGAAGCACCAGCCAGGCCAGTACCAACCACTATCACATCCAGCTTCAATTTGTTCTTGGGGTTAACCAGACGCTGATGAGCCTTATATTCCTTCCATTTCTCGGCCACTGGGCCTGCAGGAATCTTAGAATCTAATACTTTTGCCATAATTCTTGAATTTTCGATTTACGGATTTTCGATTTAATTACATGCAACAGCTATGTCCACAACTACCATCACAGAGTGAAGGAGCACAGCCGAAGGCAAATGCCAGTACGACAACGATAAAGCAGAGTATCAGCAGCGTTGTGTAGATCATGCCTATCACCTTCCAGCGGCAGAACCAAATCTTTCCGCTGACACCCAGTGTCTGCATAGCTGACCAGAAACCATGAGTGAGGTGGAACCAAAGAGCCACCAGCCAGACGATGTAGAGTACTACGAAGACGGGATTTGCAAACGTCACCTTTATCAGCTCGAAGCCGTCCGTGGGAGGAATGGCCGTAGCGATATGGAACAACTCGGCAAACATCATGTTGTACCAGAAATTAAACAGGTGCAGCAGCAAACCAAGGCAAACGATAATGCCCAATACGAGCATATTCTGGGATGCCCATTCAACCTTTGCAGGTTTGTCAGTAACTGCGTAACGCTCTGAACCACGTGCACGACGATTCTGTGCGGTGAGGATGAAAGCGTAAACAATGTGAGCCACAGCGAGTGCGGCCAGGCCGAGCGTTGCTACAACGGCATACCAATTGGCGCCGAGCAACTCACAAATTGTGTTGTATGCCTCTCCTGATATCAGCGCAATAATGTTCATGGCACAGTGGAATGTGAGGAACAAAATCAGCGCGATACCCGTTATGGACATCACAACCTTTCGACCAACAGATGAATTAAATAACCACATAATTGATTGAAATTTAAATATTTAAATTATTAATACAGTTTTTTCGTAGTATAGTGTCCTTGCCTCTCGACAACAAAACGAATACTTAATAATAAGTACGCTCACGCGTGATTAGGCCACAAAATTACTACAAAATTATGAAACTTCAAAGGCTTTTGGTAAGAAATTCGCTTGAAATTCGATTATTTATACAAAATCAAAAGGATAAATGCTTCGTAATTACAAAACTTTTTGTATTTTTGCAGGGCATAACAGACATTATTATGAAGGAAATCAAACGTATCGTCCTTACAGGCGGTCCATGTGCCGGCAAGACAACAGCCCTTGTAAGAATTACTGAATACTTCTCGAACAGAGGTTTCAAAGTTTTCACCATTCCTGAAGTACCCACGCTTTACAGTCTGGGCGGATGGAGCTACCTGACTCCTAACCGCGACCTTTATTATGAGGGGGAGCGAGCCATTCTTGAAACCCAACTGGCACTCGAGGATTCCTTCATGCGGATGGCAGAGACATGCCAGAAGCCCGTACTCATTGTCTGCGATCGTGGTACGCTGGACATCTCAGCCTATATCTCACCTGAGATGTGGAACGACATCACCGCCAAGACGGGCAACGACACGAACTCGCTACGCAGCCGCTACGATGCCGTTCTCCACATGGTGTCTGCTGCCGACGGAGCTGAACAGTATTATACCACAGCCACCAATGCTGCACGCTATGAGCAAATGAACGAAGAGGGCTTGCGCATAGCCCGTGAGTTGGACAAGAAAGTCATCAAGGCTTGGACGGGACATCCCCATCTGCGCGTCATCAACAACAACAACGACTTTACTGCCAAACTTAACCATGTGCTGAAAGAGATTGCTCACGTGGTTGGCGTTCCGCAACCTATTGAGGAAGAACGCAAATACATAGTAGAGGTTATCGGCGAACTGCCAGAATACACAGAGAGCAAAATTTCTCAAACCTATCTGGTTGGCGACCCAGGAACAGAAATCCGTCTGCGTCGCCGCGAATGGGCAGGCAAGTATGTCAATATCCTTACAACAAAAACAAAGGTCTCACAGACGGAAGAGTCGGTTACTGAGCGACAGATAGCAAACAACCTGTATGAAAGTATGTTGCAACAGGCAGACCCCTATCGTCGCACTATCCAGAAGATGCGCAAGAGCTTCATCTGGAAAGGACAATACTTTGAGCTCGACACTTATCAGGGTGCATTGGAGGGTCTTATCATTTTGGAAACAAAGGGCATACGCTGTCATGAGGACGTGAAGTTCCCTCCTTTCCTGAAGGTGATAAAGGATATTACCGGCAACCAGGACTACTACAATTACACGTTAGCACTGAAGACTAAGGAATAATGGCAACGCATAATGATTTAGGACACTGGGGTGAGGACCTCGCTGCAGAATACCTGCAAGACAAGGGATACATCATCTTGGAACGTGACTGGAAGTCTGGCCATCGCGACTTGGACATCATTGCATTAGATGGTGACACAGTGGTATTCGTAGAAGTTAAGACACGTCAGAATCGCATGTTTGCCGACCCCGAAACGGCCGTCAACTACCAGAAGATAAAAAATCTTCGTTCAGCAGCCAATCACTATGTGAAATACCGGCGCATCAGTTATGACATCCGTTTTGATATTATTACCATCATAGGCACCATTGGCAACGAGCCGGAAATAGAACACATCGAGGATGCTTTTTAACAACGACAATGAGGTAAGAAGATGATACAGAATTATGACATACTGGTCATAGGAGGCGGACATGCCGGTTGTGAGGCAGCAACTGCTGCAGCTAACATGGGCGCCAAGACATGTCTTGTTACGATGGACATGAACAAGATTGCACAGATGTCGTGTAACCCTGCTGTTGGAGGTATCGCCAAAGGACAGATTGTGCGAGAGATTGATGCCCTGGGTGGACAGATGGGACTCGTGACGGATGCTACTGCCATACAGTTCCGTATGCTGAACCGCGGCAAAGGACCTGCTGTCTGGAGTCCACGTGCCCAGTGCGACCGTGGAAAATTCATCTGGGAATGGCGCCGAGTCATCGATGAAACAGAAAATTTAGACGTCTGGCAAGACCAAGCTGACGAGCTGTTGGTAGAAACCGTTTCTGACGGATCCACCACCAGGAAACAGGTCGTCGGCGTGCGTACCATCTGGGGGGCAGAGTTAAGAGCCAAGGCTGTGATTGTGACCGCCGGCACATTCCTGAACGGATTACTGCACATCGGCAGGAAAATGATATCAGGAGGACGCATAGCAGAACCTGCTGTGCCCCATTTCACCGAAAGCATTACCCGTCACGGCATCCGTTCTGCACGCATGAAGACAGGTACACCTGTACGCATTGACAAGCGCACCGTACACTTCGAGGATATGGAAATACAAAATGGTGAAAACGATTTCCATCAGTTCAGTTTTATCGGCAAGCACAGGCAACTGGAGCAGCTACCCTGCTGGATGTGCTATACCAATCCGGAAGTACACGAGACGCTTCGTTCCGGACTGGCAGACTCCCCACTCTACAACGGACAAATACAGTCCATCGGTCCTCGCTATTGCCCCTCAATAGAAACCAAGCTGGTCACCTTCCCTAATAAAGACCAGCATTTGCTATTCCTTGAACCAGAGGGTGAGACCACCAACGAGATGTATCTGAACGGCTTTTCATCGAGCCTTCCGATGGATGTGCAAATTGCGGCACTAAGAAAAATACCAGGACTGCGCGACGCAAAAGTCTATCGTCCTGGCTATGCTATAGAATACGATTTCTTCGACCCCGCCCAGCTGAAACACTCGCTGGAATCTAAAATTATCAGTGGGCTTTTCTTCGCTGGACAGGTGAATGGAACGACAGGATATGAAGAGGCTGGTGGACAAGGAACGTTGGCTGGCATCAACGCAGCGATGTTTTGTGGTGGAAGCGAGCCCTTCATTATGCATCGTGACGAGAGCTATATCGGCGTGCTTGTTGATGACCTGGTGACCAAGGGTGTTGACGAGCCATACAGAATGTTCACGTCCAGAGCAGAATACCGTATTTTGTTAAGACAGGACGATGCTGACGCACGGCTGACAGAAAAAGCATATCAGCTGGGGCTTGCCAAACGAGACCGTTATGACACTTGGAAGGAAAAGCAGAAAAACATTGAAAGAATAGAGGACTTCTGTAACAAAACCCCGATAAAAGCAAAAGAAATTAACAGCGGTTTGGAAAGTCTGGGCACTACCCCACTCGAGCGTGGATGTAAGTTGATTGATTTGGTCAGCCGTCCACAACTAAACCTGAAAAACCTTAGCGAGATAATCCCAAGTCTTAAGGAAACTCTGGACATTCCTTCCCCACGAAGAGAAGAAATCATTGAAGCTGCTGAAATACGCATGAAATATAAAGGATACATCGAACGTGAAAAAATGGTGGCAGAAAAGATGCACCGTCTGGAGAATATCAAAATAAAAGGAAGGTTCGACTATCCGCATTTGGCAGCCATTTCAACGGAAGCACGCCAAAAACTGGAAAAAATCCAGCCAGAAACTCTGGCACAAGCAAGCAGAATCCCTGGTGTAAGCCCAAGCGACATCAATGCGATGCTGGTGTTGATGGGGAGATAGGTTCCACGTGAAACAAAGCAAACAATAATATTCATATAATAACGTTAAAACCAAAGATTATGAACAAGCAATTATTGATTGACAATCTGAGATGTATTCCTGATTTCCCCAAGAAAGGAATAAATTTCCGTGACGTAACTACACTCTATCAGAATGCAGAATGCGTGAAGGAGATGCTCGACGAGCTGGAAGAAATTTACAAAGACAAAGGAATCACCAAGATTGTTGGCATTGAGAGCCGTGGTTTTGTTATGGCATCGGCCTTGGCTGGAAGATTAGGTTGCGGCATTGTGTTGGCGCGCAAACCAGGCAAGCTGCCTTCAACGGTCATCAAGGAGAGCTTTAGCAAGGAATATGGCGTTGACACCATTGAGATGCACCTCGACTCCATTGATCAGGATGACGTTGTACTGATTCACGACGACCTGTTAGCAACTGGAGGTACTGCAAAGGCCGCATATAAACTTGTACAGCACTTCCATCCCAAGAAGGTGTATATGAACTTCATTATTGAGATAACCGACGAAGGCCTTCACGGTCGAGACGTGTTTGACGGGATAGAACTGACGACACTTATAACCATATAATTGTTTCACGTGAAACATACGTATGACAAAGGAAGAGAACGAAGCTAGATTGGCCAAGCTTAAAAAGATTGTGAACAGACTGCCAGACAAGCCTGGCAGTTACCAGTTCTATGACGAAGAAGGAACAATCATATACGTTGGCAAAGCCAAGAGTCTGAAGGCTCGTGTTTCTTCCTATTTTCATACGGAAGTTGACCGTTTTAAAACGAAGGTTCTGGTTTCAAAGATTTACGACATCAGCTATACCGTCGTCAATACAGAAGAAGACGCTTTGCTCCTAGAGAATTCTCTCATTAAGAAATACAATCCGCGGTATAATGTATTGTTGAAGGACGGTAAGACCTATCCTAGCATATGCGTAACCAACGAGCTGCTACCACGTATTTTCAAGACGCGTACCATCAACAAGAAATGGGGCACGTATTACGGGCCCTATAGTCATGTTGGAAACATGTATGCCATTCTCGAACTCATCAACAAGCTATACCACCCTCGCAGTTGTCGTCAGCCCATGACAAAGGAAGGCATTGAGGGGGGTAAGTATCAGCTTTGCTTGGAGTATCACATCAAGAACTGTAAAGGCCCTTGCGTGACCAGACAAACGGTCGAAGAATACAGGAAAAACATTGAACAGGCACGAGAGATTCTAAAAGGAAACACGCGCGAACTGTTACGTAGCCTACGTTCAGAAATGGAGTTGCTGGCTGAAGACTTGAAGTTCGAAGAAGCAGAGGAGGTGAAGCGTAAATACCTGCTCATTGATTCGTTTGTCAGCAAGAGCGAGGTGGTGTCACACACCATCAATAACGTGGATGTGTTTACCATTACAAACGACGAACGTACAGCGTTTATTAACTTCCTACATGTTGCCAATGGCGCTGTAAATCAGTCATTTACGTTTGAATACAAGAAAAAACTCGACGAAACCGACGAGGAGCTGCTGCAACTGGCTATCGTTGAGATGCGTGAGCGCTTCAAGAGTGATGCCAAGGAGATAATCCTGCCTTCAGAAATAGACCTCGAGCTAGAAGGAATAACGGTTAGCGTACCGCAAAGAGGTGACAAGAAGAAGCTCCTTGAACTGTCTGAAATGAATGGTAAACAATACAAGTTCGACCGTCTGAAACAAGCCGAGAAACTGAACCCTGAACAGAAACAAACACGTCTAATGAAGGAGCTGCAAGAGCTGCTGCAACTACCTACCCTACCCTATCAGATTGAGTGTTTCGACAACTCGAACATTTCAGGTTCTGACGCTGTTGCAGGATGTGTGGTTTTCAAAGGTTTGAAACCCTCCAAAAAGGACTATCGTAAATACAACATCAAGACAGTTGTCGGGCCAGACGACTATGCATCGATGAAAGAGGTTGTTTTAAGGCGCTACCAACGTCTTCTGCAAGAACAGCAATCGCTGCCAAACCTGATTGTAGCTGATGGCGGCAAGGGACAGATGGAGGTCATCCGGCAGGCTGTACAAGACGAACTGCAGCTTGACATCCCCATTGCAGGACTGGCCAAGAACGACAGACACAGAACCAACGAACTGCTTTATGGCTTCCCTCCAAAAGTGATTGGAATCAAGGATACCTCAGAACTGTTCCGCGTATTGACACAGCTACAGGACGAAGTGCATCGCTTCGCTATCACATTCCATCGAGAAAAGCGCTCTAAACGCATTTTACACTCTGAGCTTGACGGCATCAAGGGTATAGGTCCAAAGACGCGTGACGAACTTCTAAAGAGCCTTAAATCAGTCAAACGCATACGCGAGGCTGACCTGACTACGCTGACGACTCTTGTGGGACCTACAAAAGCCCAAATAATCTACGACCACTTCAGGTGACACGGTAAAAACAGATAAAGAAAAAGGAAGATATTTGGTGGTTTCAGAAATAATGTTTATCTTTGCAGCATGAGAGTGGTAATACAACGCGTTCAACACGCCAGCGTCACGATAGAAGGCCAGGTGCATTCCAGCATAGGAAAGGGCTATCTAATACTGATAGGAATATGTGAAGAAGACAACTATGAAGATGTTGACTGGCTTGTACGCAAAATTGTCGGCCTGCGAGTGTTTGACGATGAGAACCATGTCATGAATCGCGACATCATGGACGTAAACGGGGAAGTGCTTGTCATTTCGCAATTTACGCTGTTTGCCAGCTACAAGAAGGGGAACCGTCCGTCGTGGTTCCGAGCAGGCTCTCACGAGCATTCCATCCCACTCTACGAGGCGTTTTGCCAGCGTCTGAGCGACCAGTTGGGCAAACCCGTTGGTACAGGGGTATTCGGTGCTGACATGAAGGTGGAACTGCTGAACGATGGCCCTGTTACCATCTGTATGGATACTAAAAACAAGGAATAATGACGATACACGAGGCACAACAACAGGTAGATAAGTGGATCAAGGAATACGGTGTCCGCTATTTTTCAGAACTGACAAATATGGCCGTTTTAACGGAGGAAGTTGGTGAGTTGGCCCGTGTGATGGCACGAAAATACGGTGACCAGAGTTTCAAACCTGGCGAGAAAGACAACCTTGGCGAAGAGATGGCCGACGTGTTGTGGGTGCTCATTTGTCTGGCCAACCAGACAGGCGTTGATCTGACGGAAGAGCTGGAGAAATCCATCAAGAAGAAAACAAACAGAGACAGTTTAAGACATATTCAAAACCCTAAATTAAAAGCTTAAAACTATGGCAGAACATCAATGTAGCTGCGGTCACGAGCACAGCGCTCAGCCGAAGAGCAAGTACGAACAGGCACTTGCAAAGTACAATTGTAACTTAAGTGACGACGACGTTAAAGCCGCCGTGAAGAAAATCATTGAAGAGAAGGTCCCAGAGAACGACACACCCGTCGTCAAGCGTTTTATGTTTGGTAGCATTGAGCTGACAACCCTGACTACCCAGGATTCAGCAGAAAGCGTGCTGAAGCTGGTGGAGAAGGTCAACAAGTTTGCGCACGAGTATCCGAACATGCCCCATGTAGCAACGGTTGTCACCTATCCTCGTTTCACCAAACTTGTCAGCGAATCGCTTGAGGTTGAGGGCGTTATCCCCACTTGCGTAAGTGGTGCATTCCCCTCTTCGCAGGCCTTGATTGAGGTGAAGATTGCAGAAACAGGTCTGGCTATCCGTGATGGTGCAGAAAACGTTGACATCGTGATGCACGTTGGTGAGTTCCTGGCAGGCGACTATGAGACTGTTTGCGACGAGATTTCCGAACAGAAGGCTACCTGCGGCGAAGTGCCTATGAAGGTTATTCTGGAAACAGGTGACCTAGGCTCTTGCGCCAACATCAAGAAGGCCTCCATCTTGTCGATGTACGCAGGTGCTGACTATATCAAGACCTCTACTGGTAAAGAGAAAGTAAGCGCAACGCCTGAAGCAGCTTACGTGATGTGTCAGGCCATCAAGGAATACTACGATGAAACGGGCATTATGGTTGGTTTCAAGCCTGCTGGCGGCATCAATTCCGTGATGGATGCACTCACCTACTACACTATCGTCAAAGAGGTGCTGGGCGAGAAGTGGCTCACCAACTATTACTTCCGCTTAGGAACCAGTCGCTTGGCAAATCTGTTGCTCAGCGAACTCGAGGGCAAAGAAGTCAAGTTCTTCTAAAGAGACAAACACTTTTTAGTGTTTACGTTCAATAACGTAATTTACATAGGCAGTTAGGGCATCCCTGATTGCCTTTTCTTTGATACTCTCTTCGATATAGTCCATGCAAAGCTGCCGATAGTCGTTCATGCGACGCTCAGCATAGTCAATACCTCCGTTTTCCTTTGCAAACTCCACTAAAACAGCGATTTCATCGGCATTGATTGTGCCTGTCTTCACTTTACGAGCCAGCGTCTGCATCGACTCTAAATGGCTATTGTTCAGGGCATAGATGACAGGCAACGTCAACTTGCCCTCAGCCATATCGTTTCCTGTGGGCTTGCCTATCTCCTTTGACTCGTAATAATCGAAGATATCATCGCGAATTTGGAAAATGATACCCAGGTTCTGACCAAACAGCCTAGCCTTTTCAACCTCATCTTTATGGGCTCCGGCAGACAAAGCACCAATAGCTGCACACGACTCAAACAGCGCAGCGGTTTTCATTTTAATGACGTCGTAATAGACGTCTTCGCTTATCTCTGTATTCTGAATGTTCGACAACTGCAGAATCTCACCACGAGCCAGCGTACGACCCAGTTCTGCCAGATTCTGGATAATCGTTTCATTATTGGTATAGGCCACGTGCAAGAGGGCTGTTGACAGCAGATAGTCGCCAATCAACACAGCCACCTTATTATTATAAGTAGCGTTCACGGAAGCCTGTCCGCGACGTTCTGCGCTCTCATCCACTACATCATCGTGTACCAAAGATGCCGTATGCAACAACTCGAGGCCGACTGCAGAGTTTAATGTCGTAGATGACACCCCTCCATAGTTCTTTGCCAAGAGCAGCATCAGAATAGGCCGCATACGCTTTCCTCCACGCTGACGGATATGGTTTAACACCTGCGACAGTAACTGGTCTGTGTGAGTCAGTGCGCCGTTAAACAAGTCGATAAAATCGTTTAATTCACCCTCAATAGGTTGCTGAATCTGCTTCAATTTATCCATTTGTATCAAATTTTGTTACAAAATTACAGAATATTCTCGTATATTGCCAAATTTTTTAGTAATTTTACGCGGAAAATAGAAATAATTATGGATAAACTCTTTCTTTTAGACGCCTACGCCCTCATTTACAGGGCATATTACGCATTCATCAAGAACCCTCGAATCAACTCGAAGGGACAGAACACGTCAGCCATCATGGGCTTTGTCAACACCCTGAACGAAGTGCTCACCAAAGAGCAGCCCACCCATATAGGCGTGGCCTTCGATCCTCATGGGCCCACCTTTCGCAGCGAGGCATATCCTGCCTATAAGGCGCAGCGTGAGGAGACACCCGAGGACATCCGCACTTCCATTCCCATCATCAAAGATATCCTAAAAGCCTATAACATTCCCATCATACAAGTGGACGGCTTCGAGGCTGACGACGTCATTGGTACATTGGCAAAAAAAGCAGATTCCATCGACATACGGACCTTTATGCTCACGCCCGATAAAGACTACGGACAGTTGGTAACCAACAATGTCAGCATCTATCGTCCGCGACATGGGGGCGGCTACGAGGTGATGGGTCCGAAAGAGGTGACTGAGAAGTACGGCATCTCCTCTACCCTACAAGTTATCGACCTGTTGGCACTCATGGGCGACTCTGCCGACAACTTCCCTGGCTGTCCTGGCGTGGGTGAGAAAACGGCCACCAAGCTCATCAATGAGTTTGGAAGTGTGGAGCAGCTCCTCCTGCGCGTCGATGAAATCAAGGGAAAACTGAAGGAAAAGATACAAGAGCATGTTGACGACATCAAGATGTCATACTTCCTCGCAACCATCAAGACCGATGTTCCCATTGAACTCAACATGGACGAACTGAAAGTCGTGGAACCTAACGAGGGAGAACTGAACCGCATTTTCACAGAACTGGAGTTTAAGAGCTTCGCAAACCGAATTCTTAAAAAACCTGAAGCACCGCAAAAAACTGTAAACGCACAGCTCGATTTATTTGCAGAATTTCCGACCGACGGACAGGCTGCTTCCGAATTTTCAAAAATTTCGAGCATAAAAACGACCTCTCACGAATACAAACTCGTTGATAATGAGGAGGAAATGAAAGAATTATGCCAAAAATTCTTGTCAGCGAAAATTCTCAGTCTAGACACAGAGACCACTTCCACGTCCCCTATCGATGCAGAATTGGTGGGTTTGAGCTTTGCGGTCAAGGAACACGAAGCATTTTACGTTCCTGTGCCCGCTAATCGTGACGAGGCTCAACGAGTGGTCGAGATTTTCCGTCCCGTTTACGAAAATGAGGAAATCCTGAAGGTGGGTCAGAACCTGAAGTACGACCTCGAGGTGTTGCGCAACTACGGCATCACACTCAAGGGTAAGATGTGGGACACGATGATTGCCCACTACCTCATCCAACCTGAGCTTCGTCACAACATGGACTACATGGCGGAGATCTATCTCAACTACCAGACCATTCACATCGACGAGCTCATTGGTCCGAAAGGAAAGAACCAGCGTTCCATGCGCGACCTCAGCCCTCAGCAGGTCTATGAGTATGCGGCAGAGGATGCCGATATCACCCTCCAACTGAAGAACAAGCTGGAACCAGAACTCAAGAAGTTCGAGTGCGAAGACTTGTTCTACAATCTTGAGATGCCGCTGATGCCCGTGTTGGCAGAGATGGAGATAAACGGCGTCTGCCTGGATACCGAGTCGTTGAAGGAAACCTCGCAGATTTTCACCCAGCGTATCCTCGAACTGGAACAGAGAATCTACGAGCTGGCTGGTCAGCAGTTCAACATTGCCTCACCCAAGCAAGTTGGCGACATCCTCTTTGCGAAGATGAAGATTGTGGAGAAACCCAAGAAGACCAAGACGGGCCAGTTTGTGACCAGCGAAGAAGTGTTGCAGACGCTTCGCGGCAAGCACGAAATCGTGGCAGACATTTTGGAGCATCGTGGTTTGAAGAAGCTGTTGGGCACCTATGTCGATGCACTTCCCAAACTAATCAACCCACGTACGGGGCACATTCATACATCTTTCAATCAGACAGTTACAGCTACAGGACGCCTGTCATCCTCTGATCCGAACCTGCAGAATATTCCTGTTCGTGGCGAAGACGGAAAGGAGATTCGCAAGGCGTTTATTCCTGAGCCAGGATGCCTGTTCTTCTCGGCTGACTACAGCCAGATTGAGCTACGCGTGATGGCCCATCTGTCAGGCGACGAGCACATGATAAACGTCTTCCGCGAGGGCAAAGACCTGCATGCTGCTACTGCTGCCACCATTTATAAAAAAGCTATCGACGAGGTCAGCCGCGATGAGCGTTCGAAGTCGAAACGTGCCAATTTCGGCATCATCTACGGCATCACGATGTTTGGTTTGGCAGAGCGTCTGGAGATATCACGCGACGAGGCCCGTCAGCTCATCGACGGCTTCTTTGAGACCTTCCCACAGGTACACGACTACATGGAACAAGCCAAGGAGCAGGCTCGCCAAAAGGGGTACGTCACTACCCTCTT
>CACXJZ010000050.1 GCA_902768105.1 uncultured Prevotellaceae bacterium
CTTCTCGGGTAAAGGGCGTACGGGGAAATGGTTTGCCGCGTTCGGGGAAATTGTTTTCCGCGAGCGGGGAAACCGTTTGCTGCGGTCGGGGAATTCCTATGCTACTTTGCTTCCTTTTGCACTACAGGTCTATAAATATAGGTAGTACCTTCTTTGTAACGGCAGAAACTTGGGTTGTCGCCTTCGCACAGGCTGTTCAGGAAGCGTTGACCAGCCTTATACTTCAGTCCGCTATGGTAGCAGAAATGGTTAATCGTTGTATAGCCTTTCTGCAGGCACTTCTGCAGGGCTTCCTCGTGAGTCGTGTTGGCACGTATGGCCTCGCGGTCGTAGGGGTCGGTGTCTTTCAGGAATCCGTCCTCGATATGGTTCAGCAGTTCCTGGGTGAAACGCTTGGAGGGGATGTACTCAATGCCGCCGAAAGTGACGTCGTCGTGCTTCACCTTCTTCGGGTCGGAGAAGTCGCCCTTGATTTTCAGCTTTATGGAGAACGAGCCGAAGGGCGTCTCTATGCGCGAGCCGTCTGCCATGTGGATGACTGCTGCGTCGAGGAACGTGTTGAAGGCGTGCTCCAGCTCGCCCTTCTGCAGACCGCGGTACTTGTTGCAGAAGTCGTCGAGCCACTTCATGCTCCACTTCCTCCTGATGGCCGGACGTGCGTAGAGCAGCGGCTTGCCGTTCTCGTCCTTTGTGGGGCGCGGCAACAGTTCAAACTTCAGTCCTTTCTTCTTGCGTGGCATAGGCTACAGGTGTTTTATGATTTCGGGGGCAAAGATAGTGTATTCCAAAGAAAAAAGCAAGTTTCCAAGCAAAAAATTTGATTATCTCCAGCATTTTCCCTATTTTTGCAAAATCATTCCGATAACCAAAGAAACGTCGTTTTGATAGATTATGGCTAAAACACAGAAGAAAGGAAACGTGGCGTCTGAGAAGTCTGGCGAGCGGTATCAATTCAAGGTTATGGGCAATCCGATGGTAAGGATTATCAAGGCTCGTGATTTTATGCAACTCATGGAGGAGGACTACAACATTCCCTATGAGACAAAAATCAAGACCACCGATGATTTTAAGATAGCTTTGAAGGCTGCCAGCAGAATCAGCGCAACGGGCGGCGTATCAATATTGACGGACCGCTTCCTGACCTCATGCCCCAAGCCCAATAAGCCTGCCCCGATACTGCTCCGCTACATACAAAAGATGATAGATGACTGTGATGCCGACAATCCGCTCATGGCCGTGATTACCAATCCGCCGGGCTGCATCCCCTCTCGTACGAGGGAAGAAGCTGAAGCGATAGAACCGATGGATAAACTATTGTCGGCCCTTAGTGCCAGCATCTCGGTGACGGATGCAACCAACCACCAGTTTCTCAAGGACCCGCTGACTGACGACATGCTGATTGAAGCCTTGACTGCGGCAGCTGCTGCCATGCTCAACGACGAGTACGCCGGCCGCATGAAGTGGAAAGACGATGACGACTACCACGAAAAGGAGTATGGCCTGAACCACCTGCTGATTTGTTTATTTTATTATGTACACGTGAACGGACTCAATTCGGGCAGCAAGTTCTTCTTCCATCAGCGGACGCAGTTCCATGAATATTGTCGCGAGCACCTGCCGGCCGACATGAACATCTGTTCAGAGCGTTACTTCAGAAACTGCATGAACAAGTTGCAATGGAAGTCGTGCAGCTTCGACGAGTACATCCAGAGCGGCGTGAAGCCTCAGGCGGAATGGAGAAAGGGCCAGTTCAGCGTGGAATTCTGGTACGCCATCTACCGTAAGGCAGCCAGACATTTCAAGGAAAAACTACAGCCAAGGGCATAGAAACAGGGTAAAAATACCCCCGTTTTTTCTTCCTTTTGTTCCTTTCAGAAGATCGGAACAAAAGGATTTTCTTTGTTCAAAATCTTTTCATTCCTTTGCATCGACGAAAGTCAAGAAATCAAACAATTGTCTAACAATTTAAATTAAAAGATCATGAACAAAACAGATGTTGAAATCCGCGTAAACATGCGCGAGAACACCAACCAGAAGAGCGATCAGTACGGTCACTTCTATCCGTACATCGACCGCATGAGTACCTTGGATACCCGTGGTCTCTGCAAGCACGTGGCTAACCACAACTCCATCTATGGCCGTGAAGTCATTGAGGGCGTTGTCCTGCAGATTACCAGCTGCACGCTGGAACTGCTCAGCATGGGCGTTGCAGTCCAGTTGACGGGTTTCGGAACTTTCTATCCTACTCTTCAGAGCCGTTACGAGGGTGTCGTTAGCATGAAAGAGGCTGAAGAACTCGGCGTTGACACCGTAGTTGAAGGCATCCACGTACGTTTCCTTCCTGACTCCACCGACCTTGACAACATCACCAGCAAGAAGTTCAAGGAGCGCTGCGCACTCAAGTACCACATGCTTGATGAGGTCACCGTCACCGAGGTCGATGGCAAAAAGAAGTACACGCACGTCTATAAGCCCATCTCCGAGGTTGCCAACGCCCCTGAGCCCGAGCCTCCTACTCCCTAATCCTTCTCGCGTCCGAGTGACGTGACTTCCAAAAGGCGCTTCTCAGCAGAGAGGCGCCTTTTTTTACGATAACTTTTTTGTAGGAAAAGCCGATTATTTTAAGGAAAATATGTATCTTTGCACGCGAAGCGTGCGAAAACGGGCTGCGCCTCGGCAATTGGAGTAAGCTCCATTGCACTCGGCTTGCACCGTCTTTGCAGCATAAACGATAAGTGAATATGAAGAAAGAACTGTTATTGATTATTACCCTGCTGTGCATGATGGCACAGGGAGGAATGCTGACATCGTGCAGCAAGGATGATGACCAGCCGGTGAACCCGACGCCGAAGGAGTATTTCACCTATTGGAACCAGTGCACGGCACTGACGACCCTGAAGGAGTATGTGGAGGACGTGACCAACCCGAGGTCTGCCAACTTCATCAGCGTGGAGGACCGCATCGCCACGTTCGACATGGACGGCACGTTCATCGGAGAGCTTTATCCCACCTACTTTGAGTATAACCTGCTGGAGTATCGTGCCCTGGACGACCCTGCATACAAGGACAGGGCTCCCGACGATGTGCGCGAGGCTGCACAGAACATCCGCGATTTCGTGCGTAACGGCAAGGCGCTGCCCGACCACTTCGACATGATTCACGCACGGGCGGCTGCCAAGGCTTACGCTGGAATGACGCTCGCGGAGTTTGATGCCTACGTGAAGGCCTACGCCGCCACGCCGGCCAACGGATTCAAGGGGATGACCTACGCCCAGAGCTTCTACAAGCCTATGCTGGACATCTTCGACTACCTGAAGGACAACGGCTTCACCTATTACGTCGTCTCCGGTTCCGACCGCTACCTATGCCGCTCGCTGGTGGAGTCGCTGGGCATTGAGCCCAACAAGGTCATTGGCATGGACGTTTGCATCAGCTCGAACGAACAGGGCGACAATGTCGGCGTCGATTACACTATGGGGAAGGATGAGTACCTGATACGTACGGACAGCCTGATCATTAAGAACCTGAAGATGAACAAGGTGAGGCAGATTACTCAGGAGATTGGCAAGATGCCCGTGCTGTCGTTCGGCAACAGCAGCGGCGACTGTGCCATGCACAACTACTGCATGAGCAACACGAAGTACCGCACCGCCACGTTCATGCTTGTGGCTGACGACGACGTGCGCGACCATGCCGACTTGGCGGAGGGTGCACGGCGTGAGGCGAAGTGGCGCGAAGCCGGCTATACCATTATCTCGATGAAGAACGACTTTAAGACCATCTACGGCTATGGCGTGGAGAAGACGGACTTCATCTTCCCGTAAGAGTATCTGAAGACGCTTCTGCTGCCTGCAGGCACATAAAAAAGCCGTTACCCGTGAGGATAACGGCTTTTATGATGGGCTGGAATGGATTAGCGCATGGCGAAGAAGTTGCCACCGAAGGCAGCGGTGCGTACTTCGTAGAGGCCTGCCTCGTCGGGGGTGACGCGCAGCTGCTGACCGTCCTGCATCATGACGGTCATGGTGCCGTCCTCATTGAAGCGGAACACGTCCTGCTGCTCGCCGTTCTGCTCGAACGACCAGGTGTTGGTCTTCTTGTCATAGTAGAAGTGAGCCACTTCGCCGTTCTCTGCCTTGATCTCGTAACCGTTCTTGAGCGTGGTGATGGCGTAGAGCGAACCGTCGGAACCGGTCACCTGGCGTGTCTTGCCGACGTTAGCTGACATGGGGTTCTCGCCCGACCAGAACTCGATGGTGTTGAGCACGAGTGAATCGACGAGGATGGAGATACTGCCGCAGATAGGCATGAGCACGAAGCCGACGATGGCGTTGACGAACTTGTTGTTGGTCATGGTGCGCTGCCACTTAGCGTAGCTGTTGAACAGGCTGAAAGAGCCGATGCACGAACTGAAAATCAGACTTGCAGCCATCAGTACGGCTGCGAACTTAATGTTTTTTTTCATAATGGCTTAGTTTATAATTTACAATTTATAATTTAACAATATTATTCCAGTAAAAGGACGCGGCTGGACCAGTTGGTCTTCTGGTTCCAATCGACGTTGTGGGTGTAGGGAATCTCCAGACCGTGGTTCATGAGGAAGGCACCCGTGAACGTCTTACCCTCGAAGGGTAGCGGCTGCTGGTCGATGCGGTTGAGCTCGTGGACGCGGTACTGACGGGTGGGGTTGAGGCCTGCCATCTTGATGCGCGGCAGGTGCTCGTTCTGGAACTGCTCGGTCTTCCACCAGTAGAACACGGCCTTGTCCTTCTGCTCGGTGACGTACATGAGCGATGCCAGACCCTTGTGGTCGTAGGGCGAGAGCAGACGGTAGATGTCGCCGAACTGCACGATAGGACGTATCTGCTTGTATTCGGCAATGGCCTTGCGGCAGAGCTCCTTCTCTGCATCGGTCATGTTCTTGGGCTGTATCTCCATGCCCAGACGGCCTGACATGGCCACGTCGATGCGGAACTTCAGCGAAGTGGTGCGATAGACGGTGTGGTTGGGCGTGGCGGAGATGTGGCTTGCCATGGCGATGGCGGGGAAGAAGTAGCTGGTGCCCCACTGCATGTAGATGCGCTGCAGGGCGTCGGTATTGTCGCTCACCCAGAACTCGTCGAAGTAGGGCAGCAGTCCCCAGTTGGCACGTCCGCCACCGGAGGCGCAGGCCTGGATGGTGAGGCGGGGGTACTTGGCACGCACGCGCTGGCACACCTTCTCGAGTCCGCGGTGGTACTCGATGTAGAGGTGGCTCTGGTCGGCCATGGAGAGATACTGCGAGCCGTGGTTCATGACGGGGGCGTTGGCGTCCCACTTGATGTAGTCAATCTCGGGGTACTTGGTCATGAGGTTATCGACGATGCCGAAGACGAAGTCCTGCACCTTGGGGTTGCTGAGGTCGAGCACCACCTGCGTGCCGCCACGTCCGAGGGCAGGCTCACGCTTCGGGGCCTTGATAATCCAGTCGGGGTGAGCCTCGTAGAGCTCGCTGACGGTGTTGGCCATCTCGGGCTCAATCCAAATGCCGAACTTGATGCCGTGCTTCTTCGCGTCGCGCAGCAGGCCCTCGATGCCTTCGGGCAGCTTCTGCTTATCGACCACCCAGTCGCCCAGCGAGGAGTTATCGACCTTACGGGGGTACTTGTCGCCAAACCAGCCGTCGTCCATGACGAAGAGCTCGCCGCCCATGGAGGCGATATCGCCCATCATCTGGTCCATGCCCTGCTGGTTGATGTCGAAATAGACACCCTCCCACGAGTTGAGCAGAATCTTTCGTTCCACATTGCCGTTGGCGAGCATGTACTTACGGCCCCAGCGGT
Organism: uncultured Prevotellaceae bacterium; assembly: GCA_902768105.1. Lineage (GTDB taxonomy): Bacteria > Bacteroidota > Bacteroidia > Bacteroidales > Bacteroidaceae > Prevotella. Next base: position 5,823 of record CACXJZ010000050.1, read on the forward strand.
GGAAGTTGCGTGACACGCCGCTGAGTCCCTCCTTCGAGAAGGTGAGTGCGAGGTGGGGCGTGGTGAACGTCTCGCCGCGCTTCAGGTGATATTCGGAGTTCTCCTCGTCGATGCCGGCAAAGAAGTAGTGGTACTCGGTATCGTCGGTCACGACCTTGAGCTTGTAGTTGCCCCAGTAGCAGAGGGCGGCGCCGATGACGTCGCCGGTGAGCTCCTGCGGACGACCGTCGAGCGAGAACATTACCTCGGCATGGTCGGTATGGGAGTTACGGCCGCCGTCACGGTTGACAATCATCTTGATGCCCTGCGTCAGCGGCTCCTGCTCCAGGCGTCCCTCGTTGGCCCACGAGCCGTAGAGGTGGCTCATCCAGACGTCGCCGCGACGGATGGGGAGCACGCCACTGGCAAACTGCAGGAGCGTGACGGTCTGCTTCTCGCCGTTGGTGATGTCGGTCCACGTCTCAATCATATCCACATCGGCACGCACCTTGTAGTATAGGTGTACGGTGGTGGGAAACTGCGGGTCCTGCAGCGTGATGGTAGTGAGGTCGCCCTGCTGCTGCACGTCGGTGGTGTAGAGCTGGGTGGTGAGGTTGCCGTCAGCATGGCGGACAGACACGGCAGCGGCAGACTGCGGCCACATGCCGTAAGGGGGATAGAGGTCCATGCGTCCCTTGTTGGTGGAGGGCGGAGGGGTGAGGGTAGCGAGGTCGGCAGCGCTGAGCTTCTGTCCGAAATAGACGTACTGCGGCTGTTGGCCAACTTCGGCATGGATGACTAACGAGAGGTTACGTGTTTCGATGACAATTTGCTTGGCCATTGCCCAAAGGGGCAGGGTCATCAACAGGGTAAATAATAGTTTTCGTTTCATATACTTATTGGTTATTAATTGTCTCTTTGCGGCGCGAAATTACAAAAAATAATTGGATAAAAGAAAAACGGACATGAGAAATGCCCGCTTTTTTAAATATTTTAGAATAAAGTAAAGGTTCGTGTCCTTAAAAAGGTGCCTCGGCACGTAAGGTCATGTGCTCACGGGTGACGGGGTGACAGAAGGTGATTTCCTGTGCATGCAGATAGAGCCGGTCGCTGCTGCCGTGACCATAGAGCTCGTCGCCCAGGATGGGTACGCCGAGCCCTTCCTCGTGGGCACAATGGACGCGCAACTGATGGGTGCGGCCCGTATGGGGCTGCAACTCTATGCGGGTGATGCCGTCCTTGACACCAAGAACGATGTAGTCGGTTGTGGCCGGCTTGCCGAAGTCGTGGTCTACTATCTGGCGCGGACGGTCAAGCGGGTTGGCCTTTAGGGGCAGCGAGATGGTGCCCTTGGGGTGTTGTATGGTGCCGTCGAGTAGGGCAATGTAGGTCTTCTTGACCTTGCGGGCAGCAAACTGTGACTGCATCAGGTTGTAGGTGTCGTGTGTCTTGGTGATGACGAGCAGGCCGCTGGTGCCCATGTCGAGCCGATGGGCCAGTGCCCATTCGTCGCTGTCGGCATAGTGCTGGCGGATAATGGACCAGACGCTCAGGCGTGACTCCTTGCCGGGAACGCTCAGCAGTCCCGAGGGCTTGTTGATGACCATCAGCCAGCGGTCCTCATAGACGATGTCGAGCTTCACCTGTGTGTTGCCCAGGGGATAGCGCAGCGGGTCGTTCTCCTGTGGATTGGCATCTACCTCAATGCCTCGCAGCATCCACGTCAGGATGGGTAGGCACTTGCCCCGACAGGCGGGATAGAACTGTCCGTCATGGCGTATCTCACGCTTGGGCGAGCTTCCCATCCAGAACTCTGCCATGCAGACAGGCTTCAGGCCTTGCTGGTAGGCATACTGCAGGAGCTTCGGAGCACAGCAGTCGCCCGCACCTCCCGGCGGCAGGGGGAACTTCTGGCGTACTTTCTGGCTGTGGTAGTCGTGCCAGATCTCCGTCAGGTCACGTTTCTCGCCATAGGCATTTAGCAGACGGTACTGCTGGAAGAGCCATAGCTGCAGGTCTTCGGACATCTGCTTGCGGCGCTCCTTCAGGATGATGGCCAGCCGGTCCTCCGGTTCGAAGAGCTCCAGTACCACGTTGATGGCGGAAATCCTGCGCTCGGTCTGCTTGAAGTGACCATCGGGCTGCTGGGCATCAAACACAGGCGGCACGAACCACTGCCAGTCGTTCCTGCCGGCCAGCAGTCCGCTGTAGGCAGCGAGGAAATGGAATGCTCCATCGGCACCTTCCACTACCAGCACCCCGAACATCTTGCCTTCTTTGGCATCTTGGTAAAGCTCGTCGTGCGTTTTGACATAGCGACGCACCTTAGCAGCCGCCTCAATACATAATGGGTGGGGTTCGTAGCAGAAGGGATAGGTAAACTTATCCGGACGTTCTGCTGTACTTTGTAATGGATGAAGTGTTCGCATTTTTTTGGTTAATCTTATTGGTTGCGACAAAGTTACGAAAAGTCGAGAGCAGAACAAAAGATTCTAATCTTTTTTATGCCGAGACGAAGTATCTTCGCGACTTCGTCGCAAAGTTACGAAAAAAAATTGACAGTTGCACAAAAAATCAAAAGAATATTGTCATATTTTTATTTTTTTCATTATCTTTGCCATCAAAATACTAACCCCTAAACGATGAAGAAACGATTTTATACGCTATTTCTGCTGGTTTGTACGGCATGGATGACGGTAACAGCACAGTCTGATTTCTGGCTGGGAGCCGACATCAGCGGGACTACCGCACTGGAGGCCAGAGGCGGACAGCTGTATAATGCTGCCGGTGAGCCGAGGGAAAACACCCAACTGATGAAGGAGCTGGGGCTGAATGCCATCAGACTGCGTGTCTGGGTAAATCCGAAGGAGGGTTTCTGCCGGCCTGACGATGTGCTGCTGATGGCGGCAAGAGCCAAGGCGCTGGACATGGAGGTAATGATAGACTTCCACTACAGCGACTGGTGGGCAGACCCCGGTCAGCAGAACATCCCTGCAGCATGGAAGGACATGACGTATGACGAGATGCGACAGGCACTGGCGGAGCACACACGCAGCACCTTGCTGCTGCTGAAGACCAACGGCATTAACGTGCGTTGGGTGCAGGTTGGCAACGAGACGACCAACGGTTTCCTGTGGCCCGTGGGACGTGCCAGCGAGAACATGGCACAGTATGCCGGACTGACGCAGGCGGGCTATGAGGCTGTCAAGCAGGTGTATCCCGATGCGCAGGTTATCGTACACTTAGACCAGGCACGCGACCCGAAGCGCTATGACTTCATCTTTGACGGTCTGCAGGCCAACGGTGCGAAGTGGGACATCATCGGTGTGAGCATCTACCCCTATTGGGACCAGCGGGAGAAGAAAGAGAAGAACGACCGTGGCACCCTGAAGCATGCGCTGAAGAACATGCGTCGGCTGGTGAAGAAATACGGCACCCCCGTCATGGTGGTGGAAACGGGCTATGAGGCGGCACGTCCCGTGGAGGGAAAACGGTTTGTTGCGGAGCTGATTGACGAGTGCAAGAAGATGGACGGACGGTGCCTCGGCGTGTTCTACTGGGCTCCGGAACTGGAGCACCATTACCGGTTGGGTGCCTTCAAGGACGGGCGTCCGACAGCCATTATGGAAGCATTTTCGGAGTCTGTTGCGCAGAAATAGCAGGAAAAAGAGTGTTGTTTAGAAAAAAATAATTACCTTTGCAAAGAATAATAACTAAAAATAGTGTAAGCGTATGTTTGGACTTGGAGGATGGGAGATTCTGATTATTGCCCTGCTCGTGTTGCTGCTCTTCGGTGGCAAGAAGATTCCTGAACTCATGCAAGGCCTCGGCAAAGGGGTCAAGAGTTTCAAGGACGGCGTGAACGGCGTAGAGAACAAACCCACGGAAGAAGTGAAGCAAGAAACGAAAAAGGAAGAGACGAATGCCTGACGGTGCGGGGAAAACGGCCACGTTTTGGGACCATCTGGATGAATTGAGGTCGTGCCTGATACGTATCATCGTGGCTACGACGATTGCCATGATTGCCGCCTTCTGCATGAAGGAGTGGCTGTTTGACGTCATCCTGGCACCTGCGCACGGCGACTTCATCAGTTACCGGCTGATGCATGCCGACGGCATTGACATCCACCTGATTAACACAGGCTTGACGGAGCAGTTCATGATGCACATGAAGGCTGCGTTCTATGTGGGTCTGCTGGCTGTGATGCCCTATGTGCTGTATGTGCTGTTTGGTTTCATTGCTCCGGGGTTGTACGACCGCGAACGGCGTTATGCCGTACGGGTGGTGACCTGTGGCTACCTGATGTTCATGGTGGGCACTGCCGTCAACTACCTGCTCGTGTTTCCGCTGACGGTACGTTTCCTGGGAACGTATCAGGTCAGTGCTGATGTGCAAAACATGCTAACCCTTCAATCGTACATGGACACGCTCATCATGATGAACCTCATGTTGGGTATTGTGTTTGAGTTGCCCGTCGTGTGCTGGCTGTTGGCGGCCGTAGGCGCACTGAAGGCAGAGTGGATGGCCCGTTATCGTCGGCATGCCGTCATTGCCATCGTTGTGGTAGCGGCGATTATTACACCGACCACCGATGCCTTTACGCTCATGGTAGTCTCGCTGCCCATCTGGCTGCTGTACGAGGTGAGTATCTGGATAGTCAAGAAAACAAATAAATAGGTACGATATGTTAAGGAAGGTTAGGATAGTTTTGGCAGCAGTAATGTTTATCGGCATTACATGGCTGTTTGTTGATTTTACGGGGACAGCCCATCATCTGACCAGCTGGATGCCCAAGGTGCAGTTCCTGGAGACTGTGTTGGCGCTCAACATCATAGTGGTGGCAGTTCTTGTGGTGCTGACGCTCATCTTCGGACGCATGTACTGTTCGGTCATCTGTCCGCTGGGTGTCATGCAGGACATCTTCGGCTGGCTGGGCAAGAAGGCCAAGAAGAACCGCTACTCCTTCTCGAAGGAGCTGAAGTGGCTGCGCTATTCAGCGTTGGTGCTTTTTATCATAGCGCTGGTGGCAGGTGTGGGCATCGTCTTCCAGTTGTTGGCTCCTTATTCCACTTACGGCATTATTGCCACGAACCTGTTGCAGCCGGTGTATATTGCAGGTAACAACGTGCTGGCATCGATAGCCGAGAATGCCGACAGCTACCTGTTCTATCATGAAGACCTCTGGCTGCGCTCGCTGCCGTCGCTCATCATTGCTGCCGTCATGCTCATCATCCTGTTTGTGTTGGCGTGGCGCAACGGCCGAACCTATTGCAACACCATCTGTCCCGTGGGTACGGTGCTGAGCTTCTTCTCACGCTTCTCGTGGCTGAAGATTCACTTCGACAGCGAGAAGTGCCGCAACTGTTCACTCTGCTCGAAGAACTGCAAGTCTGCCTGCATTGACTATAAGAACCACACGGTGGACTACAGTCGCTGTGTGGTCTGCGCTAACTGTATTGAGAGCTGTAAGTTCGGGGCGCTGAGGTATGGCCGGAGTACTCAGAATAATCAGAATACTCAGAGTACACAGAATGATTCTACAGACTCCAGCCGTCGTGCATTCCTTATTGGAACGGCTCTTGCTTCTACCGCTGTCATGGCGCAGAAGAAGGAGAAACTGATGGACGGCGGACTGGCTGCCATTGCAGACCGCGTCATCCCAGAGCGTCAGACACCGCTGACACCGCCGGGATCTCTGTCGGCACAACACATGGCACAGCATTGCACGGGCTGTCAGCTCTGTATCACGGAGTGTCCCAACCAGGTGCTGCGTCCGTCAACGGACCTGCTGACGATGATGCAGCCCACGATGTCGTACGAGCGGGGCTACTGTCGTCCGGAGTGTACGCGCTGCTCGGAGGTGTGTCCGGCAGGAGCCATCAAACCCATCACACCGATTGAGAAGAGTAGCATCCAGATAGGTCATGCCGTATGGATTAAGCAGAACTGCGTAGCCGTCAATGACGACGTGCCCTGCGGCAACTGTGCACGCCACTGTCCGACGGGTGCTATAGAGATGATTCCGCTTGACCCGGATGACGGTGATTCACCGATGGTGCCTGCCGTCAACGAACACGTATGTATCGGCTGTGGTGCCTGCGAAAACCTCTGTCCTGGTAAGGACGGCCATACAGCCATCAAGGTTGAAGGTCATGAGATGCATAAGGAGATATAATTAATGAGGAGATTACGATTATGAGCAAGAAGATATCGCGTCGCACATTCCTGAAACTCTTTGGTGCAGGCAGTGCAGCAACAGCACTCACAGTAGCAGGTTGTAAGAACGGCCAGACGAATGCTGCTGTTGATGAATATAAGAAACAGGTGGAGCCGCCCGTTGGCAAGATGACCTACCGTACGAATCCCAACAACAACGACAAGGTGTCAATCCTAGGCTATGGCATGATGCGACTGCCCTCGAAGACGGAGAACAGTGACGACTTTGACCAGGAGATGATCAACCGTCAGGTGGATTACGCCATTGAACATGGTATAAACTATTTCGACACCAGCCCCGTCTATTGTCAGGGAAAATCAGAGGCTTGTACGGGCATTGCCCTCAGTCGCCATCAGCGTAGTGAGTATTTCGTGGCTACGAAACTGTCGAACTTCAACCCCGAAACGCAGACTCGTGAAGCCAGTCTTGCTATGTACCATAACTCCATGAAGCAGTTGCAGGTGGATTACATCGACTATTACCTGCTGCATGCTATTGGTGGCGGTATGGACGAGTTCAACCGTCGTTATGTGGATAATGGCATGATGGACTTCCTGATGGAGGAACGCAAGGCAGGTCGTGTGCGTAACCTCGGATTCTCGTTCCACGGAAAGAAGTCGGTGTTCGACGAAGTGCTCGCCATGCACAATAAGTACCACTGGGACTTCGTGCAGATAGAGCTGAACTACCTGGATTGGGACTTTGCCAACGAGATAAACGACAGAAATGTGGATGCCAGCTATCTGTATGCCGAATTGCAGAAGAAGGGCATACCCGCAGTCATCATGGAACCGCTGCTTGGCGGACGACTGGCGAACCTGCCTCAGTATCTGGTCAACGAACTGAAACAGCGTGATCCGGAACATAGTGTTGCTTCGTGGGCCTTCCGCTATGCGGGAACACCGAAGGGTGTACTGACCGTGCTCTCGGGCATGACCTACATGGAACATCTAAAGGACAACCTGCTCACCTATTGTCCGCTCAATCCTTTAACGCCGGAAGAGCAGAAATATCTGGAGACGGACATTGCCCGTAAGATTGTGGGACTGGAGAATATCCCCTGCAATGACTGTAAGTATTGCATGCCCTGTCCGTACGGCATTGACATCCCTGCCATCTTCATACATTATAACAAATGCAAGAACGAGGGAACGCTACCCACCGACCAGAGGGATGAGAACTACGCTCGACTGCGTCGGCAGTACCTTATCGGACTCGACCGTGTCGTTCCACGTATGCGTCAGGCTTCACACTGTATCCAGTGTGGCCAGTGCGAGCCCCATTGTCCGCAGAACATCCGTATCCCACGCGAATTGAAGATGATTGACGAGTTTGTGGAGCGGCTGAAGCAGGGTGATGACCTGCAGCATGCGCTGGCAAATAAAAGGAGTGAGAAGAGAGAAGGAATAAAGTAAATATAAACAATGGAATTAGATTTTATCCTGCGTATTTTCATTGCATCGCTGCTTGGTGGTGCTATCGGTCTGGAACGTGAATACCGTGACAAGGCTGCCGGATTTCGCACGCACTTTCTCGTGGCGCTGGGCTCGGCACTGTTCATGATCATCTCCGTCTATGGCTTCGAAGGCGTACTGACGGGTGACTTCAATGCGCCTATCCGTCTCGATGTGTCGCGTATTGCTGCCCAGGTGGTGACGGGTATCGGTTTCATAGGTGCCGGTACCATCATCTTCCAGAAAAATGCCGTGCGTGGTCTGACTACTGCTGCCGGTGTCTGGGTTACTGCCGCTATCGGTATGGCTTGCGGTGGCGGTATGTACCTGTTGGCTGTAGTATCTACTGCCCTCGTGCTGATAGGACTGGAAGCCTTTAACTATCTTCTTCACCGCTTTGACAAGCACCGTAACAGGGAAGAGCAATAAGACGCTAGCTATGCGGGTACTGATTGTCAATACAAGCGAACGGGCGGGTGGAGCTGCAGTTGCTGCCAGCCGGCTGATGGAGGCACTTATCAATAATGGTGTGAAGGCGAAGATGCTGGTGCGCGACAAGCAGACGGACAACCTCTGTGTGGTGCAGCACCCTCAGCAACGGCGACTACGTTGGGCGTTCCTATGGGAACGGCTGACGATATGGCTGCGCTTAGGTTTGCGACGTAAACACCTTTTCGATATTGATACGGGCAGTTGCGGTGCTGACATTACGCAGTTGCCGGAGTTTCAGGAGGCGAACGTCATTCATCTGCACTGGGTGAATCAGGGTATGCTCTCGCTGAAGCAGATACGCAAGATACTGGATTCGGGCAAGCGTGTGGTATGGACCATGCACGACATCTGGCCGGCAACAGCAATCTGTCATCTGACGCTTGACTGTCGGCAGTTTGAAACCTCCCCCGACCCCTCCCAAGGAGGGGAGGGCTGCCGCAAGTGCCCTCTCTCGTCTTCTCTCTCCTCCAAAATATGGCGCAGGAAACAACAGATGCTTGAGGGCAGGAGGATTTCCTTTGTGGCATGCAGTGAATGGCTGGCAGGAGAGGCACGGAAGAGTGCTCTGCTGAAAGGTCAGACGATTGTGAATATCCCCAATCCGATAGACACCCGTGTCTTCCGTCCGGGCGACCGACAGGCTGCCCGTCGTGCTTTGGGATTACCAGAGGACGGAAAGATGATTCTCTTTGTGTCGCAACGGGCAACGAACCCGTATAAGGGTATGCAGTATCTTATAGACAGTCTGCGTTCAGACTCCCTCTCCCATTGGAGAGAACGAGGGGAGAGGATTTTCCTCGCTATTCTCGGTGGTCATGCGGAGGAACTCGTAGGACAGTTATCCCTTGAGACTCATGTCTTGGGTTATGTCAATGATGAGCAGCGTATCGTGCAGGTTTACCAGGCTGCCGACGTGTTTGTATTGCCGTCACTGTCGGAGAATCTGCCGAACACCATCATGGAGGCAATGGCCTGTGGCATACCTTGCATAGGCTTTAACATTGGCGGCATACCAGAGGAAATCAGGCATAAACAGACAGGCTACTTGGCTGCCTACCGTGACAGCGAAGACCTTGCCCGTGGACTGCATTGGGTATTGGAGGAGGCTGACAGTGATGTCTTGTCAAAGGCCTGCCTGCGTCATGTGGCAGAGAACTATTCACAGCAGAGCGTTGCAAAACGATATATTGAAGTGTATGAAAATCAGCATTGTCACAGTCACGTATAATGCAGCAAAAGTATTGCAGCGTACGCTGGACAGTGTACGCAGTCAGACGTGTAAGGACGTAGAGCACCTGATTATCGACGGGGCATCGACAGACGATACCCTGCGGATGGTGGAGGAATATCGCTCCTCGAACCTCGGCCAAATAAAAGTTGTCAGTGAGCCGGATAAGGGCATCTATGATGCGATGAACAAGGGCCTGCGACTGGCAACGGGTGACTACATCGTCTTCATGAATGCCGGTGACACGTTCCATGACGAAAAGACGCTGGAGAGGGTAGTGGCAGCCCTGGCTTCACCAAACCTCCCCGAAGGAGGAGGCTTGGCCTACGGTGACACGGACATTGTTGATGCTGAGGGCCGTTTCCTCCGCAAGCGACACCTGAGTGCGCCTGACCATCTGACGTGGCGTTCGTTCAGGCAGGGGATGCTGGTGTGCCATCAGGCGTTCTACGCCCGTCTGGACATTGCCCGCGGTATCCCATACGACCTGCAGTACCGTCACTCGGCCGATGTGGATTGGTGTATTCGTGTGATGAAGGAGGCAGAACGAAAACACCTGCCACTCGTCAAAGTGCCAGGTGTTGTTGCTGATTTTCTGGATGGCGGTAATACTACGCAGAATCACCGTGCATCACTGAAAGAACGTTTCACGGTGATGCACCGTCACTATGGCTTGATAACGACGCTCACCATGCACGTATGGTTTATCTTACGATCTTTTTCCCGTTGACGATATAGATGCCACGCGGCAGTGCATTGACATCGGTGGTAGGCATTAACCGACCGTCGAGCGTATAGATACGGCCGTTCATTATGGCATCATGTCTCACGTCGTTGATGCCGGTTCCTGGTGTAACCACATCAATAAGAACGTCTTTCATGTAATAACCTCCATTGGTGAATGTCATGTCGCTGGTCTGTGGCGAGCCGTTGTTACTGAAGATGATGCCTGTTGGCATCGTTGTCAGCGTACTGCTATATGTCCACTTATATACCTTATTGCCTGCACGAGTGCCTAAATAAGTGCACTCCACACCAGGCCATGTTCCACCCGTGTAGTTGTTCTTGCTGTCCCATGCCCAGCACTTAATGGTGTTGGTCCATGTGTCGGGTGCTTCGAAGAAAGCACATACCTCACCTTCATTGACTGTGCAGAAGTCAGGAATGACAAACTCTTCCGGTTGCGTGATGATGTAATTGCGGGTAATGATGCTGCTTACTGTGCCGCCCGTGAGCAGTCCAACCTTCAGTGTGCAGCTGGTGTCAATCTTAATCCTTGTTCCGTTTGCTACCGACGTGCTTGCTGCCGTAGGATTACTGCCATCGGTGGTATAGACCAGACGTGCACCGTCGTCACTGCTAATAGCAGTCAGCAGGACAGACTGCTCGCCCTCGTACGTGCCAGAGCCAAGACCAGCCCATGCCGTTGCTTGGTCTGTACTGAGGTTCTGGACATAATAGGCGAACCGATGTCCCTTCAATATATTGGTCCATCCCTCGCCAGCGGGTGTGTAGCTGCTGTTGGCCTTAGTACCTACGACGGCTACCAGCTTACCATTTGTACCTGTGGTGCATACTGCATAATAATCGGCATTGGATGCCATGGCAAACGAGCTGCTCATGTTGTGAATGCCCACGGCTTTACGTATAGCGACCATGGTACTGATTTCCTGCTTGTAGTCCAACCAGTGCTTCATGAAGACACAGGGGGTTCCCGGCATGGCTATCATATAGGCGTTGGCAGCCAGGGTATCTTTCCTCAGCGGTCCGTTTGACGAACCGTCAGGACGTACTTCGGTATCATGGTTTTCCACAAATGTCACAGCATATTGAAAGTAGCTCCCGTTGTCGGTGTTCCTGCTGACGAGCGGCCAGTTGCCGTCATTTTGCTTGCCGAGATAAGTCCAGTCGCCCCTGTCGCTGGCGTTTCTTACTACATATTTGAACTGGAAGTCAAAGGCAGCGCTGGTCTTGTCGGCAGCGTTTATCCAGTTCTTGATGGTGTTTGTTCCGTCCCAGCACTCGCCAACAGAGAATTCGGGCTTGGCATAGTTGTTGTAGATGCTGGTAAAGGAGCCGCTGTAGCCCTTCACCATGTCATAACGGAAACCTGCATATCCAAAATAGTTAATAAGCATTTCGAGATAAGCTTTCACATTATTCTGCACGTTGGCGCTGTTGTGGTCAAGGTCAGGCATGCCATCCCAACCTTCACCTGTGTCAGCACTACCTGTACCTCCGTCACCACTCACTACATCTGCTTTTGTTAACTTGTAGGTCACGCCGTTGTAGGTTTCCGACGGGAAATTGAAAGCTCCGTCAAGTGTCTTACGATGGTTGATGACCACATCTGCAATGGTCCTCAGACCTTTCTGCCTGAAGGTGGAAATCATGTCTTTCAATTCGGACTCCATACCGAAAGAGCTGTCGTAATGGCCAGGGAACCAGTAAAGGTCGTCGTAACCCATGGACGTACCGCCGCAGTTGGCACTCTGCGGAACCCAGATGAGGTCAAACGTTGTTGCCAGCTCATCGGCCTGTCTTTTCAGGACTGTCCAGTTGGTATCGTCAAAAGAGTCCCAGTAGAAGGCTTGCAGCATAACGCCGGGGTAGTTCTGTGGCCAACCTTGTGCCTGCATCAGCATGGGTACAAGGAGTGATAACAGGGTGGTGTAAATTTTCTTCATCTTTGTCTGTTTTTAGTATTAATATCTGCTGCGAAGTTACAACATTCTTTTAACGTGACAATTAGTTATTCGTTAAACTATTGTTTTTCAGTTGTGCAAACCTTTGCACTAGATGCAAAAAATAACGGCTCCACCGTCAAGGTGAAGCCGCTTTAATATTTAAGGTAGTGTCTCGTTTATTGCTTGGTCAGGACGAGCTTGTTAGCACCCTCGTAAGCAATGTAGAGCTGAACCTTGTATGTACCAGCCTCGGCCAACTGGATATTGGCACCGTTTATCTGCGTGAGGTTGTTCACGTCGCCACCCCAGCTTACAGACCAGTCGTGGTTCATGCGGAACTTCATCTCACCAGCATTCAGCGAGGTGGTTACCTCCCAACATCCGTCAGTCTGGTTGTAGGTCAGGTCGGTATCTGTATCCCAGCTACCGTTAACGGTACCGATGATACTGATGCTGCTAACCTTTGTGAGCTTCCACGTCATGGCTGCGAGGTCAACATCCATTTGATAGAAGTTGTTGTCGCCATCAGTTGTCCAGCAGTTCCACTCTCCGTCAACAACCAACTTACCAGTCTCACCGTTAGGATCCTGTCCCCAGTCACCATCCCAGTTGTCTGCGTTGGGCTTGAACTTGAACTCACCACTCAGGAAGTAATAACCCTGATACTTACCGTCGAAGTTCGGACCGTACATCGGGAAGCTCTTGTCCCAGCCAGTGCCATTTACATTACCAACGGTGTAGATGTACTCAGCAAAGTTCATTGCTTCCAGTTTGTAGGTGTAGTTCATCATGTTGATGGTCATGCGGTAGATACCTGCCTTCTCAATCTTACCAGCCTGTGGGCTGCTTGTGGTCAGGTTTCCTTCCATGCTGGTGTCGCCATCGACCTTTGTGCCCACGACACCTGTCTCACCTTCTGCCCAGAAGTCACCATTGTAGTTGGTGGCAGGAATAATCTTCCAATACTGGTTGTCGGCTGTTGTGGTGAACACAATCTGGAATTCAGGATTGTCATAAACGTCGCCGCTTCCAAGATGGGTGAACTCCAATGCACCCTCTTTGTTCCAACCAGCCATGTCGCCAGTCAGGTAGTAGGCAGAGTCAATGAACGGAGCCTTCAGCGTAACGGTCACGGTTGCTGCTGCTGCGTTAGCAATGCTTGCGCCGTTGAGGTCTGTATAGCCAATGATGTTCATGGCAATCTCGTGAGCTGTGGGACGCTTGCCATAGAGAGCTTCAACGACTGCCTTCAACTCGTCAGCAGAAACATAGCCGTCTGTTGTTGTCAGTGTCTCGAAAGCCGTCTTGTCGGCATTCCAAAGAGCTACGTTGTAAGTAGTGTTTTCTGACAAGTACATTCCGACAGCACCTCCGGTAGCTGCAACAGCTACCGTGGGCTTGAAGATCTGTACCTGGTCAGAGGTTAGCGTAGCATAGTCGATGGCAGGGGCCTGCTCAATCGTCATGGTGACGGTCTGGGCGGGCTCCTGAGCGTTGCGCTGAGGATCTGCCCAATCGGTATAGTCGTCTGAACATGATGCCAGTGCGGCAACCATTGTCAGTCCGAATAATATTTTCTTCATCATAATAGTATGCTTTTATTATGTTATTTACTGTTTGATAAAGCGGATAAAGCCAGTAATATCATTGAAGATAATCATGTAGCTGCTAGCTTCCTCAACCCAAAGGTTATCACCGCCATCTACACCGAAGGCATACATTCCTGCGCCTTCATAGACGAACGCACCACCCTTGTTGAAGTCCCAAGTGCCAGACTGCTTGATCTTAATCTGTGTACCTGCATCGAGGCTTTGAACAACATACCAGTCGTGGTTTTCGTTAGCCGTGTTACATGGTAACATTTCGCTGTCGCTCCACTCGTTGAAGCTACCAGAGATAGCCATGCCAGAGAATACCTTTGGCGTACCGTCAAACTTCTCGACAGTCAGGACGTCAGCCTTGGTGTCAAGAACAATCTTATAGAGACCTGCCTCAGGAACGGTAATGTTACCAGAACCGCCGTCGTTCTTCACGAAGTTGCCGAAGCTGTCGCCCTGTCCCCACTGGCTTGCCCAGCCGTCGTCCAAGGCTCCACGGAGTTTGAAACCGTTACCTGCCAAGTAACCAATCCACTGGATCTTACCCTGACCGGTCTTCTTGTCGTACTCCTCACCCTCAATGGCTTGCATAGGAATGACGCTCTTACCAATATCTGAGCCCCAAGAGCCGTCAGCGATGTCGGCACCGATGAGCCACCAGATTTCAATGGGAGCATCAGAGAGCTCTACATAATAAGGAAT
>CACXJZ010000051.1 GCA_902768105.1 uncultured Prevotellaceae bacterium
GGCGGACTCACCATTCTGCATGGCATCCGTCAGCTCCTACCCCAGTATGACTTTCTGTACTTGGGCGACAATGCCCGTGCGCCCTATGGCACCCGTTCGTTTGAGGTCGTGTATGAGTTTACACGGCAGGCCGTAGAACGTCTCTTCCACATGGGGTGTCAGCTCGTCATCCTTGGCTGCAACACCGCTTCAGCCAAAGCCCTGCGCACCCTTCAGGAGCACGACTTGCCACAGTGGGACCCCAACCGCCGCGTCTTAGGCATCATACGTCCTACGGCCGAGGTTATCGGCACGCTCACCCGTACCCGTCACGTAGGCATCTTTGCCACCGAGGGTACCATCAGGAGCGAGAGCTACAATCTCGAGATTCACAAGCTCTGGCCCGACATCCAGGTGAGCGGCGTAGCCTGTCCCTTCTGGGTGCCGCTGGTGGAATACAACGAAGCCGACTCTCCAGGAGCCGACTACTTTGTCAAGAAACGTATTGACCAGCTGTTGCGCATGGATGCCGAGATTGACACCATCATCCTCGGCTGCACCCACTATCCACTGCTGCTTCCGAAGATTCATAAGTATATTCCCCGTGGCATCCGCATCATCTCACAGGGAGAGTATGTGGCAGACGCCCTACAGGACTATTTCGAAAAGCACCCCGAAGTGGAGCAGCGTTGCACACGTGGCGGCAACGTGCATTACCTCACTACCGAGAACCCTGAGAAGTTCAAGGAATCAGCCCAGATATTCCTCCACGAGCCTGTTGAGGTGGAGAACATCACCTTAGGCTGATCTATCCATCACTCTACTCCCAACCAGGAAATCAACTTTTTGCTTAGATACTTCGTCACAGCAGACGCTTGGCGAAGTAGCGAACTGGGTACCATACGCTGAGGAAGCCGACAGCAAGGACGGTAACGAAGACCAGGAGGATGTCCCACGGATGGACGCTGACCGGATAGGCATTGACCACGAACGAGTCGCTTGACGGACCAAGGGCAACGATGCCGTAGGTCTGCTGTATCCAGCACAGCAACAGACCTAAAACGATGCCCAGCACGGCACCAAGCGCAGAAATAAGTCGGCCCTCAAAGAGGAAGATGCGTACAATCTGCTTGCCGGAAGCTCCGAGGTTGCGCAGTGTCACGACGTCGTTTTTCTTGTCAATGATAAGCATGGAGAGGCTTCCAATGATGTTGAAGGAAGCCACAACGAGGATGAACGTGAGGAATATGTAGGCCATGAACTTCTCAATCTTCATAATCTTAAAGGTGTCATCCTGCTGCTCGTAGCGGTCCTGCACGATGTACTTGTCAGCTGCCAGTTGCTTGATTTCCTGCTTCACACGGTCGAAGTCGCTACCGGGCTTCAGACGCAGCTCAAGGGACGAGAGATGTCCTTCTTGCTCGAAAAGTTGACGTGCAAAGTCCAAGCTGGTAATGATGTACTTGGCGTCGTACTTAGCCTGTCTGACACAGAAGAGGGCCCCAGGAGAGTATAGTTCGTCCATAGTAAAGCCCTGCGACGGTTCAGCCATATTGAGCTGTCCCTCACGCCGCGGTGCATAGACCTGCATGGTGCCAGGAAACGAATAACCCATGCCCAGCTGCTCAGCAATACGCATGCCGATGATGCCGTAGTTCATGTCAGCGGCGTGAAGAATGTATTTGTCGGCATTGTTCTCGCGCAGAGTGTCGCCATCCTCGAGGATATCAACGATGTGGGTGAGGCGGTTGAAGTTGTCCTCAACACCCTTAATGGTCACCATAGCCTGATGGTGATTGAAGACGGCAAGCGCCTGGTCTTCCAGGCTCTCCATGGCAACGTCAATCTCAGGCAGCTGGCGTATCTGCGTCAGCACAGGGTCATCGGCTGGTGCCGTCTTTCCCTTGGCGGGCATGACCTTGATTTGAGGGTCGAAGGCCGTAAAGAAGGTTGCCACCAAGTCATGAAAGCCGTTGAACACGCTCAGCGTCACCACCAGTGCCATGGTAGCAATGGTGACACCAACAACGCTCACACCACTGATGATATTGATGGCGTGGGTCGATTTCTTCGAGAACAGATAGCGACGGGCAACGAAAAACGGAAAGTTCATTTCTTCAGCAGCTCATCAATACGTTCTATATAATCTAAACTGTCATCAATGAAGAAGCGCAACTCGGGTACGATGCGCAACTGATGACGTATGCGGGTACCCAGTTCATAGCGTATCTGCTTCTCGCTGGCCGTAATGTTTCGCAGCAGCTGCTCACCCTTCTCGCTGGGAAAGATGCTGAGATAGGCGGTGCAGATGCTCAGGTCAGGCGATATCTTCACACGTGTCACACTGACCATCGTGCCGTGCATGGCACGGGTCTGCTGCTGGAAGATGACGCTCAGTTCCTTCTGCAGCAAACGGGCAATTTTGTTTTGTCTTGTTTCTTGCATAGTCGATATGTTTTTATTTTACTTTGTCAAGGAGGAATGAAATGAAGTCGAGCTCGAAGGGTACGGCAGCAGGCACATGGTCAAGGTCCTGCAGTTTATACTCCACCCGGGCACCGCAGCGTTTCAGTCGTTTGTAGAGCTCCCAGAAGCAGGCAATGGGCACGTAGGTGTCATGGCGCGAGTGGAAAAGGTGTACCTTGGCCTTGGGCACCCAGTCTTCGGGGATGGTCTTTTCGGTCACCACCTTCATCAGCCGCATGTACTCCGGGTTCTGGTCGTTGAAGAAGGTAAAGTCGAGGTATTTATCGAGCTTCGTGCCAATCATCTGCGTCAGTTCGGGAATGGGAATGTTTCCCTTGCACCAGTGGGTGTAGTTCTTCAGCAGCTGACCTTTGAAGATATGCTCGAAATTTATCTTCAGCTGGTCGTAGTGGTTCATGGAATACACGATATTGGGCAGAATGGCATAGTCGCTGTAGCGCGTAGAGTGGAATGCACGCAGCGCCACCTCAGGATAATAGGCACCACCGCCGCAAAAGATGTGACGTACGCTGACCTGCAGTTCCGGATGCAACTGGTAGTAACGGGCCAATGCCCACACACCCGATCCGCCAAGCGAATAGCCAAAGAGCAAACTCTCCTTAGGCAACTTGTAGTGCAGCTCCGACTCCAGGAACTGGGCAGCCGCCAGTCGCATGTCGGCACTCACCTCAGCCACGTTGTCGTGCTGCAGGTAGGCAATGGGGTGCTTGTCAGACACGCCACAGCCGATGAGATCGGGGATTATCGTCACATAACCCATCATGCCAGGGAATATCTCGGCGGCCATGACGTCACGCGTGGCACAGTCAATCTTGCTCCGCGTCAAGGGTGACACTTCAATAACACCCTTGGGACGCTTCTTGCGAGGCATATAGACGACGCCTGAAGCGAGTATGGGCTTGCCAGAGGGATCGACAGTACGGTAAGAGATGCCGTAGGCCGTCATATCACCGATGCCCATCACCATGCGAATCAGCTGACGGGTATATGGCAGCAACACCCGTATGCCGATGTCGTATTGCGACAGCACATGCAGGAACGTCTTGATGAAACCAAGACGCTTGATGAACAGCAGCTCTACAAATTGTCCTCTTGCCATATCTCTCCTTCAACCTTTAACCCTTATCAATGTCAGTCCGTCACGCAGAGGCAGGATAACCTTCTCAACCCGGCTGTCGGCAGCGACATAGTCATTAAACTCACGAATACCCTTTGTCTGCTGGTCGCGGTCGTAGGCAGCATCAATGACATGACCGTCCCACAGCGTATTGTCAGCAATGATAAATCCGCCCTGGCGCACAATAGGGAGCAGCGCTTCGTACGTCTCGCGGTAAGTACGCTTGTCACCGTCAATGAAAGCCATATCGAACGTTATGCCTAACTTCGGCGCTTCCGTCATGGCATCACCTATGAGAAACGTTATCCGGTCGGCTACGGGCGACTGCTCAACCCACTGACGCGTAAAATCCTCCTGTTCATCATTGATTTCGAACGTATAGAGATGTCCGTCACCCTCCAGCCCCTCGGCCATGCAAAGTGCCGAGTAGCCACTGAACGTACCCACTTCGAGGATATTCTTGGGACGAATCATCTGCACCAGCATCTTCAGCAGCCGACCTTGCAGGTGACCACTGGCCATACGACCGTGCAGCAAATGAATGTTCGTTGCACGGTATAGCCGGTACAGGTACTCCGGCTCCGCATCGATGTGTTGCAGGATATAGTTGTCAATGGTCATGCCAACAAAGCCTCAACAGCCAGACGGTACGAGTCGAGCCCGAAGCCGCAGATGACGCCCTTGCAGGCACACGAAATAAGTGACTTGTGACGGAACTCCTCACGCTGATGGACGTTTGAGATGTGTACCTCGATTACGGGAACCGCCAGCGAACGGATGCAGTCCTGCAATGCCACGCTGGTATGAGTGTAGGCACCGGCATTCAGCACGATACCGTCACAACTGAAGCCCACCTCCTGCATCTTATTGATTAACTCGCCCTCAACGTTACTCTGATAGTAGCTGATTTCCACGTCAGGATACTTTGCTTGCAGTTGCGGCAGGTACGCATCAAACGACGACGAGCCGTAAATACCAGGTTCGCGCTTGCCCAACAAATTGAGGTTGGGACCATTGATAATCTGTATCTTCTTCATTGTTGTTACGAATTACGGCTGCAAAGGTACGCGAAATTTTCGACTTAACGAAAAGAATGTAAATTTATTTACATTTCGAAGGGTGCCATAGGCAGTCCGTTAAGACCATAGACGTTCGCACGTCGAGGGTCATCCTTCCAGGCATAGCGCACAAAGCAAGGAGTCTGAATAGCCGATGAAATGGTAATTTTTTCTCCTTTTGCCGTGGCTGTGGCGTTCTGGAAACGACGGTCGCTGCCTGCCAGCTCCATCTCAAACACCTCACCGTCACGTACCGGCTGGTCGAGTGTCAGCACAACCTCCTGACCATTGACTTCCTTCGAGATGACTCGGGGGGAGAGTTGCACAGACTTGCTATACACCAGACGGTCAAAGCAAAGACCGATACGCTGGGCTACTTCCTTCTTGCGCAAGGGATGAATATCGACGGTTTCACCGAGGTCGATGATGCAGGCAAGCTCTGCATAAGGGTCGTTGTAGGCGACACTACGCTGTGCATCACGGACGGCTGCCCAGCCACTGTTGACGGGAGTCGTCTGCGGCATGATGGGCGATGGGAAACCCGTCTGCTGACGTCCGTCGTGGTTAGCCAGCTGCACAATGACAAACGGCATCTGAGCATCCTGCCAGCGGTCGCGCCAGCAGCCCATCAGCTTTTTCAGGAAGTCGGCATAGGGAGCAGGATTGCCAGTGTTCGACTCTCCTTGATACCACACCACACCGCTGAGTGCATATGGTGCCAACGGATGGAGCACAGCATTATAGAGGGTGGTTGGCAGGTTTTGCAACGACACGTCACCACTGGGGCACGACGGCATCGAGGCGCCTGCATGGTGTAGCCACTGACGGCCGAGGGAGATGACATCCTGCGGCATTGGGTTCTGACTGAAACGGTCGTCACCAAAGGCAATCAGATAGGGTTTCTGCGGAATGAAGTGGGCTATACCATACTTATTAATATAGCGGATGGTGATGACGTTGTCGCCCTCACGCAACAGTCCTTCGGGAATATCGTAGCGACGCGGCGGGTACTGGTAGTAGGTACGTCCCACCTGCTTGCCGTTCACATAGGTGATGTCGGCATCGAAGAGGGTGCCGAGCAGCAGACGAGCAGGCTTGCCTGCATGCGCCTTGTCGATGGTGACGTGCTGACGCAGCCAGGTGGTGCCAACACCACGCCACTGCCAGCTCTCCTGATTGACGGTTTGCCAGTCGGCATCATTGCAGTCGAGGGCAGCAAAGTGCTGCTGCACACCAGGATCCTGAGCATCTAACAGCTCGTTCCATCGCTGGTCAGCCAGCTGGTTGGCACGCGCCTGCGCCCTGATAAAATCGGGATTATCGTAAAGACGAGTCTTCTCTACGAGCAGCGGATAGTCACGCTGCAAAGAGTCGGCACTAATCCACGCCTCAATAGGCGTTCCTCCCCAACTATTGACGATGATACCCTGCGGCACACCCGTCTCCTGGAACTGGCGGATACCCAGGAACGTGCCAACAGCAGAAAACAGCCAGGCGTTCTGCTTCGTTAGAGGTTTCCAGTTGATGTTGCTAGGTCGTATATCGTCCTTGGGACCGTGTGTATCGGTCTCGTTCTGCACACGGAATAAACGTATCTGGTTGTTGTCAAAACGGTCGATTTCATCGACATATTGTGGATAGACACGCTCAATGGTCACATCAATGTTCGACTGTCCAGAAAGCAGCCAGACATCACCAATGAGCACGTCGGTCAGTTCTATCTCGTTGTCTCTAACTTCTAAACTCTCACCTTTAACCTTTACAACATAGGGCCCTCCGGCTTTCTGCTTGGGCAGGTCAATGCGCCAGTTGCCATTAGCGTCGGCCGTAGTGGTGTATTGTTTCTTACGGAAAGTGATGGTAACCTGCTCGCCTGCATCTGCCTTGCCCCAAACAGGAATAGGCTTGCCACGCTGCAGCACCATGCCCGACTGGAACAATTGGGGCATCGTCACCTTGGATTGAACAGTCAACGGCCAGAGGCATACTACAACTAGCCAACATAAAAAGAACCGATGTTTCATATCTTGATGTTTGTTTTAAGTTTTCTAACGCAAAAGTAGTGAAAAATGTCGATGAAACCACCGGCAAAAGCCTTTTTGTTGCCAAATGACACAAAAATGAAAACTTATGTTACATTCGCAAACGTGGAATTAGGGGAAAACCGCTACCTTTGCAGCAATAATAAACAAAAACGAAAACAATAAATATTATGGAATCAAACGAAACAAAAGGTTTTTACAAACTCTCATGGCTACAACGCATCGGCTTCGGCTCAGGTGACTTGGCGCAGAATCTGATTTTTCAGACGGTAGCATGCTACCTGATGATTTACCTTACTACTGTACTAAAACTTAACCCTGCCTTTGTCAGCGGACTGATTCTCGCAGTCCGTCTCATTGACTGTTTTTGGAGTCCTGTCGTCGGACGCTATATCGACAATCGCAATCCCAAATTAGGCAAGTACCGTTCTTATCTCCTCTATGGCGGCATTCCCCTTACGGTGGCTGCCTGCCTGCTGATGTTACCCCAGGCCGCTACCTGGTCCATGGGCATGAAAATTGCCTATGCAACCATCAGCTATACCTTACTGAGCATGATTTACTCGGTTGTCAACATTCCCTATGGCTCCATCATGGCCAGTATGACACGTGACAACGATGAGGTTCTGATCCTCACCTCTACCCGAATGGTATGTGCCAATATCGGTCAGATTATTGTCCAGGCAGGTTTCCCCATTGGACTCGCCATGTGTGTCCATGCTGCCATCGACTGGAACCAGGCCACCTTCATGGCTATCGGTACAATTCCCGCTTTCATCATCCTGCCGTCTCTGCCGATGCTGAAAAGATGGCTGGGCAAGAAAGGTCTTTACTATACCCTTCTTTCTGTCGGCCTGGTTGGATTTGCCATCTTGTTCGTCATCGGTAAATTCTTCGATGTGGAAGCTTACAACACCATCGTTCAGATTGCAAAGGTCATGACAGGTGTCGGACTGCTCGTAGGCTCTCTGATGTGGGCATTGGTTCCTGAAGTCATCACCGAGGCAGAGTATCGTACAGGAAACAGACCTGCAGCTACCGTTAATGCACTTGCAGGTGTTGCTTTCAAAGCAGGTTTCTCCATTGCCGGATGGATTACGCCATTGGTTATGGGATGGATTGGTTTCAACTTTGCCACAGAGGAGTCTGCCTTGGCTACTGACCCCATGGCTTGGTTTACGGTTACATGTGTATTTGCACTTGTCGGCTTTGTGCTCTTGATGCTCTGCTTCATGGGCAGTAAAGAGAACATCACTACTACACCTGACAAACCGGTTTCATTCGCTGAAATGTGGCAGGAGTTCAAGGACAGCAAGTGCCTGCAGTTGGTTCTCAGCATCTTTGTGGTAGTATTCTTGGCATCATTTATCAGCGGACCGGTAAATGCATATTACCCGAAACTGGCCAACTATTCTGACATTGCACAGAATGCTATTCTCGTGTTCACCTGTATCATTCCGGCCATTCTTCTTGTTGTTGTAGGATTCCTCATTTACAAGTATCCTCTTACTGACGAGAAACTCGACGAAATTAACAAAGAAATCGAAGCACGTAACAATGTATAAAGTTAAGATATTGATGCTATGTCTGGCCATGATGCCTTTGGCATGCATGGCACAGCAGGGACTGAAGGACGCCATTGGCAAGTATTGCCTGATTGGGGCTGCCGTGAACCAGTGGCAGAGCGACGGCCAGGTGCCCGAGGCCGATGCCGTATTAGACAAGCACTTCAACTGTGCCGTGGCAGAAAACTGCATGAAACCCGAGGTGCTGGCACCTGCAGAAGGCATCTTCGACTTCCGCGTGGCCGACAAGTTCGTGGCCTATTGCCAGAAGCACAACCTGAAGGTGCTCGGACACTGTCTCGTATGGCACTCACAGGCTCCCGACTGGTGGTTTACCAATGGCTATACTGCCATGCCTGCCTCGAAGGAGGTGCTGAAAGAGCGTCTCATCAAGCACATCAAGACGGTGGTAGGTCACTATAAGGGTCAGGTGCATGGCTGGGACGTGGTCAATGAGGCCATCAACGATGACGGCTCGTTCCGTCAGTCACCCTACTACAGACTC
Source organism: uncultured Prevotellaceae bacterium (assembly GCA_902768105.1). GTDB lineage: Bacteria > Bacteroidota > Bacteroidia > Bacteroidales > Bacteroidaceae > Prevotella. Next base: position 8,754 of record CACXJZ010000051.1, read on the forward strand.
TTGGGCGAGGAATTCATTGAGATTGCCTTCCGCACAGCTCACGAGGCCGACCCCGATGCCGAGCTGTATTATAACGACTACTCTATGTCAGGACAAGCCAAGCGAGAGGCAGTGTGTCGTCTGGTGAAAAACCTGAAAACCAAAGGACTACGCATCGACGGCGTAGGTATGCAGAGCCACAACGGACTGGACTATCCTGACCTGGCGGAGTACGAGAAGAGCATCGATGCCTTTGCTGCTTGTGGCGTGAAGGTCATGATTACTGAGCTCGACGTCAACGTACTGCCCAATCCCGAGGGTTTCGGAGGTGCTGCCGTAGAGCAGAACTTCGAGTTCCAGCAGAAGTACAATCCCTACGCAGATGGTCTGCCTGCTGCCAAGCAGAAAGAGCTGGATGAGCGCTGGCTGGCCCTGTTTAACATCTATTACAAGCACCGCTCGCAAATCAGTCGCATCAACCTGTGGGGCATCAGCGACGGAGGCTCATGGCTTAACGGCTGGCCTATTGCCGGACGTACTAACTACCCGCTGCTCTTCGACCGCCAGTATCGGCCGAAGCCTGTGGTTAACGAAATTATCAAACTTTACAAATAAACGATTATGGCTAAATTACCAAGGTATCTTTTCCCGAGTGATTATATGGCTGACCCCTCAGCCAATGTGTTTAACGGACGTCTGTATGTCTATCCCAGCCACGACTGGGATGCCGGCGAATGCTTTGACGATGACGGCGGTCACTTCCAGATGAAGGACTACCATGTGCTGTCATGGGATGACGTTGAGAACGACGAAGCCACCGACCACGGTGTGATTCTCGACGTGAAGGACGTGCCCTGGGCCGAGAAGCAGATGTGGGACAATGACGTCGTTGAGAAGGACGGCAAATACTTCCTCATCTTCTCTGCCAAGGAGTATAGTGGTGTGTTCCGTCTCGGTGTGGCTGTGGCCGACAAGCCCGAAGGCCCGTTCATCCCCGAGAAGTTCCCCATCCGAGGATCGTTCTCTATCGACCCCTGCGTCTTCAAGGACGATGACGGTCAGATTTATTGCTACTTTGGCGGACTGTGGGGCGGACAGCTGCAGTGGGGACGTACGCTCTATCACGGCTTTGAGGCCATTCCCGGCAAGTACGGCGACGACAACGGTCTCATCGACCTGGGTCCGGCTCCCGACCACAAGACACAGCTCTTCGCCAAGCCCGACGCACCCGCACTGCCCAGCAACGTGGTTCGCATGACCGACGATGTGAAGCAGTTTGCCGAGGCTCCGCGTCCCGTCATCATCATCGACAAGGACGGACAGCCCCTGAAGGCAGGCGACCCGCACCGTTTCTTTGAGGCATCATGGATGCACAAGTACAACGGCAAGTATTACTTCTCCTACTCTACCGGCGACTCACACTTCCTGTGCTACGCCATCGGTGACAACCCCTACGGACCGTTCACCTATCAGGGTGTCATCCTCGAGCCCGTCGTTGGCTGGACCACCCACCACTCCATCGTAGAGTACAAGGGACAGTGGTACCTGTTCTATCACGATTGTGTGCCCTCAAACGACATTACGCACCTGCGTTCACTGAAGGTGCAGCGCCTGTTCTACAATGAGGACGGCACCATCAAGTTAGTGAAGAACGAAGAGTAAAGAGTAAAACCTCAATGCTTCATGAATAAGGAACTGTTAGCAGACTACTATGCCCAGCATCGCGATGAAATCGTAGGTTTTGTTGCGATGCGCTTGGGTGATGACGACACCGCACAGGATGTCGTACAGGACATTTTTGTCCGTCTGCTGAAGTCCGACAAGCTCATCAGCGACATCACGTTGCCCGCCTTGGTCTTTACCATGGCGCGCAACGCGGTGGCTGACTGGTTCCGTCGCCGTCGTGTTTGGGAAGAATACGAACATTATATTATAGCTACAGGAACCGACCACGAAACCATGGACTCCATCATTTCCGCCAACGAGCTCATGGAACGCATGGAACGCACGTTGGCACGCTTGGCTCCCGAATGTCGCGAAGCCTATCGCCTGCACATCTACGGCGGTATGCAGGTAGCGCAGATTGCCAAGGAGACCAGCCTGCCCTATCGTACTGTAGAGTATCGCATCGGTCAGGCCCGTCACGCCGTCCGCCAGGCTTTACGCCAAGCATTATAATCTTTTCTTAGTGCCCAAATGCCAAGGCATACATGCGCATCTGCTTGACCATAGCCAGCAGACCATTTGAGCGTGTGGGTGACAAGTGCTCCTTCAGGCCGATGCGGTCAATGAAATATAGCTCTGCATTCAGGATTTCCTGCGGCGTATGTCCGCTCAGCACACGGATGAGAAGCGCCACAATTCCCTTCACGATGAGCGCATCACTCTCTGCCGTGAAGCGGATGATGCCGTTCTCGTAGTCCGCTTGCAGCCACACGCGGCTCTGGCAGCCGTCAATGAGGTTGCTCTCTGTCTTGTACTTCTCGTCCAGCGGCTCTTGTTCGTTACCCAGGTCTATGAGCAGCTGGTACTTGTCCATCCAGTCGTCCAGACCGCTGAACTCCTCAATAATCTCGTCTTGTATCTCGTTGATTGTCTGCATCGTTTTATTGCGTTATTACGTTATATCGAGTCTATTCTAAACAACTTGTCGCTGGGACGAACCTTCCCCGTCACCTTGATGGCAACGCGGGTGCCTTGCTGCGCCTCCTCCACGGGGCCGTGGTCGTCGTGTATCTCATCAGCCGTGACATACATCACGCCTGTTGTCGGGCCGGTAATGAGCAACTTGTCGCCCACCTTGAAGGTGTTGGCATCCACGCTGAACTCCGCTACGCCCAGTTTCGAGAAGTATTTGACGCCAGGACCGATATACACTTTCCGCTCCGTGGCATTCGAGCCGTAGCTGTCGTTCCACTCACCCAGCGTCTGTCCCTGATAGTAGCCGTCCCAAAAGCCGCGATTGAAGACGGTGGCCAGCCGTGCGTCCCACTCGTCCTTGCGCTCCTCGGTAAACGTTCCGTCAAGCACCGCCTGTATGGCTTCCTTGTAGCACTTCACTACGTTATAGACGTATTCGGGTCCACGGGCGCGTCCCTCAATCTTGAACACACGCACCCCGGCATTCATCATTTTATCGATGAAACGGACGGTTTTGAGGTCCTTGGGCGACATGATGTACTTATTGTCTATCTCCAGTTCGTTGCCCGTCTCGTTGTCTGTCACCGTATAGCTGCGGCGGCAAATCTGCACGCACTCGCCACGATTGGCACTCCTGTTCATGTTGTGCAGCGACATGTAGCACTTGCCGCTGACCGCCATGCACAACGCACCGTGACAGAACATCTCTATACGTACCAGCTCACCTGAGGGTCCGCAGATGTGCTGCTCCTCTACCTGACGATGAATCTCTGCCACCTGCTCCATCCGCAGCTCACGTGCCAGTACCACCACGTCGGCAAACTGGGCATAGAACTTCAGGGCCTCAATGTTCGAGATGTTCAGCTGGGTGGAAAGATGAACCTCCTGCCCTATCTGGTTGCAGTACGTCATCACCGCCACATCAGAAGCAATGACGGCCGAGATGCCTGCTTCCCGTGCGGCATCTACAATCTCATGCATCAAGGGAATATCCTCACCATAGATAATGGTGTTGACCGTCAGGTATGTCTTGATGTCGTGCTTGTCACACTCCTGCTCAATGTCGCGCAGATCGTCAATCGTAAAGTGATTGGCAGAGTGCGAACGCATGTTCAGCTGCTCCACACCGAAATACACCGAGTCGGCACCCGCTTGAATGGCTGCAGCCAGCGATTCGCGCGAGCCCACAGGAGCCATAATTTCAAAATCCTTCAGTTTCATGGGTGCAAAGGTAGTGCAAACCGAGCGAAAAACCAAGGATTATAAGATTTTTTATCCCTGCATTATAGCCGTCCCTTATCAAGGGACTCTAAATCTTTGTTTTTTTCTTTGGTTTTTCGCTCGGTTTGCACTACCTTTGCAGGCATGAAGCGCATATATTATCTTATCGCAATATGCCTGCTGACTGGCTGTGCCAAGAAATCGGCCTGGGAACATCCGCCTGTAGAGGTGGAGGTGCTCAACCACATGACACCCATCAAGGACCAGGGACAGAGCCAAACGTGCTGGGCCTATGCCATGCTTGCCGCCATCGAGACGGAGCACATCGGACGCGGCGACTCCGTCAATCTGTCGCCGGCCTACGTGGAGTACATGCTGCAGCGGGAGCCCAAAGCGCCCCAAAGCAAGCGCGGCATGGGCGTGACGTGCATCAACCTCATACAGAAATACGGGCTGTGCGCCCACGATGCCTATCGCACGTTCGACTCCACCATCGCCCCGCCCCATCAGGTCTTTATGCTGGGGGCTGTCTATACACCCCATGAGTTTGCCCGCAGCGTGTGCGCCCCCGACGAGTACATCGCCCTGACCAGCAATGACGACGAGCCCTACAACGAGCTTCTCGACATCGACATGCCCGACAACTGGGAGCACAACCGCTTCTGGAACATCCCCATGGACACGCTGATTGCCAAGACTGAGCGTGCCGTACGCCAGCATCATGGCGTCTGCTGGGAAAGTAAGGGGCACGCTATGGCCATCGTCGGCTTGGCCCGCGATGCCAAGAACAACCGTTACTTTATCCTCAAGAACTCCTGGGGCGACCGTGATGCCGACCACGGCCTTGTCTATATGTCATACCAGCGCTTCCGCGAGGAAACGCTGGCTGTAGAAATGACGAAGGAAGCCTTTAAAGGCCAGTAACGCCACGTTCTCGTAGCTCTCTCCTTATGACGTTACTCTTGTCCGCCTTGCCTTGACAGGTTGAAGCGGATACCCATCTGCAGGTTCAGACTTGTGGGTTTATCTTTCCAGTAGTTTTGTATGTAGCTGCCATTGTCGAAGTAGTAGGCGGCTCCGGGCTCCACGTAGAGTCCGAGCTGCGGGATGATGTAATACTCCACACCTAAGCTGCCCCTGACAGACCACTGCATGCGGTCATGGTCCAGAGGCTGCGTAACACCTTCTGTCTGAAGATGCGTCTTGACATTCCAGTCAGCCTCAACACCTGCCGACGCATAGACCCTCAGGCCCTTATAGCTCCACAACCGGTATGACACGCTGACGGGGATGCCGATGTAATGCAGCTTCTGCTCCTGGCTAATGGTCTGCGTCTGGATAATCTGCGTGAAGTCAGAGCGCATCCAGGTGTAGTTGACACCAGCAGAGACAGCCAGTCGCGATGTTAGCGGATAGTTGACGCTGAGACCGAAGGAGAGGGGCTGGTAGTGGTGCTGCCGCTCTTCGTAACCTGCCAGATAAATAGGCATGCTACCTCGCGTCTCGCCAGCATGATAGGTGCTTGTATAGTTACTTGCCAACGCGTCATCCATCAGCACCCCGTTGCGGCCCATGTAAGACACCAGTCCGTTGGAGGCATAGAGCTTGAGGGATAGAGAGCCCAAGCCTCCTGTGCTCCCTCGGCGGGGGACGGAAGAGAGTCCCATGTTGGGGTATTGCGGTCGGGCAACATCGTGAGCACCCGTGCTGGGTTGGGGATCGGAAACGTCGTGATGTTCCTCACTGGGGGGCTGGGGAATCACGTCTTCAGCCTTTGTTGTCTGGATGCTTGTTGTGTCAAGAGCGGCAATTTGCTCTGCCATCTCCTCCCTCAGTCGCTGCACAGGAAGAACGCTTATCCCTTCGTTCCTCCGCAAGGGAGTGGTACTTATTTCATTGTCGTCGCTTGGTACAATAGACGGTTGTTCCTTTTTGCCTGCATGCGGCTGCGAAGCCTCAGCTTGAGAGACGTCTTCCTTCGAAGGAGACTGGAACATACCCCAATACACTCCCCCACCAACAAGCGCTGCTATCGAGGCAGCAACGGCCCATCGGCGCAGGGCAACGAAACGGGACTTGCGGGCCTTGGGCTGGGCATTGAGGGCTGCCTCAATGTCACTCCACAACCCCTCCGGCGCAACCGTCTGGTGCTCCGCCAGCTTGTCGTGCAGCTGTTGTGTCCATTTGTCCTGTTTCATATCTCTTGTTGGTTTAAGTATTCTTTGATTATCTTGCCTAACATCCGCCTTGCCCTGAAGAAGGTGGAGGCCGAAGTGCTCTCTTTAATGCCAAGCTGCTGGGCTATCTCACGGTGAGAACATTGCTCGAATACATGTAGATTGAGCACCGTTCGGTAGTTGGCCGGCAGCTTGGCAATGAGCTTCATCAGCACGTCCGGCGGCACGCGGCCGATGTCGGGTTCCTCCTCAGCCTCGTCTGGCACGTTGTCTATGAGCGTAAACCGCTCGTGCTCCCGCAGATAGTCGATGGAGCGGTTGGCAACAATACGACTGACCCACGACTTGAGCGACCCTTCGCCGCGGTAGTTGAACCGCTGGACGGTTGTGAGTATCTTGACAAAGCTGTCCTGCATGACGTCGCGTACCTCGTCGTGCTGTGGGATATACCTCAACGCAACGGTCATCGCGTAGCCTGCATAGCGGTCGTAGAGCCTGCGCAGGGCCTCCCGTTCTCCGCTGTTGATGGCATCAAGCAGTTGTCGCTCTGTTTCCACGCCCTCCTATTCTATTTTCTTCGTTGTGTTATAATATAATGTTATGGGCTGAGGCAGTTTTACCTCTGTTCTCTCATAATATCCATCACCTAACCTGATAATGCTGCTAACAGGGACCGCTATCGTATATTGTTCGTTTTTCGGTCTATACACGACATTTCCCAACGTGGACGATATAATGCCGAAAATATCATCTTTTCCATCCACCTCAGCGTAGAAGCGTCCGTTCAAATAATTCCCCTCTCCTATATCTCCAAAACCATAATACATCATGAGATCAAAGAACACAGCATCCTCAGAATAACCTCGCCGTTTCAAAAAATAATGAACTTCATGAATTTTCACATGACAGTCGGAGCCTTGCATAAATAAATCAAGCAGATACTTCTCTGGAAGTTCGATTATTAATTCTTTCTCATTATACTCAATATATTCCATTCTCGTCGTGTCAATAACCTGCTGGTCAACGCTCCACTCTCCGTCAAAATATTCAATCTTTGACTGCACGTTTTCAGCGCAAAGACTATTTATCTCATCATGGGAATGCGAGCACCCCGTCAGCATTAAAGCCAAAAGAGCCAAAAGGTAGATTATTTTCTTCATACGTATATGTTTTATTGTTATAACGGAGAATTTCCGAAATCTTGCACTTAAAAAGAAAGTTTTTTCGTTTTTTCTTCCTTGTATCATGAGAAACATCCGTTAAAGAAGGTTAAACATCAGGAAACAAGTGCAGGATTCTGGAACCGTCTCCGTTACAAGAGAAAAGAAAGCACTATTACGAATAAATGATTTAGTCGAATTAATATGAAGAAGAATGTTTTGTTTTACGTTTGTACCCTGCTCCTGTTGATGATGGGAGTGACTGGTTGTAGTAATGATGATAATAATGACTTCTTCGACGACAAGAATGTTGTCCAAGAGGCTGTAGCAACAGAGGCAGTCAGTGCTTTCTTTGAAAAAGATTTCAGTACAAATTATTCTGACATCTACCAGAAAAGCGGTTTTTTTACAGCGGAAGAATTTGCATATCTTTCAAAAGGCGTTATTGTTCGTATTATCAACAGTCGCGAAGAATTTGAGCAGGCATACAACGGAAAGTACGAGCTCCCTGACATTGATTTCACTCGGAACACTTTAATTGTAGGTTTAACCAATAGCCTGGATGGTGGAGAAACCCTTGGTACTGTCCGCCTTTTGAATACAGAAGGAAATTATGAACTTCAGGTTGTCGTCGATAAGAACGTTCATCCTACTAGAGTATATTCGTTAGCAATAACACCTCTTCTCTTTTGGAAACTATACCCCAAATTGCCGACTTCAAATCTAACGGCAACTCGCATCGTCAATGAAGTTATCTATTGAATAATAAAAATATTATACAGCATGAGGAAAATGGGGACTGAGTGATCCACTTCTGGGGATATATCGAGCTATAACATAAATAATGTTAAATAATTCTTTTCTATTGCAAGGATTCACAACCTTCAGCATTATATTAATAGAAACATATAAATCGAAGCGTATGAAAAAGAAATTCTTATTCTTTGCCCTCATGCTGATGGCAGTGGGCATGTCGTTTACGGTTGTGTCGTGCTCAAACGACGATGATAATGTATGTATCAAAGATGATGCCTGTATCGAAGGTGAAATAGTACAAGTAGGTGAGTATGGCTTTATTGTTCGAACGGACCCTATATCAAGTGGAACATACCAATGCTTAGGAAATACATTAATTGGCATTTCTAATTCCGATGTCCCAAAGCAATATAGATTTTTGGGTAATCGAATAGCTTTTAAAGTGGTCAGTTTTGAATATATTGGTAACCTTTTTCATGCTGCACCTGCTCTTTCTGCAGAATATGAATGTAAAATAGAATTGTGTAACTAACATGCTTTTATTATGAAATAAAGAAAATTAATTGTACATTTGCAACGATAAACAATTTCAAAAAAGTATTAATATGAAAAAAGAATTATTTTACGTGTGTGCGCTGTTCCTGTTGATGACGGGAGTGGCAGGGTGTAGCAAGGATGAAGTAATTAATAATGAATATGATAATGATTTAGGTTATTATACAGCTAAGGTTCTTAGTTACAGTGACATTCGAGTATCTGCTTCTATCATCTCGGCACCTGCAGATTCGCGCAATAATAGACTTCCTGCCGAGACCGACAGAATCATCTTTTCCACATCGGACTTACCTGGGCAGATTTATCAAGAAGGAGGTGTCGTGTCCTTTAGATTAAAGGAAGCTCGTATAATTGTAGATATTCCACATGATGATTTGTTCACATATTGGGACTGTGTTGTTGAACCTGTTAAATGAACATAGCGAAATACATAATCCCTAATTATCTATGAGCCCATAAATTTTTCCTCAAATATTTGGGCGTGTCATAAAAAAGGAGTAATTTAGCACCCGAATACATAATTAGACGAAGTATAAACCAGAGCGCTCGGCTTTGCCGCTTTGTACCTTCAGGTCAAAGTCCCCTGGTTTACCTGAAAGGTAGAAGTAGTTTTTCAAAATATATTAAAAATG
>CACXJZ010000052.1 GCA_902768105.1 uncultured Prevotellaceae bacterium
GACATCATCTACCTGAACCCGTTGGTATTCCCTCCACTGAGCGAGAACCCGTTTAAGGATCCCACGCGTAACCTGCCTGTAGAGTTTCGTTATGCCCACCAGCAAATTGTCAATATCATGCTGACGATACCCGACGGATATGTCATAGAAGACATGGCCAAGCCCATTATCATGAAGTTCGACGGCATCAATGCACGAGTGGTAGGTTCGTTAAACGGGAACATACTGACCATGCGCTTCCAGCTTATCATTGACAAGACATTCTTTAATCAGACGCAATATACGGATATAAAAGCCTTCTTCGACAAGGTGGTCGAAAGTTGTAATCACCTGATAACACTCAAGAAACAGCCATGAAAACCTTGAAACAGATATCGTTGTGGAAGTATCTTCCACTGACACTGTTGTGGTCGCTTTTCTTCACTCCCTGCGGGGCGCAGAACTGCATCGTAGAAGACTGGACCATCAGCATCGTCAGCAATGACATGACGAGCATGACCGTACAACAGAAAAAAGTACTGACCATTGTCAACCAACAGGGAGCACGCCATGCTGCGTTTGTCTGCTCGTGCAGTAAGAAAAACAAGCTGAGTTCTTTTCATGGCATAGTGACCGACGGCAGCGGACAGGTTGTGCGCGAAATAAAAAAGAGTGAACTGCTCCGCACAGAATACTCGCCTTATCTGGCTGTAGATGACTACAAGATGTACTATGATTACACTCCCCCTACTTTCCCTGTTACCATCACATACGAGTGGACCATGGAATGTCGTGACAACGTGATAGAATATCCTTGGTTCTGCCCGCAGGATGACTATGAGGTCAGCGTAAGACATGCTGCCTACACATTGCAGGTTCCGAAGGAACAGACTGTCCGCCATACGCAGCAGAACATTTCAACGCAAGTCACACGTACGGAAGAAAAGAAGATGCAGGTGTTGAGTCTACAGTTATCGGACCTTCCCGCCCTGCACCGCGAGCCGTTTACCCGTCCGCTGCACGAACGTATCCCCCTGGCCTTCTTTGCGCCACAGCAGTTTGTGTATTATGGAGAAGAGGGGCACTTCAACGACTGGAAGGAGTATGGACAATGGGAATATTCACTGGTCCAGGGGCGTGATGAGTTACCTGCAGCCGTCAGGGAGAAGCTGCACCAAATGACCGATGGGCTGCCAAACGACCGCGACAAGGTAGAGCGGGTGTACCGCTTTCTGGGTGAGACTACTCGCTATGTGGCCATTCTGTTGGGCATCGGCGGTCAGCAGCCCGCCACAGCGGAGCAGGTGGCAGAGAGCGGATTCGGCGACTGCAAGGGACTAACGAATTATATGTGCGCCATGCTGAAGGAGATTGGCATATCTTCCAGCTACACCGTCATCAGTATGGACCACCGGCGTCTCATGCCCGACTTTGCCAGCGTAGGACAAATGAACCATGTTATCCTGCAGGTTCCTCTGCCCGGTGACACAATCTGGATAGAGTGCACCAACCCACGGATTCCCTTCGGCTATGTTCATGAGGACATCGCCGGGCACGATGCCGTCACGGTGAATGCTGACGGAGGTCAGATTGTGCGTCTGCCGGTCTATGCTGACACTGCTAACGTCGAGAAAAACGCAGTACAGGTGACGCTTACCCCCGATGGCACGGCTTCCATTCAATTAAAACAGGAGACACGCTGCCGGCAGATGGAAGATAGATTGCCGTTGAGCAAGATGGACAAGAACGACCTGCACCGCGCCCTGCAACGCATGGTACATGCACCGCAGAACATCGTCAGCAATTCGCAGGTAAGCATAGACGGGCTGTCTCTTCACATACAGGCAACGATGAACAGCCAGAAGTATGCCTCTGCCAATGGCATGCGGCTGTTTGTCCCGCTATATCCCATACGACATGGGCACACAACGCTCAAGAGCGACACACTGCGTACGGAAGACATCGTCATCAGCTACGGGTATGTTGACGAGGACGATGTTACATTCATCATTCCTGAAGGTTATGAGATAGAAGCCATGCCTTCAGACACGATCATAAACAGCACTTTCGGAACGTTCAGCATACAACTGACCGTCAATGCCAACACCGTTCGCGTCAATAGGCGGCTGTTGCTCAAGGCTGGCACTTATCCTGCCGAACAATACCTGCAATTATTCAACTTTTTTCAGACGGCAGTAAACTCGGAATCGCAAAAAATGGTTTTGAAGAAAATTAGCGGGACTCTTTGACTGGAGAAGATTAGCTTCGCAAAATTGCTGCGTCTCAATGATGCTTAAACGAGTTTCTGGTATTATTTTCGGACCTAAATGCAATTTTCTCGCCGTAGGTGACTAAATGTCGGAAATAATGTGTATTTTTGCACGTAGAAACTTAAACACAAGAAGATTATGGCTACGACAACTGCAAGAAGGACGATGCCGTTGGTCGACATGCCCCAGGACGAGGAGTTCGCTGACATGGACAAGGAACTTTATACCCCTGAGGAGGCCTACGAACTGACGATGAAGGACATCAAGGCAATCTACGATGATGCAGCAGTATAAGTCATTAGGAAATTGTAATTTCTTTCCTAAAAGAATAAAAAACGGCGCTTCTCTGCGGAGAAACGCCGTCTTTCTATTGGAGAAGTGCCGAGTTGTAGGGGCGAAGGTGCCGTTTTGAAGGGAGGAAGAACGGCGATCGTAGGGACGAACAGCCGTTCTCGTCGGGGTACAGGCGGGCGTGAAAATTAAATGACACGTCCGCGAAAATTAACTTTCACGAGCGTGTCACTTATGTTTCACGGGCGGGAAATTCCTAATACGTTTTGCCCTCCCTTTTCATAGCCTGATTCAAGGTCCTTTCTTTATCTGATGCAAAGATACGAATAAGTGAGCACAATACAAAATAAAATCGCTTTTATTTTTATTGTCGAGCGAAAGTATCTTCGACGAAGTCAAAGATACGAAAAAGTAAGGACATTTGCAAGTTATTTTCAAGAATTATTTCCAGTCCGGCCAGACGTCGATGTCAAACTGATGCCATGAGCCGCCGTTACAGATGAGGGTGCAGACCACACGATAGTTTCCACGCGTCAGAATCTTGTCTATCGGATAGTTGTCGCGACCGTCGAGCACGTCGCTCGTCATGCTGAAGCCCTCCTTGCGCAGCTCGTTGATGAAACGCATGGAGCACTCCTTGGCCTTCTCCTTCGTGTACTTATCCGTATAGAAGTTGATGCTGTAGTGCCACTTCAGCTTGTCACCCGGGATATACTGTCCGAGGAACAGGGGCACGCCACGCCAAGACATGTTATAGCCATCAGACTGCCAGACGCTGAAAGAGTCACCATTGTCCGTTACATCCCACGACGGATGACCGTCCTTGACGGTTTTGAGGGCTTTCTTGAGCGTCAGGCCACGACCGTCCTTGGCAAGAACACCCAACGGATATTCCACCAGCTGGAGCGCACTCTTGCTCGTTGATGACAGGCCTCCCGTACCATCGGGCACAGCTGTCGAAGTGGTTGGGGTTCCTGTCGAGTTTCCTGAACGCGCGGGGTTTGAGGGAGCCTGTCCCTGTCCATACATCATCACTGCCACTGCCAGCAGCAGGAGTGTCATTGCGAATTTCGTTTGTTTCATCTTTCTATAGTTTTTAGTTATTATAATGCAAAGATAATGCAAACCGAGAGAAATACAAAATAAATTATGATTTATTTTCATTTCCGAGGTGCAGCTTATCTTCGACCGACTGGTCAGAGATAATGCAAACCGAGAGAAATACATAATAATTCGGGAAATATTTTTAGTCCTTTCTTACCCTGACGTCGGCAATGGTGCCGTCAAGATGACGGACGGTGTAGGTATAGGTGACGCCGGGCTCAAAGTGGAGCTGCTGGAAGGCAGCGAGGCTGGTGATGCGGCGGCCATTGACCTTCAGGATGACGTCGCCTTGGCGTATGCCGTTGCGGTAGGCTTCGCTCTCCTCACGGACGAGTCCGACGACGAGGCGGTCACCAGCGGGAACGATGGACATCTGGAACTGTTTGTTGGCAATGGTCATCTCGTCAGTCTTGGTGTTGGGCTGGAAGATGATACGCTTCTTGAAGGGATTGATGATGACGCTGCCGTAGTCGAGCAGCTCGGCGCCGATGTGTGACGAGCCCTCCTGCGTCACGGTATGGTAGTTACGGAACGAGAAGTCGTCCCACTTCAGACGGTCGAGGGCCAGGAAATAGACGGTGTCGGCCGTCTCCACGCTATGCGCACCAATGGTGGACTGTCCGACGGCGCGTCCCTCGACCTGCGCTGCTACCTGCTTGCTCTTATAGACGTGCTTCTGGAAACTCTCGCGATTCATGGTGTAGAGTCTGGTAAAACCCGTGTCGAATAGCGCACGATCCATGTGGCGCATAAACGGACTGACCCACACGTAGGGCACGAAGCTCGAGAGTTTATACTTCACCTCGTAGCCCTCTTCCTTCGCAAAGAACTTCTTGTGGTCGGTGAGAATGAGGCGCTTGTTATCGACGTCAATCTTACAGACGAGACCTTTGTTGATGAGGTCGAAGCCGATGATGCCGTCGTAGCCTCGCGTGATGGGTCCGCTACGGATAACGGTGCAGAGATAGCCGTCAATGTCCAAATGGCCCAGACGGAACTGCGGCAGCTGTACCACGCGGACGGTGTCGCGACGATTGTTGACGTCGAAGGAGACAACGCGACCGACTTCCTTTAAAGGAGAACCCTCTCCCTGACTCCCCCAAAGGGGGGAAGGATCAAAGACAACACCCTGGGTGCAGCCGGTATCGAAGAGGAAGCGGTACTTCTTGCCGTCAATCTCGATGGGCAGCAGGATGCGATGCTTCTCGAACTCTATGGGAATAGTGTCGGCAAAAGTGGTGGAGGGTGGAAGGAGGAGGGCGGAAGGAGGATTGTAAGTGACGGTAAAGCCCAAAGAATAACGATGCAGGTCTTGCGCCGCTATAAGTGAAGAGTGAAAAGTGAAGAGTGAAGAATTTGCTACCGCACTCCAGAGGAGGCAGCCTACGATAAATAACCGTCGCCACACATGGGCAGTGGCCAATTCTTCACTCTTCACTCTTCACTTTTCACTTTACAGGGTTAATCTCGCGTAGCAGGCGGTCGGCATGACCCCAGCGGTCCATCATGAAGAGGACGTAGCGGATATCGACGCTGATGGTACGGGCCAGGTCGCGATCGAAGAAGATGTCGCTGGAGAGGCTGTCCCAGTTGCCGTCGAAAGCCAGACCGATGAGCTCGCCTTGACCGTTGAAGACGGGAGAGCCGGAGTTGCCGCCCGTGATGTCGTTGTTGGAGAGGAAGCAGAGCTGCATCTTACCGCTGGTGCCGTCGGTGTAAGGTCCGAAGTCGCGGGCTGAGAGCAGCTGCTTCATGATGGGCTCGGCCTCATAGTCGATAACGCCGCGCTCGCCCTGCAGCATCTTATCAACCATGCTCTGAGCCTCGGTATAGTAGCCTGAGGGCTGTCCGCCGAGCGTGTAGCCACCCACCTGACCATAGGACATGCGGAGGGTGAAGTTGGCGTCAGAATAGTTGGGCAGGTCCTGCTCCATGCGCAGCTTGGCGGCGCAGAGGTATTTCTCCTGCTCACGGATCTCGTCGTCGAACTGACCAATGGCCATGTAGCTGGCAATCAGGATGGAATAGACGTCGATGCCGTACTCCACGCCAAGGTCGCGAGAGTATTCCTTCTGGTTGATGTAGATGGGCTTGCCGCTACGCATGAGCACGGAGTTCTCGTAGAGGAAGCGGGCATAGCGCTTGCAGTCGCCACCAAAGCGGCTGTCAATGGTCTTGTAGAAGTCAGGTATGTATTCTGACGTGGCCTGCTGGCGGTAGTTCTCCAGCAGCGTGCCCAGCACCTCACAGTCGGTCTCCAGGTCCCACTCGTCGGTATTGTCGCGGAACTCGATGTACTGCTTCTCGGCCTTGTCCTCAGGGCCTTTCACCTCCATACGGCCAGTGCTGCTGCTGAAGGCACGCATGGAAAGCTGGTCTTCGAAGAAGGTCTCGTAGATGAGCGTGAACATGCGGTTGGCATGATAGCGCTGCTTGTAATACTCGCTGAGCTTGTCGAAGTCGAGCTGTCCCTTCAGGTAGCCCGTCTTGTCCTGCCACTGGCGCAGCCTGTACTCGAATATCTGCTTCTGGCCGACCAGTCCGATGCTGTCGATGCACTTGTTCATGCCAATGGAGTTCTTCCAGTAGTTGGCACTCTGCGCAAACTTCGAGTCGTACATGATGCGGACTTTCTCGGAAGCACGCATATGGCGAATCATGACATCCTGCTTGACGCCACGCACCTGTGCACGTACGGCATTCTCGGCATAACGCTCCAGGATGCCGTAACTGGAGAGGTAACGGCTGGTGCTGCCCGGATAGCCCATGGTCATGGCGAAGTCACCATCCTTATAGCCCTTCATGGAGACGGGAGCCCAGTACTTGGGGTGATAGGGGACATTACGCTCGTTGTACTCGGCCGGACCGTTGGTGACGGGGTCGGCATAGATACGGAAGACGGAGAAGTCGCACGTCTGGCGCGGCCACATCCAGTTATCGGTCTCACCGCCAAACTTACCCATAGACTTGGGGATGGCAAACACCAGACGCACGTCCTTGAAGTCACGGTAGGTGGTGAGGTAATACTTGTTGCCCTCGTAGAACGGTTTGATCTCAACACGAAGCGTAGAGTCCTGCAAGTGTATCTGCTTGCTCATGGCATTCTCGACGCTGTCGATAAACTCTGACAGCTGACGGCCGGACATGTTCATCAGGCCCTGCGCATTCAGCTCGGACGTGATGTCGCGCTGTTCCACCATGAAGCTGACGAAGAGTCCCTCGTTGGGCAGCTCCTCGGCATAGCTTTGGGCATTGAAGCCGTTGAGCATATAGTCATGCTCGACGGTGGAGTGCTGGCGAATGGCGTCGAAGCCGCAATGGTGGTTGGTGAACACCAGTCCATCGGGCGACACCACGACACCTGAGCAGAATCCGCCGAAGTTGACGACGGCCTTCATGATGGCATTCTCACCACTGTAAAGTGACTCATAGGGAAGGGAAAAACCTTCGGCCTGCATCTGGTGATAGACAGCCTGCGGCAGGTCGTACAAAGTCCACATACCTTCGTCGGCCTTCACATTGGAAGGTAGAACGGTAAGGAGACAGAAAAGCAAAATTGCTGTTAGTTGTTTCATCGTTTGATTGTTTTTATTGTTATTGTTTATTTATTCTTCCTGAAGTATCTGCCAATAATGGGAAGGCTGGTCACGGGGAAGTCGTAACGCAGCACGTGACCAACGAAAATCATAATCATGACGGCGTTGAGCACAAGAGAGCCCCACAGGGGCAGCAACTGCCGGCCATAGTGCATGGCGGCATAGAAGAGGATGGTCAGGATGATATAGACGGAGATGGACCGTCGCGGATAGATGATGGGATGATAGATGCGTCCCACGATGTAACTGAGCATCATGGCCGTGAAGTAGCCGAAGAAGCCTGCCCACGCACAGGCGATGTAGCCAAAGCGCGGCACGAAGATGACGTTGATGGCAATGAGGATGGTGCAGCCGATGCCTGAGAAGATGGCTCCCCAGTAGGTTTTGTCCTCGAGCTTGTACCAGAAAGAGAGGTTGAAGTAGATGCCCATCATGATTTCAGCTGCCATGACGATAGGCACCACTCGCAGGCCTACCCAGTAGTCGGGGCCGATGAGATGTTTGATGATGTCGATGAATCCCACGACGCAGAGGAATGCCAGCAGCGTGAAGATAATGAAATACTTCATGGCTGTGGCCTGCATGTAGTCGTTGTCCTTGTCGTGCGTTTTACCAAACACGAACGGCTCGTAAGCATAGCGGAAGGCCTGCGTAATCATGGCCATAATCATGGCTATCTTCACCGTAGCGCCATAAATGCCAAGCTGCATCTTCATATCGGCACCTTTATAGACGAAGGGGAAAAGTATCTTGTCGGCGACCTGGTTCAAGATGCCGGCAATACCAAGAATGACGATGGGCCAGCTATAGTTGAGCATACGACGCATGAGCTGACGGTCGAAACCGGCACGGATGCCCATGAACTCCTTGAAGAGACAAAGCGTGATGACGGTAGAGCTGATGAGATTGATGTAAAAGGCATAACCCGGGTCTTCACCTTCAAGCAACAGGTAATATATCAGGTTCAGCAAGATAGTGATGGCAATGTTCAGCAGCTGCAAGGCAGCAAACTTCACCGCCTTCTTCTGCTGACGCAGATAGACAAAGGGGATGGCACGTACGGCATCAATGGCTACCGTCAGAGCCATAGCCCAGACATACGACGGATGATTGGCATAACCGAGGAAGTCGCTGACAGGTGCAAGGAACAATAATACTAAAACCGAGAACAACAGTGCCGCTGAACTGACACCGATAAGCGCTGTTGAGAAGACACATTGGGGATTCTCACCTTCCTTATTGGCAAAACGGAAGAAGGTGGTCTCCATACCAAACGTCAGCAGCACTAGGATGAGCGCCGTCAGCGCATACATATTAGTGATGACACCATAACTGCCACTCTCTGCCGACATCTTGGCGGTATAGAGTGGTACGAGCAGGTAGTTGAGGAATCTGCCGACGATGCTCGAGAGTCCGTAGATGGCCGTATCCTTGGCCAATGTCTTCATGTTTGCCATTTCAAGGGGCAAAGTTACAACATTTATTTGATATAGCCAAAAAAAAAGAGCGTCTGCATCACGCAGGCGCTCCTTTCGCTTTTTTAAAAATATAGAGTATTTGATGTATTCAATTAACGGAGCTGATACCAGTTCTCAACTTCTCCCTGGAGCCACTCTCTGAACATATAAACGTTGTTGATAAATACCTTCTCACCAACCCAGTTTACATTTACAGGAGCTGCGAGCTTCTGGGTGTCGGGATCCTTCTCGAGAGCCTGGAGCAGGATGTTACCGTTTACATATACGGGAACGTCGTTAGCATTGGTGTACATAGTGTTAAGACGGAAGATAACAACGGGGCACTCAGGACCACGGCCAGTGTTAACCATATCACTAACATTAACGCCGAACATCTCGTGAACTTCCTTACCACCAACAGTCAGAGGCAGTGTACCACCAGCAGCCTGCAGGGTGATAATAGTCTCCTGATGATGCTGACCTTGGTTATCCCAATAATCCTGAGGTAATACATCGAATACGGCATCGTTGAAGTCCCAGTCGCTGATGTCGAGGTGCTCCAGGTCATCAAGACCTGCAATGATATCCTCAACAAATACGCGCTGACCCTGCTTGTAGAGACCCGGAGTAATCTTAACAATCCAGTTGTCGAAATAGTAGTCACGAGCAACCTTCTGATTGTCTGACTGACCATTTGCCTCGAAGTCGAAACCAACGAAGTACATACCAGCAACCAGCGGGCTGATGCGGTCACCAGGAATGATTACATAGTTATCTTTGTAGAATTCTGAATCGAAAGAGTTGTGGAAGCCGAAGTACTCCGTGCTGCTGTTAACCATGAACTCAATCTGGTCAGAACCATAGATACGGTCATTCTGATCTGTTGCACCAGGCTTCAGGCCATAGCATACATTACCATATGTACCAGCAGTACCAGCATTGAAGTTATAAGTGTGGTCGGTTGAGCTACCGCAGTAGAGATAGTTCATGTTAGGACCCCACTCACCTGTATAAACCTGCTGTACGAAGAAGTCACTCCAGTTAACAGCAACGCCCTGAGGATTCTTGTTGGCCTTGAACCACTCGGTTACAACATCCTTCTGCTCCTGTGTCAGGGGCTCGGGAACATTTACATACAGTCCCCACTCGTTACCATTGGCATTCACACCACGGGTACCATTGTTAATCAAATTACCTTTTTCGTCAAACTGAAGGGGTGTCTGATCCTCAAAACCCCATGTACGGTTAGCTTCAGTCTTCTGAACAGTACCGAAAGCAGCCTCAAAAGCCAGCTTGTACTTCTCAGCAGGTGTCAAATCATTAACATTAACAATGTCGTCATGCTTTGTGCAGCTTACGAATACGCTTGCGATGAATGCAAGAGCTGCAAAACTCATCAAATACTTTTTCATAATTTTTTGTTTTTAGAAATATTTTAAAAATGGTTTAAATTCGAATCGAGTGCAAAATTAATACAATTATCTTTACCTGCAAGCATTTATATATTAAAAAATGTAAAAAAGCATGATTTCGGTTACGAGAATAAACTTTATGTTACATTCTTTATATATTTCTGCATAACATTAATTATACATCACCATATTACTCTCAGGATAAAGATACCAGTCTCTCGAGTTGTAACGGTCGGCCGCCCACTGTCCGAAAGAGTGGTTATACTTCCCATAAGCACCATAGAGCGCACCCTTCTTGTAGCTGCCCATGGGAACATCTTCACGGGGATAGGCAAACCATGAATAGGGAATCTCCAATGCCCAGGTATAGCCTGTGTCGTAGCTCTGGGGGCTTCCACTATAATACTCATAGAGGACCTCGTCAAACTTATAAGTATATTTATGTACTTCCCACTTGCTACCGTTGTAGTTATATACAATGAAGGGGTCAAACATGGAGAAAGTGATATTTTCTGCCTTGCCCGCCTTCTTGAAGCGTACATCATAGCTGATGGTCTTGGGAGTCATCGTGAAATGACTGGCATCGGTATTTGGCGTTACATTATAAAGATAACGTCTCACCATACCCAGTTCGTCCGTCTTACTATAGAAAGCAGCATGGGCATCATCGAAGAGGTTGATAACTGCCTCGCCCTTGCGGCTCTCCAGCAGGTCGTCATCTTCCCTGATAAGCGAACGTACCAGACTGGTATTATCCACAAAACGCTTGTTGTTGACAGGCGTCACGCTCTCCACCTCGTCATAGGGTACACCGTACAGACGGATAGCTGCTGCCTGCTGCACCTTCGTTCCTACTGCCACCAGCGTGACATGGAGACGTATTGTGTAGTCGTCAACCAGCGTTCGTCCGATACGCAGCACCAGATCGTTGAAGTCCCAGGAGCTACTTGGCTGGGGATAGCCGTTACAATAGCAATAATAGACTTCCTGCATGGAAGGCTCGTTCCATGTGCTCTCACTGACTGACTGCAAAGAGGACACATTGATGGAGAACTTGCTGCGGTCAATCTCACCAAGAAGATGACTGCCGTCGGTCATTGTTGCACCGACATACAGTTTGTCCTGTATCAGGGGAAGGGCATAATGCAGACTGAAACGGGAAGGGGAGCCTACCATTACTTCGGCCGAGGCCAAAATCTCGGCCTTGGCATTGCCAAGGGGTGTTGCCGAGAGCAACATCACCTGAGCCACATCGGGCACATCGACAACAACCTGCATCACACCTTCGTTGATGAGGGTCCACGTGTGATTGGGATCAACCACGTCGTTGTGAAACGACAAATGAAGAACCGTATCGACAAAATCCCTGTCGAAGTAATCAGTTTTACAGCCCTGACCCATGAGCGCCAGGGCTGCAAAAACAACGATTAGTCTGCTTAATTTTCTCATATCAATTTAGAATCCCAGCGAAGACTCGTCCATGACGTTCTGCGTCGGGTAGTTATACCAGTGGAGTGCGCTACCTGCCTCACTTGCGAAGGTGCCAAAGCTCTGGTCGCCCTCGTAGTTCGAGTTGATGCGGTTGTAGGCAGAAGAAATGCGTACACGCTCAGCAGGCCACTTCCAGTCCATGGGAACAGCAACGCCGAAGGGAGCCTCACCGGCACCGGCCAGACGCATCTCACCATTCTGCTCAGAGTAGATGGCGAACGGCATGTGCTCAGGATCGTAGTTGCCCTTGTCGATGGTGATCTCCACAGGACGTGCAGTAACACCGGCACGGGTGTTCACCATCATGCCCTCATCCACACCGAACATAGCATGTACCTCTGTCTCTCCGTTATCGTCTGCTGCCAGCACCACAAAGCTATTTCCATAGTGAGCAACCTCATCACCCACAGGATCAGCAGCCTCATACAGACGGATATTCAGGTTCAGCGTAGCACCAGCAGCCACCAGTTTGATGAGCAGTTTCTTTACGCCGCCGCCGTCCGTGAACTCCTGTACCTTCAGCACGACGTCGTTCATGTCGTAGTCACCACCGTTGGTATCCTCGAAAGCGTAAGAATAGATGGGATTGGTTTCCTCAATGGGGGGAATCTCCTCTTCCTCTATCGGATCAATACCAGGCGAGCACTCGCTGGCCTCAACAGCTGCAACGTTATAGGCACCCTTGTTTACCAGTACAGCATTGCCATTACCCTGTTGATCGAAGAGCACAGCGCCCTCACGAGCGTACTGGTCTGCCATCTTCTTGTTATACTCCAACGTGTTGGTACCGTTCAGCATGTTTATCACCTTCTCGCAAGCATTCATAGTGTATGCATTATTCGTAACGTTGAGGTGATCAATGCTCAGGTAGATGTTGTTGGTGATAGCGTGCTCCATGACACCGTTAGTAACCGTGTAGTTGGTAGCCGTTGACAAGTTGTGCTCCCCGTAAGCATCCTCCACGTAATTCAACTGGATGAAGGCATAGTCACTACCCTCCGGACCAACGATGTTGACATTGTTAAAGGCTGATGCACCTGTCACATCCAGCAGAGAGTTACCCTTTGCATAGATGTAAGAAGGATCTGGCGTTGCATCCTCTGAACAAGACATCTCGAGGTTACCCGTCTTCAGGTATGCCCCCTGGCCCTGAATGATAACGCGGCATGCCAGTGTGTTGTTGCACTCAAACCAGCAGTCGTTCCAGATGCGCATATTGGCTGTCTGCGAGCTCTTGGGAGCATTATTGACAACCATCTTTCCATGGTTGATGTAAATGCTGTTGGTTGACGGACCTTCCAGCGTACCAACGGTCATGTTAGATGCGTTATAGAATGTACCGAAGTTGTTGCAGAACTTACCAATAGTGATTTCACCACCATTGTAGCCATAGCCGTCCTCAGCCGTACCGTTCGTGATATAGATGCTTCCGGCACCAGTAATCTTACCTCCAGGCATTACCACGATGCGGGCCTGGTTCACGAACGTCATATAGGCATTGGCAGGAATGTTCAGCTCACCACCGTTGGCAATGACGATAGTTGCACCACCGCCTACGCGCTGCTCACCATCAGGCAACGTCCACTTGGCCGCAATGGTCAGGTCACGGTGTCCACGACGCCACTGACCGGCATCGTCTGTGAAGTCTTCGCTAGCCAGTACGGGAATCTGACTGTTATAGTCGCTGGTAATCTTGAAGTCGAGCACACAGTTGGGGTCTTCTACCCATCCGCCTGCAGTGCCTTCTTCCCAGTGGCCAGAAGAGCCTTCTGCCCATATATTAGCCCAACTTTCACGTCCTGTATTCCGTAACATTCCAATGAGAACCGTTGAAGCGTCATTCTTGTTAGATGCGCCATTATAAAAAGCCCAATCCTCGTTTGCGAATGGCATACAGTTCGTCTTAAACCACTCGAAATCTTCTTCACTTGCGCCGCAGTTCGCAGGACTGAACCAGCTTTGATCAAAATTGGTTCGATTGTGGTACAGCTGAGCACCGACTCCGGCCCAGTCCCAACCCCAAGCTGTGCCGTCAACCCAGTGACCTTCAGATGCTTCCTTATAATCACCGATATGGTTGTAACTGATGTTCGACTCGTTCGGCTCAGTAGCACGGCTCAGATAGTCAGCCACCTGCTGTGTGGTAAACGGTTGGCCAAGTGCGGGAATCTCAAAGTCGTCGGCTGCGCTACGGGTGGTAGCACCAAATACGGCAACCAGCTTGTCTTCAGAAATAGACACAGGCTTCACGTAAGAATAGCCCTTCTTGTCCTTAATGGCAACATATACCAGATAGGTGCCCTTCTGACCTGTAAATGAGAAGTTGGTCGTCTGACCGCTCTTCACTGTCGAAGAGCCCAGCACCACACCCGTATTGTTGACAAACGGGTTGTTCTGGTAAACTGTCACTGTGTACTCCTCGCCAAAGTCTCTGTTGACAGTCACTTCGGCCTTAATTGTAGATGTCATCGACCACGTTTGGTTGGGGTCGATTGTCACTCCCAGCTGATCTTCCGCATTCTCCATTGCTTCATCATCCGACAGCCTACTGCTGGGAACATCGAAGTCGCGGGAACAGCCTGCTGCTACAACGGCAATAGCCATTGCAACAATTGTTTTCATCAAATACTTCTTTTTCATTTTTGCAAATATTTTATTGTACGTGTTATTATTTATGCACATATAGATTTTGCAAAAGTAATAAAATTTGGTGAGTAGAGCGTGCTAAACAGTAAAGATTTTGCTGCCGAGAACTAATATTTAACTTTTATTAAGCTTTCGGTATTGCCACAATTCCAGCGAATTGATGATGTTTTGCCACAGGACATAGCATCCGGCGCCTATCGAAGAAACGGGATTCAGATACATGTAAGCCACCCAAATGCTCAGCGCCGTATTCTTCTGAAACAGAGCCTGTCCGCTGTTTATCTCCTCCCCTAGGCGACGCCCTACGGCACGTCCGATGACGAACTGTAAAAAACACAACACCAGACTGGCAACAGCAATCCACAGCAGCAAAGCCAGTGGTGCATCGCTTTGCACGATATTTTTCACCGT
Source organism: uncultured Prevotellaceae bacterium (assembly GCA_902768105.1). GTDB lineage: Bacteria > Bacteroidota > Bacteroidia > Bacteroidales > Bacteroidaceae > Prevotella. The sequence goes on from CACXJZ010000052.1 coordinate 14,658, forward strand.
GATGCCTGTGGTGATACTCAGTGACACGCACCACAAGTAGAAGCTGAGGTCAGTGGCAGAGGTTATCCTGCGACAAAAGGCAGGAAGGAACCGCTGCACCAGCCATCCCAGAACCAGCGGCAACAGCAACACCGTTGCCACCTTCTGTAAGATAATGAAGAATGCTGACAGGAAATCCACATGCACCGTCTGTTCCAAAATAGGAAACACAATAGGAATCATCAGCGCCGATGCCAGCGATGAAATCAGCGTGAAGGTGGTCATTGTGTTAATGTTGCCCCCAAGCTTTCCCACCACGACTGGAGCTGCCACAGCCGACGGGCCGATGATGCACGTAAGCACCGCCTCCCACAAAAGGGGAGAGAGGAGAGAGGAGAGAGGAGAGGGGGCGGAGGACTGAAGATTGAGCAGGGATTTCGTCCAAAAGATGATGCCGATATTGACAGCCACCAGCAACAGCTGAGCGACGAGTACGCCGACATGCCAGCGGTGAGGACGCATCTCGTGGAAATCCACCTTACAGAACGTCACAAACAGCGTCAGGAAAAGCGTTACAGGAAACAGCAGGTCAAACACGGGCCCAAAGAAATCTGCTGCTCCGGCAAGAGCCGGCACACGACTGAACACAAGATAACAGACCGTACCCAAACCGATGGCTACGGGCAAAGTCCAGTCCTTCAAAAACCTGATAAAAGCGTTCCCTTTCTCCATTTTGCCTGCAAAATTACAAAAAATGCTTAACACTTAACGCTTTAATGCACTTTTTTTTGTACTTTTGAGCGCTAAATTAAAGAAACATGAAGAAACTAACTATTATCATCATGGCCGTACTGCTGGCGCAGACTGCCGTCAAAGCGCAGGATGTGAAGGTTGAATTCCTGACACCTTCCATCGTGCACGTCATCAAGGGACAGCCCACTAAGAGTCTGGTAGTCATTGCGAAACCAGAGAACGTTGCCGTGACGCAGACGGGCAACACGTGGAAGAGTAGTGAGCTAACAGTAAAGTTGAATCCAGAGACCCAAAGCCTGACGTTTATGACGAGCAAGGGCAAGGTGCTTCTCAGGGAGCAGGGATGGAGTCTCATTCGGAAGAATATTGATGAGTTTGAGGTTAGCCAAACTTTCGCGCTCGACAAGGGCGAAGCCATCTATGGCCTGGGAACTGTCCAGAACGGCAAGATGAACCGTCGCGGCGATAAGATACGCATGGAACAGTCTAATCTGGAGGACTTTCAGAACGTGCTGCAGAGCATCAAGGGCTGGGGCCTCTATTGGGAAAACTACTCTCCGACGCTGTTTGAGGACAATGCTCAGGGAATGACGTTTACCTCTGAGGCCGGTCAGGGCGTTGACTATTACTTCATGTATGGCGGCAGTGCTGATGGTGTCATCGCCCAGATTCGCCACCTGACAGGCGATGTGCCTATGTTCCCGCTGTGGACATACGGTTTCTGGCAGTCGAAGGAACGCTACAAGAGTGCTGCCGAGACGGAGGGCATCGTCGATAAGTACCGCGAGTTGCAAGTGCCTTTGGACGGCATCATCCAGGACTGGCAATACTGGGGTTCCAACTACCTGTGGAACGCTATGGATTTCCTCTCAGAGGACTTTGCCAACGGTCCGCAGATGATTAAGAACGTACACGCAAAGCACGCCCACTTCATGATTAGCATCTGGGCCAGCTTCGGGCCACAGACGCAGCAGTTCCGCGAGCTCGACGAGAAAGGACTGCTGATGCCTTTCCAGACGTGGCCGCAGAGCGGACTGTCGCACATCTGGCCTCCACGCATGGACTATCCCTCTGGCGTGAAGGTCTATGATGCCTTCAGTCCTGAGGCACGTGCCATCTATTGGAAACACCTGAAACGTCTCTTCGACTATGGTACAGACGCTTGGTGGATGGACTCTACCGACCCCGACTGCTTCTATCCTACAGAGTCCGACTATGCCCATCAGGTGACGGGCGGCACCTGGCGTTCATTACGTAACGCCTTCCCGCTGGAAACAGTCCGCGGCGTGTATGAGGCGCAACGTAAATCTCCCCTTCCTTCGGAGGGGCCAGGAGCAGTCAAGCGCGTCTTCATCATGACGCGCAGCGCCTTTGCCGGACAGCAGCACTACGGCTCCAACATGTGGAGCGGCGACGTTGCCTCATCGTGGGAGATGCTGCGCAAGCAGATACCCGCAGGACTGAGCTTCTCGCTAACGGGTGATCCTAACTTCAACACCGACATCGGCGGTTTCTTCTGCAACGCCTACAATACGCGAGGCCCCGGCTCGGCACCTCAGAACCCGCAGTTCCAGGAACTCTACGTCCGCTGGATGCAATATGGTCTGTTCTGTCCCGTCTTCCGCAGCCACGGAGCCGATGCGCCACGCGAGATTTGGCAGTTCGGAAAGAAAGGCGAGCCCGTCTATGATGCCATCGAACAGATGATCCGCCTGCGCTACCGCCTGATACCTTACCTCTACAGCACCGCTTGGCAGGTGACGTCAAACAACGAGAGCTACCTGCGTCCGCTGTTCAGCGACTTCGCCGACGATAAGCGAGTCTGGGATATGACCGATGAGTTCATGTTCGGCCGTAGCATCCTTGCAGCACCCATCGTTGACCCGCAATATACGGAAGAGCAGATTGTCAAGGAAGACGCGATGACTGGCTGGGACCGTAAAGAGAATAGAGAAGAGAGGAGAGAGGAGAGAGAAGTTGACTGGAGTGCTACACATAGCGTTATGAAGTACCTGCCGAAGGGTGCCCTCTGGTATGACTTCTGGACGAACAAGACCTACAAGGGTGGTCAGAACGTGACGTTGCAGACCTCTCTGAACCGTGTACCGATGTTCGTGCGTGCCGGTAGCATCCTGCCTTTAGGACCCGTCATGCAGTATGTGGGCGAGAAGTCCTGGGACAACCTTGAGCTACGCCTGTATCCTGGCGCCGACGGTTCGTTCACGCTCTACGAGGACGAAGGCGACAACTACAACTACGAACAGGGAAAATACGC
>CACXJZ010000053.1 GCA_902768105.1 uncultured Prevotellaceae bacterium
ACTTATTTGTATCTTTGCCACAACAAAAGCCAAATGAATGATGAAAACAATCGTGAAAATCCTATTGGCAGCAATTGTGCTGTCGCTCGCCCCCACCACGTACGTTTGTGCACAGGGAAACATCGAGACGCCTGCGGAGCGCAAGGCGCGCGAGGCCTTTCGACCAGTTTCTGCATCTTTTGGTGATTGTAATCATTTGGTATTATTGTTTTTAGAATAATAGTGAGCTTATGCCACACATCATCACTTATACGGAAGAGATAGAGGAACACGGATACTGTCAGCAGCGTCCGGAGCTGAGGACTGGGGATAAGTATCTGCATGAGGTGGACGGAGAGAAGCGACTGCGTATCGTTTTGTCCGTCCATTTCGACAAGTATGTTTGGGAGAACGTGGCACAATGGACGACCATTATCATGGAATACTTCGAGAATGAGTATAAACTGAAAGAGTTTCCTATGAATATAGGGACCCCCGATTATGTTGATGTCCCTGTTTTTATAGCCAACTGTCTGATGGGCGTACTTACATGTGACAAGGATAAGATACGAGGGGAACTCTTCATTCCAAGTAATTATGGGATTTGGGTGATAAGGGGCGTCGCTCCTTTCGGCTTCTATGACTGTCAGCAACTGGAGGTGGTAGATTTTGCCCCCGAAGTACTTATAGCGTATGAAAAGGCCTTTGCCAAGAGCGGTCTTACGAAAATCATCTTCCACGAGGAATTACAGGAGATACCGACAATGCTTCATATCACTGCCGTTGATGATTGTGACAGCCTGCCGAAGTTTGACAAGATCCTCGATGTGCATTTCTTTCCAGGCAAATACCTGTTCAGCGGAGGTGAGGCCTTTCGTGAGTGGGAGGAGAAACTTTTTCGCTGATTTGTTTTACTATTCGAAAATTATTCCGTACATTTGCGCCAGCAGAACAACTTAAATACTTAAAAGACTATGAATATCAGTTTAAAGAAAGCTGCCCTGATTGGGCTCGCAGGCGTTGCCGTCATCGTTGTGTTGGACATCCTCGGTTTCATCACCTTCTTCTTCCGTATGCTCTTCGAGAGCTATTTCCCCTTCAACTTCATGAACTTCTGCTCGCTCGTAAGCCAGTTCATCGCCATCGTGGCCTTCGCAGCCCTTGGCTTCTTCCTCTACACCTTCTGGCAGAAGACCCCCGAGGAATAGCATGTCCACAATAAAATCCAAATGAATGATGAAAACAATCGTGAAAATCCTATTGGCAGCCTTTGTGCTGTCGCTCGTGCCCACAACCTACGTTTGTGCGCAGGGAAAAAAGTGGAGTTATCAAGGCATATTCAGCGAGGGCATGTCTATGGTCATTGATGCCAACGATAAATGTGGATTTATTGACGGGAAGAGCAAGTTGGTCATTCCCTGTCAGTGGGAATGGGCAAATCCTTTCTATGAGGGTCTTGCTTCTGTCCAGGATGCCAATGGCAAGAATGGCTTTATCAACAAGACTGGCAAGGTGGTTATTCCCTGTCAGTGGAAAGGTGCAGGTTCTTTTAGCGAGGGCTTGGCAGATGTTCAGGATGCCAACGACAAGTGGGGCTATATTGACAAGACGGGTAAGGTGCTTATTCCCTGTCAGTGGAAAGGTGCAGGTTCTTTTAGCGAGGGCTTGGCATATGTAGAGGATGAAAACTACAAGTATGGTTTTATTGATAAGACTGGCAATCTTGTCATTCCCTGCCAGTGGGGATTTGTAGGATCATTTAGCGAAGGCTTGGCTCCTGTCCGGGACTCCAACGGCAAGTGGGGCTTTATTGACAAGACAGGCAAGGTAGTTATTCCCTGCCAGTGGGAATGGGCACATGCTTATAGCGAAGGTCTAGCTGCGGTTAAAGATGCCAACAAAAAGTATGGCTTTATCGACAAAACAGGCAAGGTTGTTATTCCTTGTAAGTGGGAAGATGATTTATCGACGTTTTCTTTTAAAAATGGTTTAGCAGCAGTTAAGGACGCTCACGGCACGTGGGGCTATATTGATAAGACAGGTAAGGTGGTCATTCCCTGCAAGTGGAAAGAGGCAAGTGAGTTCAGCGAGGGTCTTGCTGCAGTTCAAAATATTAGTGACAGATGGGGCTTTATCGACATGAAAGGCGAGATAGCATTTCTATGCAGATTTATAAACGTAACACCCTTCCGTAATGGTAGAGCTTCGGTCATTGACATCAACGGGAAAACGTCTTTTATTTACAAGACAAGAAAGGATGCAAAATAAGAAAATAGTTTATGCCTATGAAAACAATTGTAAAAAATCTATTGGTAGTCGTCGTGCTGTCGTTAGTACCAGCTACACATGTTTGTGCGCAGTGGAAATATCTGGGTGAATTCAAAGATGGCCTGGCTCGGGTTCGGGATGCCAACGAAAACTGGGGTTTTATCGACAAGACGGGCAAGGTGGTGAAATAAGTATAATATTCGATTATGGAACAGCAAATTACACTTCAGCCGGGAACATTGCTCCGTGGGGGCGCCTATCGTGTGGAGCGGGCGCTCAGCTCGGGTGGCTTCGGCAATACCTATGTGGTGACCAATCTGAACTTCGACGAGGTGTGCGCCATGAAGGAGTTCTTCATGCGTGGCGTCAACTGGCGCGATGGTATGACCGTGACAGTCAGCGTGCCTGAGAACCGCCCGTCGTTCGATGCCCAGCGCGACAAGTTCAAGAAGGAAGCGCAGCGACTGTGGCGACTGAAGAACGAGCACATTGTCAAGGTGCATGACCTGTTCGAGGAGAACGGCACGGTGTATTACGTCATGGACTTCATCGACGGCGAGTCGTTGGGCGAGCGGCTCAAGCATCTGGGACGTCCCATGACTGAGCAGGAGGTGGAGCCTCTGCTGCGTCAGACGCTCGAAGCGCTGGCGACGGTACACCAGCAGAAGATATGGCATCTGGACATCAAGCCTGCTAACATGATGGTTGACCGTCAGGGACGACTGTTCCTCATTGACTTTGGTGCTTCGAAGCAGATGCACAACAAGGACGGCCACTCCGTAGCCACGTCGTCAGCCTTGGCCTTCACGCCCGGCTATGCTCCGTTGGAGCAAACCGACCAGAACTTCAAGCTCTTCGGCCCGTGGACCGACCTGTATGCGCTGGGAGCCTCGCTCTATAAGCTCCTTACGGCCGATACACCGCCTTCTGCTTCCGAGATTATTGCTATGGGCGGTCGTCCGCTCTTCCCGCCGGAGGTCAGTCCGCGCATGCAGCATCTCATTGCGTGGATGATGAGCCCCGCCTTCGTGAAGCGTCCGCAGTCAGCTGATGAAGTGCGCAAGTTCCTTGACACTCCCTTCGTCGATGAAGACGAGGCAACCATTGTCAACGAGCCTGTACGCAAGCCCGAGGAGGAGACCGTCATCAACCTGCCACCAGCTTCGGAACCAGTTAAAGAGCCTGAGCCCAAACCTGAGCCCAAACCTGAGCCCAAACCTGAGCCCAAACCGGCACCTGAGCCAGAACCCGAACTTGAGCCTGAGCCCAAACCTGCTCCTTATATCATGACTGAACCTGAAGAGGAGGCAGAAGAGTCTCTTCCTGAAGAGCAGGAGGAAGAATCCAAAATCCCCTGGGGCACCATTGTCGGCATACTGATGGCCGTGATAGCTTTTGGCGGAGTAGGGGGATTTGCATATATGTTGCTCAGCAACAGCCCGTCAGAACCAGATAAGGTGCAGCCCACAGAAGAGGTCGTGCAGAATACCGTTGAGAACGCCCCCTTCACATCAGTTAGTGGCGATCAGGGATTATATACTGGTCCTGTTGACGCTAATAGCCAGCCAGACGGTCAGGGTAAGGTTGTCTTTGACAATGGAAATGAGTATGAAGGTCCGTTCGTTCATGGTGTACGTGAAGGAAGGGGAGTGTTCCGTTACAAAAATGGTGGATTGTTCGAGGGACTTTTTGCCGATGACCATTTCAGTAGTGGCAAATATTCAGCAAGCGACGGAAGCTATTTTGATGGTAACTTTAATAGCAAAAGTCAGCCAGAGAGTGGTACTTGGTATGATAAGAACGGCAAGGTAATTGAAACGATCTAAAATGCGCTTATGAAGAACATTGTAAAAATCCTATTGGCAGTATTGACCGGCAGTCGAGCCTGCTCACGTTCGGAAAAACGAACAAGTTTGTTTTTCTCTTTCTTAATCGACACCTGCGGAGCGCAAGGCTCGTGAGGCCCGAGAGGCCGAGGCAAAGCGGAAGAAGCAACAGCAGGATGCTGCTGCCCGTCGCCAACGTGAGGAGGAGGCCCGCAAGAAACGTGAAGCCGAGGAACAGGCGGCTCGCGAGGCGGAAGTGGCTGCACGCGAACAAGCTGCCAGAGAACAAGCAGAAAGAGAGGAGGCAGAACGCAAGAAACGCGAGGCTGAAGAAGCTGAGCGTATGCGTCCGTTTCGTGAACTTGAGGCAAATATGGTGTGTGTAGAAGGTGGCACATTTGCAATGGGGAGTTATTGGGATAAACCGATTCATCAGGTGACTTTGAGCACGTTTTATCTCTGCAAATATGAGGTAACACAAGAGCTCTGGCAAGCGGTGATGGGCAATAACCCTTCCGAATTCTTTGGGCTGAAGCGTCCTGTGGAGAATGTGGATTGGTGGGCAGCGCAGCGGTTTATTACGAAATTGAATCAGCTGACAGGAAGGAACTATCGGCTGCCCACGGAAGCGGAGTGGGAGTATGCTGCGCGTTCAGGTAATCGAGAAGACCCTCGTTACAATCTTGACGAGATAGCGTGGTATGAGGATAATAGCGACATGCAGACACACGATGTTGGCATGAAACATGCTAATGGATTGGGACTTTACGATATGCTTGGTAATGTATGGGAGTGGTGTCAGGACTGGTATGGGAAATACGAATCCAAAGCCCAAACGAATCCGAAAGGACCTGCTGAGGGACCAAAGAGCACTAAGGTGATGCGCGGAGGCTGCTATGCATATTCCCTTTTATACAATAACGTCTCACATCGAGGGTATAGCAATCGTAGTAGTAGTAGTAGTAGGATTGGCCTTCGCCTTGCAGAATAATTGTTTAACCAATAAAATGTAGTATTATGGATAAGAAAACGAAAAAAATTCTGATTATTGTGGTATGCATCGTTGTGCTGCTGCCGTTGCTCCTCATCATATTGGGTCTGGGCGGTTTCATTCTGACTGATCTCTTCCGCTCCCTGTCCTATGATGGCGCAGAGAGTTTTGGCAATATGCTGAAGTATCTCGGCATGGAAGATGTATGATGTCTGAAGGCTAAAGGCTGAAAGACCCCTCCAGACCTCCCCTGTTAAGGGGAGGCTTTTTGTTTACGACCTCTGGTCGAGCCCCCCTTTTTTGACTTGCGTCGATAGAAAGGTCGTACCTATCCATCCCTTTCATGGCACCAATCGTCAGCAAAGATTACGGGAATTCTAGTCTAACAATCATTTTTGGGGATAAAATTTGCAAATATCGAAATATATGATTACCTTTGCCAGCTACAGCAATAAGAACTAATTTGAAATAAAACACAAAAAGCCCGGGCAAACACCCGGGCTTTTATTTTGAGAAATTAAAATTAGTCCTGAATCAGGTTCTCACCCGTCATATCGCTAGGCTGCTCCAAGCCCATGATGTGGAGGATGGAGGGAGCCACGTCGGCCAGACGGCCGTCACGGACGGTAGCAGAGTTGTTGTTCGTGACGTAGATGAACGGCACGGGGTTCAGCGAGTGAGCGGTATTGGGCGTACCGTCGGGATTGATGGCATTGTCGGCATTACCGTGGTCGGCAATGATGATAGCCTCGTAGTCGTTGGCCTTGGCAGCCTCGATGACGTCGTGAACGCAATGGTCAACAGCCCAGACAGCCTTGGCAATAGCGTTATAGACGCCCGTGTGGCCCACCATGTCGCCGTTGGCGAAGTTCACCACGATGAAGTCGTACTTGTTCTCATTGATAGCAGCGACGAGCTTGTCCTTCACCTCGTAAGCTGACATCTCAGGCTTGAGGTCGTAGGTAGCCACCTTCGGAGAGGGCACCAGAATGCGGTCCTCACCCTCGTAGGGAGCCTCGCGACCACCGTTGAAGAAGAACGTCACGTGAGCGTACTTTTCGGTCTCGGCGGTGTGCAGCTGTTTCTTGCCCTGCTTGCTCAGGTATTCGCCCAGCGTATCCTCCACGTTCTCCTTGGGGAAGAGGATATGAACGCCTGTGAAGTTGGCGTCGTAGGGCGTCATGCAATAATACTGCAGGCCGGGGATGGTCTTCATGCCAGCCTCGGGCATGTCCTGCTGCGTCAAGGCGATGGTCATCTCCTTAGCACGGTCGTTGCGGAAGTTGATGAAGATGACGACGTCACCCTCTTCGATGCAACCGTTGACAGAAGCGTTGTGGATGGGTTTGATGAACTCGTCAGTCACACCCTCGTCGTAGCTTTCCTGCATGGCCTGCACCATATCGGTAGCCTGCTTACCCACGCCGTTGACGATGAGGTCGTAACCCTCCTTCACGCGCTCCCAACGCTTATCGCGGTCCATCGCATAGAAGCGACCTACGATAGAGGCAATGGCAGCGTCGTTGTCGGCACAAACCTTCGTGACCTGCTCAATGAAGCCCTTGCCTGAACGAGGGTCAGTATCGCGACCATCCATGTAGCAATGCACGAAGAGCTGGTTCTTCAGGCCGTAAGCCTTACCTATCTCGATGAGTTTGAAGAGGTGGTCGAGGCTGGAGTGTACGCCGCCGTCAGAACAGAGGCCCATCAGGTGCAGCTTCTTGTTATTCTCCTTGGCGTAACTATAGGCAGCCTTCACCTGCGGGTTCTCCATGATGGAGCCATCCTTACAGGCACGGTTGATTTTCACAAGATCCTGATAGACAATGCGTCCGGCACCAATGTTCAGGTGTCCAACCTCAGAGTTACCCATCTGACCGTCAGGCAGACCAACGTCCTCGCCCGAGGCAGCCAGTTGTGAGTGTGCTGAAACAGCTGTCAGATAATCCAGATACGGTGTTGGTGTGTTGAAAATAACGTCACCTTTTCCATGTTTTCCGATTCCCCATCCGTCGAGAATCATGAGCAATGCTTTCTTAGCCATAATGCAATTTACTATTTGACAATTTACGATTTTCTATTTGAGAGTGCAAAGGTACAAAGAAAATATTAAACATTAAACATTAAACATTAAAAAATAAGGTGTAAGGGCAAAAAAACTGCCCACGGGCCGATGTCATGCCAATACCATCAGTCAACGTGGGCGGTTTTGCAGATTAACGTCATAACACGAACGTCACCGCAAAAGTACAAGATTTTGAAATCATTTGCAATAGCTGACACACACTTGACACACGCCGAAAAGCGTAAACGAATGATTCCCAGCAGCCTTTCCATTTTTTCTTCCCTAGCATTGACACAGATATGGTGGAGGGCGGAGAGTGGAAGGTGGAGGGAGGAGGGAGGAAGGAGGAGGGAGGAGAGTGGAGAGAGGAAGGCGAAAAAGGTTAAAAAGTTAAAAAGTTTTTGTGGCGGCAGCAAATTCTTCACTCTTCACTCTTCACTCTTCACTTTTTTTATTATCTTTGCCACGAATATGAAAAAATTAGTTTATCTCATAACCCTTACGCTCGTTCTGGTGGTCGCCTGTACACCGGAAAAGCGCGTCACCACGGCCGAAAGCGCGGAGTGGGAGGCACATCAGCACCTTGACAGTGCACTCCAGTACATAGACTTTCAGCGATACGAACAGGCCATGATACAACTGAAGATTGCCGAAAAGCTGTTGCCCGTCATGGAAAACGACTCGCTGGGCTACCGTATCTGCCTCTACATTGGCTGGCTCAACGAACAGGCTGGTGCCCACCAGCTGGCATACGACTACGAGCAAATGGCGAAGATCTATGCCGATGCCACCGAGAACCAGCACTACATCGTGAACTCCATGATTCACCAGGTGAACACGCTCAACAATATGGGGGACATTGACGAAGGACGGCGCATCAACGAGGCCATCATGAACCGATACGACAGTCTGGAGCAAAACCAGCAATCGACCGTACTGTGCAACCAGGCCTATTACTACATGCTCGACGACAGCCTGCTGAAAGCCGAACGGCTGGCATACCGAGCAGCCATGATTGCCGAGGACTCCGCATCATTGGGCAACGCGCTGAGCGTACTCAGTCGCATCACCCTGCACAAGGGCGACGAGCAACGGGCAGAGATTCTGATGACGATGATTCCGCAGACGGAGAACCTTACGCTACGCTACAACCGACTGCTGACAGAGAGCGACCTGCACGAGCGCAGGGGCGACTATCTGAAGGCTTTGCAGACACAGAAGCTGCTACGACAGATGAGCGACTCCATCGCCCAGCAGCGAGCAGCCCTCGACATCACCCGTGTGCAGACGCAGTTCGACCAGCAGTGGCACCAGCGCCGCAGTGCGGAACGCAGCTTCAAGCTCAGCCTGCTCATCATCTTCATGCTGCTCAGTTTCGGTGCCATCATCTACGTTTATTTCCGTCGGCAGCAGGTGCACCACCATGAGTTCCAGGAACGCATCAGCGACGTGCGTGCCGACCTGAACCACCTGCTCGTCATGCGCGACACCCGATTGGAAGACCTGAAAATGGCACTCAGCACCCGCATGCAGGAGCTGGAGACGCTCAAGAAGAAACTGACAGGAGCCTTTGCCGATGACAAGATGTACACGCAGCTCAGCGAACTAAAACAGGGCATTGACGTGCTGGATGCCATCCTCACAGGCGAGAACATCAGCCAGTACGGACGTCCACAGCAGCAGGCAGCGTTGCGTGCGCTGTGGCTCATTGAGCCGAAGCTGGCAGGCGCGCTCGACATGCCTGACATACAGCTCACACCGAAGGAGACCTTCTTCTGCGTCATGGAGCACTATGGTATCAGTGACGATAAGAAGATAGACCTTTTCTGCTGTACGGAACAGGCGCTACGCTCCACCAAGAGCCGCCTGAGTAAGAAGATAAACCTAAAAACAATATTATAAGATGACTACAAAAAAGCTATTACTACTCGGCTGCATAGCCACACTAACAGTAACGACAATGAATGCACAACCTAAACTCCGGGCCGACAATATCGATGAGGTATTAAAGGCCATGACTCTTGAAGAGAAAGCCAAACTGCTGGTTGGCGGTGCCAATAATTTCTTCAGCGCAACAGCCGTTGTGGGAAGCGAAGCCAAGCTGGTGGCCGGTGCTGCCGGCACCACGGCAGAGATTGCCCGTCTGGGTATTCCAGCCACCGTGCTTACCGACGGACCTGCCGGTGTGCGCATCGACCCCACCCGTCCCGGCACCGACCAGACATTCTACGCCACAGCCTTCCCTATTGGCACCTGTCTGGCCTCAACGTGGAACACTGACTTGGTACATCAGGTGGGCGTTGCCATCGGCAACGAGACCAAGGAGTACCGCTGCGACGTGATTCTCGGCCCAGGCATGAACCTGCACCGCAATCCGCTCTGCGGACGTAACTTTGAATATTATAGTGAAGACCCGCTACTCACCGGGTGGATTGCTGCCGCCTACATCAATGGTGTGCAGAGTCAGGGGGCTGGTGTGAGTGCCAAGCACTTTGCCGTCAATTCGCAGGAGACCGATCGCACATCGGTTGATGAGCGTGTCAGCCAACGTGCCGCCCGCGAGCTCTACCTGCGCGGCTTCGAGATTGCCGTGCGCGAAAGCAACCCTTGGACCATCATGGCCTCGTATAACAAGGTCAACGGAAAGTTCTCGATGGGTAATCATGACCTGCTTACCAGCATCCTGCGCGATGACTGGGGCTATAAAGGAATGGTGATGACCGACTGGATTGGTATCCGCGAAGGACTGCTCACCATCGATGAGGTACATGCCGGCAACGACCTCATGGAGCCCGGACAGCAGGCACAGATTGACGAAATCATCGAGGGTGTCAAGAGTGGCAAACTGAGCATAGCCGACGTTGACCGTAACGTGCGCCGCATGCTGGAATACATTGTCAAGACGCCCAGCTTCATGAATTATCCCGCTACAAATAAGCCCGACTTCGTGGCACATGCCGCCATTACCCGCCAGAGCGCCTGTGAGGGCATCGTGCTGCTGAAGAACAACGGAACACTTCCGTGGAACACCAATCACCAGATTAAGACAGTATCCCTGTTTGGTGAGAATTCATACGACTTCTTGTCTGGCGGCACGGGCTCCGGCTGCGTTCATCCGCCTTACGTCATCGACATGCTGCAAGGCTTGCAGAATGTAGGTATCAAGTCATCGCCCGTGCTTACCGACATCTACCGTAAGTACGTGGAGTTTGCCAGAGCGAAGTTCCAGGCTGAGCGTCATCCTGCCAAGTGGTTCCAGACGGAGATGATGGGCCAGCAGAAGTACCCCGAGATTGGCATTGACCCCATCTGCATCAACAACGAGGCAAAAGCCTCCGATGCAGCTATCATCACCATTGGACGTCAGGCCGGTGAGGGCGTTGACCGCGACATCGACACCGAATTCAACCTCACGCCCGACGAGCATAACCTCATCATCAACACCTGCAACGCCTTCCACGCTCAGGGCAAGCCCGTCATCGTCATCATCAACAGCGGCTCTGTCATTGAGACAGCATCCTGGTCGGCGTATCCCGATGCCATTATCTGTGCCTGGCAGCCTGGCATGGAGGGCGGCAACTCGATTGCCGACATCCTGACAGGCAAGGTCTGCCCCAGCGGCAAGCTTACCATGACATGGCCCATAGCTGCCACAGACCACCCCTCGACTAAGAACTTCCCCGGCACCACAGACTTCTACTCCTTCAAGGAGTACCGTCACCGTGGACTCGCCAACTACGACTATACCAACCACGAGGAGGGAATCTACGTGGGCTACCGTTACTTCGACACCTACCAAAGGCCTGTGGCCTACCCCTTCGGCTTCGGTCTGAGCTATACCACTTTTGCTTTCAGTAATTTAAAAATTAAAGCAATTAAAAATGAAAGCGTTGAGGTGCAGGTAACGGTGAAGAACACGGGTAGCGTCAGTGGTAAGGAAGTGGCACAGGTCTATCTGCGTGCACCACAAGGCACACTCGACAAGCCCATGCAGGAACTGAAGGGCTTTGCCAAGACGAAGGAGCTGAAGCCTGGAGAGCAGCAGACGCTCACCATCCAGATACCCGTCCGTCTGTTGGCATCGTTCGACGAGGCAGGCAGCCGCTGGTTCCTGGAGGCAGGTACTTACAACTTTGCTGTGGGCAGTTCGAGCCGTGACATCGCCCTCACAGCCCCGTTGCGCCTGTCGGAATACACCGAGCCTGTCAGCAACGTGCTGAAACCCGTTGCCGAATAAGACTCTAAGATAAACTATGGAGCTGATTAAAGACAAAGAGTTCGGTGGCGAAAGGCCGTTGTTTGCCACGCATGACCTAAGACTGGAACGAATTACGATTACCGACGGCGAGAGCGGCATCAAGCAATGCCAGAACATGGAGGCCTATGACTGTCGCTTCTATGGCAAATACCCTTGGTGGCACGTGGATGGAGCATACATCGAAAACTGCTACTTTGCACTCGACTCGCGCTCGGCCGTCTGGTACACCAACGACCTGAAGATGAAGAACTGCCGCATTGATGCGCCGAAGTTCTTCCGTGAGATGAACGGTGTGGAGCTGGAAGACGTGCAGCTGATGGATGCCGACGAGACCTTCTGGCGTTGCAAGAACGTCAGGATCAAGAACGTGAAGCTGCATGGTGGCACCTATCCATTCATGTTCTCGGAGAATATCTATGTTGATGGACTGGAAAGCGACTCGAAGTATGTCTTCCAATACTGTAAGAACGTAGAAATACACAACGCGAAGATTGTCACCAAGGACTCGTTCTGGGAATGTGAGAACGTGACAGTGTATGACTCCGTGCTCGACGGTGAATATCTTGCGTGGCACTCGAAGAACGTACGGCTGGTCAACTGTCATTTGGCAGGCGAACAACTCTTATGCTACACGCAGAACCTGGTGCTTGAGAACTGCACCTTCGACAAGGCCTGCGACCGCGTGTTTGAGTATTCAACGGTGGAAGCGGACATCCGTGGGCACATCGAGAACATCAAGAACCCGACAAGCGGACACATCACGGCAGACTCCATTGGTAGCATAACCATTGACGGGAACGTGCGACAGCCAAACGACTGCGTAATAACCATCAGATCATGAGATATAACTTTGACGAACCCATCAACAGACGCGGTACGAACTGCGTGAAGTGGGATGAAAAGCCGGAAGAGGACATCATCCCCCTTTGGGTTGCTGACATGGACTTCCGTGTGGCACCAGCCATTCAGCAGGCCATAGAACGAAGGGCAGCACAGGGAGTCTTTGGCTACACACACGTGCCAGAGGGTTACTACGAAGCCATTATCTCGTGGTTCAAGCGTCGCCACCACTGGACTATTGAGCGCGATGACATCCTCTATACCATAGGTGTGGTGCCTGCCATCAGTTGTGTGCTCAAGGCCCTGACCATGCCTGGCGAGAAGGTGCTGATACTGAGTCCTGTCTATAACTGCTTCTTCTCATGTATCCGGAACAACGGGTGCGAGGTGCTGGAATCGAGGCTCGAGGTACGAGGTACGAGGTATGAGGTTTGTTGGGAAGACTTTGAGGCGAAGTGCAGCGACGTGAAGACGACGGCCTTCCTGCTTTGTAACCCCCACAACCCTGGAGGACGCGTATGGACCAAAGAGGAACTGGAGCGGATGAACGACATCTGCCAACGTCACGGGGTGCGCGTTGTCAGCGACGAGATACACTGTGAGCTCGTCATGCCTGGGCAGCGATTCGTACCCTTTGGCACCATCAGCAGCGACGCTGTCATCTGCAACTCCCCGAGCAAGTCGTTTAACATTGCAGGGCTGCAGACGGCCAACATTGTCTGTCATGATGCTGAACTGCGCAGGCGCATCGACCGGGCCATCAATATCAATGAGGTGTGCGACCTCAACCCCTTCGGCCCGGAGGCATTGATAGCCGCCTATAACGAGAGCGGCGAATGGATTGACGAACTGTGTCATTATATAAAAGGTAACTACGACGCCCTCTGCGCGCTCTTTGCTGAACACTTGCCTGCATTGAAGGTCATGTCGCTGGAGGGCACCTATCTGGTATGGGTTGACATCCGAGCGTTGGGTATGTCCGGCGATGCTTTGGCTGACACGCTCTATCACGAAGGTAAGGTGTGGGTATCGAGCGGTACGATGTATAGTCCTACTGCCGGCGAAGGCTTCATCCGCATCAACATAGCCTGTCCTCGGGCACAGCTCATGGAAGGATTAAACAGAATAGAGAAAGTAATCAAAAACATATAACAATGGAAGAAAACGTAAAAATGGAGCTGCCTGAGAGTGCGTTCAGGGAGCTGAAAGAGGGAGAGGAATACCAACCGGTGATGCCGGCAGACAAGGTCTTCCCAGAAGTAAATATGTGGACGGTAACATGGGGTATCGTGATGGCCATCGTGTTCTCTGCCGCTGCTGCCTATCTCGGACTGAAGGTCGGACAGGTATTTGAGGCTGCCATCCCCATTGCTATCATTGCCGTGGGTGTGAGTGCCGCTGCCAAACGCAAGAAGGCACTGGGTGAGAATGTCATCATCCAGAGCATTGGTGCCTGCTCGGGTGCCGTCGTGGCAGGAGCCATCTTCACCCTGCCGGCCATCTACATCCTGCAGGCGAAGTACCAGTTCGACGATGTGTCGTTCTTCAAGATGTTCCTGGCATCGCTGTTAGGCGGCGTGCTGGGCATCCTGTTCCTCATCCCGTTCCGTAAGTATTTTGTGAAGGATATGCACGGCAAGTACCCCTTCCCCGAGGCTACGGCAACCACACAGGTGCTGATGAGCGGCGAGAAGGGCGGCAGCCAGGCCAAACCGTTGCTCATTGCAGGACTGGTGGGTGGACTCTACGACTTCGTAGTATCGACGTTTGGCTTGTGGAACGAGGCCTTCACATCACGCATGGTGGCTGGTGGTGAGTGGCTGGCAGCAAAGGCAAAGATGGTCTTCTCGCTCAACACGGGAGCTGCCGTGTTTGGCTTGGGTTACATCATCGGCCTGCGTTACACGCTCATCATCTGTATCGGCTCGCTGGCCGTATGGTGGCTGCTCGTACCGGGCATGGCCTTGCTGTTTGGCGATACGGTGCTGAACACATGGGACCCCACCATCACGACAGCCGTTGGTGACATGACGCCAGAGCAGATCTTCAAGGCATACGGTAAGAGCATCGGCATTGGTGCCATCGCCATGTCGGGTATCATCGGCATCATCAAGTCGTGGGGCATCATCAAGGGAAGCATCTCCAGACTCACTCAGACTACTCAGAACGCTCAGAGCAATCAGGCTGCTCAGAATATTCAGAGAACTGACAAGGACCTCTCGTTCAAGTTCATCGGTACAGCTGTTATCACGGCTATCATCTGCACGTTCCTGTTCTTCTGGTTTGGTGTGATGGAGGGTAACATGGTGTTTGCACTAGTAGCCATCCTGCTCACCGTCATCATTGCATTCCT
Source organism: uncultured Prevotellaceae bacterium (assembly GCA_902768105.1). Lineage (GTDB taxonomy): Bacteria > Bacteroidota > Bacteroidia > Bacteroidales > Bacteroidaceae > Prevotella. The sequence goes on from CACXJZ010000053.1 coordinate 14,581, forward strand.
CTTCACGACGGTTGCAGCCAACGCCATTGCCATTGTGGGATCTAATCCTGTGAGTGGCATGACGCTCATGACGCTCATCCTGGCTTCTGTGGTGATGGTGGCCGTAGGCCTGAAGGGTGTCAGCGGCATGATAGCTGCCCTCATTATGGGTGGCGTGGTATGCACGGCACTCTCTGTTGCCGGCTCATTCATCACTGACCTGAAGATTGGTTACTGGCTTGGCACAACACCCAAGAAGCAGGAGACGTGGAAGTTCCTGGGTACGCTGGTCAGCGCTGCTACGGTTGTTGGTGTGATGATTGTGCTGAATCAGGCATACGGCTTTGCATCAGGCAAGCTCGCCGCTCCGCAGGCCAACGCTATGGCAGCCGTCATCGACCCGCTGATGAACGGCGTGGGAGCCCCCTGGCTGCTTTACGGTATTGGTGCTGCGCTGGCTGTGGTGCTGACACTGTGCAAGGTGCCTGCCCTACCCTTTGCCTTGGGTATGTTTATTCCGTTGGAGCTGAATACCCCGCTGGTAGTCGGCGGACTCATCAACTGGTATGTTACCACCCGCTCAAAGGACGAGGCCGTCAACAAGGAACGTGGCGAAAAGGGTAACCTCATTGCTTCAGGCTTCATTGCAGGCGGTGCACTGATGGGCGTGGTAAGCGCCATCCTACGCTTTGCCGATGTGAAGTTTGATTTCGATGCCTGGTGGCAGAACCCACTGTCCGAATGGCTGGCACTGGCTGCTTACCTGCTGCTCATCTGCTACTTTATCATTGCCACAAGATCCTCACGCGCACGCGCATAGAAATAAAAAAGGAGAGCCGGTTGGCTCTCCTTTTTTATTGTTTGCACTTTCTTGCTTAGTTGAAGAAATACTTCACGCCAATCTGCAGCTGCCAGCACTGTCCGTAAGCGTGGTTGTAGTCCCACGTCTGGGTGATGGGGGTGCCGTCAGAGTTGGTGTTCATAGAGAAGACGGGAATAGCGCCCTTCTTCACGTCGGCGATGTTGGTGCAACGCAACAGCTTACCACCGTTGGCAGAGTTGGTCATGTTCTTGGCCACGCCCCAGCGTGAGCTGAACAGGTTGCCGATGTTCTGGAAGTCGGCAGAGAGCTGCAGCTTGTGAGTGGTGCTGCCAATCTTCAGGTCGAAGTCATGTGCCCACTTGAAATCGAAGCGGTGTACCCAAGGTGCACGTGCGCTGTAAGCCTCAGCATATTCGCCCTTGTGGTTCTTCAGGTAGTCGTCCTGCTCCACGTAGTTCCAGAATGCAATGCGGTCAGCATCGCTGGCGAACTTGATTTCGCTGTCATCGCGGGGGATGTACATCAGGTCGTAGGCCATACCGTCACCGTTCATATCGGTACCGTAGAAGTAGCTGTAGCCACCAGGTGAGTAACCTGTGTAGAACAGTGAGAAGTGCTCCTTACCATACTTATAGCTGACGTTAGCAATGACACGGTCAGGAATGACGTAAGTAGAGTTCTGCACGTCGGGGAACTTCGGACCATTGATGGTGTACATGGCCTGGAACACTGAAGAAGCGTTAGAACCAACCATACCGCTGACTTCCTTCATCACGGTGTGTGTGTAGGCAGCCATCAGGCGCAGGTCCTTGATGGGCTCTGCGTTCAGGGTGATGTTGGCAGTCCAACCGTAACCCTTCGAGGTATTGGTCAGCACGTAGGCAGACGCCTTGTTAACGCGGTAGTCAGAGGGATAGAGCAGACGGTCGTCGGCTCCAGCCATGTGTGCCCATGACGAGCAGTCGCCCTTGATGTTATAGTCATCGAGCATGATGTCATGAATCTTCTTCGTATAGGTGAACTCACCGGTCAGAGACAGCGGGAAGCTGGTCGGCAAGTTATAGTCGATGGCCAAGCTGGTCTTCCATACCTGTGGCATCTTGAACTTGGGATCAACGGCAGCAATCTGGCTGGGAACAGCACCTGTCTCAGGGGTAATGGTAGCGGTAGCCTGAGGATCGGTAGCGCAGATGATGTCGCGCATTCTGTCCATGTCAGTTACCATGCCTCCTGCGAATGCCTGCATGACAGCGAGGTTACCGTCGGTCTTGTTCTTGGTGTTGTACTGATACTGCGTCATACCAGAGTTGGTCGGCATGTTGGTAAAGAACACCAGAGGAATACGGCCTGCGAAGAGACCCGTACCCCCACGAAGCTTCAGCGACTTGTCGCCAAAGACGTCCCAAGAGAAGCCGACACGCGGAGAAATCTGCAGGTTGCCTTCGGGCCACTTGCCTGTGTCGATGTGACGTCCCTCGTAGTCGAGGTTATAGATGGCCTTGTTGGTCATCAGGTCGTCGTTGTTGAAGAGAATCTCGTCGAAACGGATACCATAGCTGAGCTTGAAGTTCTTGGTGATGTTCCACTCGTCCTGCAAGTAAGCACCGAACTGGTTGAAGCTTACCTGTACCTTAGGATCGGTATTGCCGTTGTAACCCCATGTGAGTGCCACGCCCTCGGGAGCTGCACCGTTGAGGAAGTCATCGAGTGAGCTGTAGCTGTAGTAGCCGGCACCGTTACGCATATAGGCGTTGTAGGCAATCTGGTGCTCGAAGTTCAGACCTGCGGTCAACTTGTGGTTACCCAGATAGAAGGTGGCGTTGTCCGTGATGGTGGTCACCTTGTTCTGTACGCGGTTCTTCCATGTGAAGAGCTCATAACCCAGCGTGATATAAGGCTCTGGGGTACCAGTCGAACTTGTGGTCAGGATCTCCACCATGGGGAACGGGTCAGAGTCGCTGTCGCGGATATCGTCGATATTCGAATAGGTGAAGAGCAACTGATTAGAGAACCAGTCTCCGAAGCGGCTGTTGAGGTCGGCAGAGATGGTGGTAATCTTGTTCTTCTGGTTGTACATGGAGTTCGAGAAGATCATGGAGTAGTACGAGTTACGGTTCTGCACGCCGTAGGTGAAGTTATGGCCTACGTCGTTAGATGTTGCAGAAGGTGCGTTCCAGCGTGAGTTCTCCGTGTGGTTGAAACGAACGGCCAGCTTGTGGGCAGTGTTGATGTTCCAGTCCAGACGTGCCAGATACTTGGTGTTACCCTCGTCGGCGGGGAAGTCGGTGTAGGAACCCGGATCGTAGTTGTACTTCGTGAGCAGGAAGTTGCGTACGGTCTCCATGTCAGCAGCCTTGACGCGAGAGATGTTCATCTTCTGGTCGCCGACACCGTCGGTAGATACACGCCAGCGGTTGGCCGTAGCAGGGATTTCTGCACGCTCGAAGTTGGCAAAGAAGAACAGCTTATCCTTAATGATCGGGCCGCCGAGCGTGAAGCCATAGGTGGTCTTACGATCTGTTCCCGGGTCAGACATGGTCAGGTTATCCACGCGGTTGCCATGCATGTTCTCGTTGGTGTGGTAGATGTAGGCCGTACCACGGAAAGTGTTGGTACCCGACTTGGTAACAGCGTTGATACCGCCGCCAATGAAGTTGGTCTGGCGAACATCGTAAGGAGCGACAACCACCTGAACTTCCTCGATAGCATCCATAGACACCGGTGTACCGCCACCAGGAAGGCTTGACGACAAACCGAAGTTGTTGTTCATGTTTGCACCGTCGAGGGTAAAGTTGGTAGAACGCCCGTCACCACCGGCGAAGCCCATTCCGTTAGCATACGGAGAGAGGCGTGCCACGTCCGAGATAGAACGGCTGATAGTAGGCAGCTCCATCATCGTCAGGTTGTTGATGTTGGTGGAAGCGCCTGTCTTCTCAGCGGCAAACTTCGAACCACGTCCGATGACAACCACCTCGGCAATCTCGTTGGCATCTTCCGACAGCCATGCATCGAGGTTGAAGGTTTCACCCAGCTCAAGGTTGATGTCCGTGAACTGCTTGGTTTGATAGCCAATGTAGGAAATGGTAATGGTGTAAGGACCGCCGGTACGCATACCCTGGATGGTAAAACGACCGTCGATGTTGGTCACTGCAGCGTAACGCGTACCTGAAGGGGTATGCACTGCCTGAATCGATGCACCAATCACTTCTTCGTTGGTGTCCGATGTCGTAACCTTACCGGCCAGCGACGCGGTGGTTACCTGTGCGATAATGCTGACCGAGAAGGTAAGCATCAGGGCAAAAAGCAAGAAAATTCTTTTCCGCATAATATTAAGGTTTTATTATTTGTTTATTTTTGGTGCAAATGTAAACAAAAAAAATTACAATAACGTTAAATAGCGTAAGAATTTTTATATTTATATAAAAAAAGGGGGATTAAGCCCCCCTTTGACGTGTTCCCATACGTGCTTCAACGACGTTGACCACATAGTCGCCGAGCTTTTCGCACTCGTTGACCAGGTCAATGTAGATGGTGCCTTCGGCATAGGTGTATTCGTGGTTGTTGACGTCGGCGATGTTCTGTGCCTTCAACTGATTGCGGAAGTTGTTGATCTCGTTTTCAATGTTAAAGGTCGTATTCACGTCGTACGACTCCTTGCGGCCACCCATCAGACGGTTCATCTGCGTCAGGGCCTGATTCGTCAGTCCCATCATCTGATGCAGGCAGTTGTACTGCTTCTCAATGAAGTGGTCGGCCTTCGCGCTGTACTTGCGGTTGATGGTACGTGCCATGTTGAAGCAGGCGTCGCCGATACTCTCCAGTTCGCTGACCTCACGGAGCATGGCACGGATTTTTCCCTTCGTGTCGTCAGAGAGGTGTGCGTCGCTCACGTTCTCCAGATACTTGGCTATCTCCAGCTCCATGTTGTCGCTGATGCCCTCATATTTCTCAATGCGCGTATAGAGCTTGGCAAACTCCGCCTCCTTGCTCTTGTCCTTGTTCGACTTGCTCGACGACAGCGTCAGCAGCTCCTGAACCATTCCAAACATACGCTGCATACGTTCCGAGAACGACTGTATCTCCTTCTGCGCCTCCAGCACCGAGAGCTCCGGCGTCTTCATGAAGCCGGCAGTAATGAAGTGCAGGCGGAAGTCCTCTTCCTCGTCCACTTTCTTAGGCTTGATAACCCAGCATACGAACTTCTCAATCTGCGGAATAAACCAGATGAGGATGCTCGCATTGATGACGTTGAAGCCTGAGTGGAAGGCCGCCAGCACGAAAGTGAGGTATTTGTCTTTTGGCAGATTCGCCATGTCCTGATGGAACATCTCACTGCCCAAATACTTCACAACCCACTCCACACCATCGACGAACCAATAGAAGATGCAGAGAATCCACAGCACACCGAAGATGTTGAAGAACATGTGTGCCAGGGCAGCACGGCGCGCCTGGGTGTTGGCCGACAGCGCAGCCAGGTTCGACGTGATGGTAGTGCCGATGTTCTCGCCCAGCACCAGCGCAATACCCATAGAGATAGGCATGGCACCACTGCCGCAGAGCAGCATCGTGATGGCCATCACCGCTGCCGACGACTGCACGCAGAACGTCAGCACGCCACCCAGCAGCAGGAACACCAGGATGGTCAGGTAAGAGTCCTTGCTGAACGATTCGAAGAACGCCAGCACGCTCGGGTTGTGCCCCAGGTCCATGGCCTGTCCCGTGAGTCGCAGCGTGGTCAGTCCCAGTAGCAGCAGACCCAGACCAAACAGGAAATCACCGAGATAGCGGTGCTTCTTCATATAGATGAGGATAATGCCCAGGAAGAAGCCGATGTAGCTGACGATGCTGATGTCGAACGAGGCGCCCAGCGCCATGATCCATGCGGTAAACGTGGTACCGATGTTGGCACCCATAATCACCGATATGGCCTGTGCCAGCGTCAGCAGTCCGGCATTGACAAACGAGACGGTCATCACCGTCGTGGCCGTCGATGACTGCACGGAGGCCGTAACAACAGAACCTGTTAGCAAACCCGTAAAACGATTGGAAGTCATTGCCCCTAATGCGTGACGCAACTGGGGACCGGCCATTTTCTGCAAAGCCTCACTCATGGATTTCATTCCAAACATGAGGAGCGCCAGCGAGCCGAGCATGGTAAATAATGTGAGCATCATAGCTGTACAGATGTTCGTTTGTTATTGAAATATGCCGCAAAATTACTAAAAATAATTTAAAAACAACAATGTTGACGTTTTTTTTCGTATATTTGCCATCAACTTTTTATCATGTAGTATTATGGAACAGACAGTCAAGGTATTCTGTAAGAATAATGGGCAGCAATACGACGTGCCCTTAGGTAGCAACATCCAAGAGCTCTATAGGCAGACAGGCCTCCAGATGGACTATTTCCCGGTGAGCGCACGTGTGAATAATAAGGTGGAGGGCATGCACTTCCGCATCTACAAGCAGAAAGAGGTGGAGTTCCTCGACGTACGCTCGTCCAGCGGCCTGCGTGGCTATACGCGCACGCTCTTCTTCGTGCTCTCCAAGGCCGCTCACGACCTGTGGCCGGCCTGCCGTGTGGTCATCGACATTCCCGTCTCCAACGGCTACTACGTGGATATCTATAAAGAGGAGAGAGGAGAGAAGAAAGGGGAGAGTCAGCCCCCCATCACGCCTGACGACGTGCATGCCCTGCACCAGCGCATGCAGGAGATCATTGATGCCGCCCTGCCCATCCACCGCTTTGAGACCACCACCAAGGAGGCCATCCGCATGTTCCGCGAACTTGGTTCCATGTCGAAGGTAAAGCTGCTCGAAGGCTCTGGCCGTCTCTACACCACCTACTACGACATCGACGGCTACAAGGACTACTACTACGGCGCGCTGCTCACCAACACCAGCCAGCTCTACCTCTTCGGACTGGAGTATTACTACGATGGCGTGCTGCTGCGCATACCCTCCCAGCAAGACCCGTCGAAGCTCGATGCCTTCACGCGTCAGGACAAGATGTTCGAGATATTCAAGGAGCACCACCGCTGGCAGGAGATTCTGGGACTGCGCACCGTGGGCGACCTCAACGAGGTCATTGCCCAGGGACATGCCAACCAGCTCATACAGATCAGCGAGGCTCTGCAGGAAAAGAAGATTGCACAGATAGCCGACGAGATAGCCCGTCGCAAGAGCACACGCATGGTGCTCATAGCAGGCCCCAGCAGCAGTGGAAAGACCACTACCTGCAAGCGACTCTCCGTGCAGCTGGCTGTCAACGGCCTGTGGCCTGTGCCCATCTCGCTCGACGACTATTTCCTCGACCGCGACAAGACGCCACGCGACCCTGACGGCGACTACGACTTCGAGCACCTGCACGCCCTCAACATCCCGCTGCTCAACGAACAGCTGAACGCCCTCTTCCGGGGCGAGGAGGTGGAGCTGCCACGTTACAACTTCCAGCAGGGACGCAGCGAGATGAGCGGACGCCGCCTGAAGCTGAAGCCCGGCGAGATACTCATCGTGGAGGGCATCCACGCCCTCAACCCCGAGCTGACTGCCCAGATACCTGAGGAGCAGAAGTTCCGCGTCTATGCATCGGCGCTCACCACCATCCTGCTCGACTCCCATAACTACATCCCCACCACCGACAACCGTCTGCTGCGTCGCATCATCCGCGACCATAAGTATCGTGGTGTGACAGCGCGCGAGACCATTCGCCGCTGGACCAGCGTGCGCAAGGGTGAGAACCGCTGGATATTCCCCTACCAGGAGAATGCCGACATGATGTTCAACTCAGCCATGCTTTTCGAGCTGGCCGTCATCAAGTCACAGGCAGAGCCCCTGCTCGAGCAGGTGCCTGAGGACTGCGAGGAGTACGCCGAGGCCTACCGTCTGCGTAAGTTCCTGGCTTACATCAAGCCCATCCCAGAGACGCAGATTCCTCCCACCTCGCTGCTACGCGAGTTCCTCGGAGGCTCATCATTCAAATACTGAAAACAAAATTGGGGACGGTTTTCTGATACTATTTTCGATAGGAAAATGGATCAGAGAACCGCATTCTATGCTGAATTCCAAACATTGATTGATATTTAACTATATATTTAACATTTCGCAGATCAAACAATTTCCTTATTAGTCCGATAGACGGAGCACACTAGTTAACATTTTGTCAATTTAATCGAAAGCGAATGGAAATAGTAAAATCCACTTTTATGGGCTTGCCGTCTTCTCGTCGTGCAGGTATCCATCTGGGCATCCTACGGACAATACGTATCGCCTCTTTATCAAGAAAAGGATCCAGACCACGCACTACCTTAATATTTGTTAATCGTCCGTCTTTCTCTACCGTGAAACTCACTATCACACTACTTCCTTTCGCGATTTTTTCATACACTATAGGATACTGGATATTATCTTTAATAAACGCTTTCATCGCACTATCGCCACCTGGATATTCAGGTATAGGAAAAGGAGCATCTGTTAATGCATGCCTTTCGTTATTGTCATTTTCTGCTTCCGTGTTCTCCATAGTAACGATTCTAGTATGTTCCGCATGTTGTTGCTTTACAAGTAGATTGTCCAAGTACACCTTTAGTTCGGGATTCGGATATTGTTCTAACTGCTGCTTGAGATGTTCTTTCAAATATTTATCTCGAGAACAGTTTGCCATGAGGCTCCATGATATGTATTCTATTGAGTCATTGCGGTGTTGGTCTATCCAAGCTAATACCATTTGGGGATTTTGCTTATAAAACATAGCTGTTTTGCTTGACACAGAACTCCATTCGCTCCAGTCTTTTTCGTGCCTTACAAGTACACGATTCCATTCTGATACAGCCATCGTGTCATTTAGGGGGCGTCTGATGAGGTCGCTAAAAATACTTTCTTCTGCTTCTGTAAGAAGGCCACCACAACATATTTGATCGTATGTACTACTGTCTGGCTTTTCTTCGTAGTACTTATCCAAAAAGACTATTTTGTCGCCTGTAATCTGGTATTTGTATTGTGCTGTCATCGCTTTTCCATCATATTTCCGAAAGTTATGTATAATAAAAGTGGTGTCTGATGTAAACTCACAATGACATTGTGCTTTGCCGAATGGTTCTGCGAATACTATTACTTTTCCATTGGCTTTTGGAGGTTCTACGCCTTCCCATGTTCCACAATAGACACCGTCAAGAAGTTTGCCCTGCGGACTAAATAGGCATATATATTCATAATATGCATAGGTGGCAAAGGAAATCAAATAGTTGCGATTGACAGGTTTTATCGCTGTGATGCGTGAATGCTCACGAGAGATGGAAATTGGGCGTTTTTCTCCAAAGAGCTGGTCGTATTGTTCTGGTGTAAGCATGTAGCCGCTCATGTGGTATGGTTGTGGAATAGTGTCCATCATCAGACTATCAACCCCCACACCCATAGAGCGCAGGAAATCCAAGGGTTGTTGTTGGCATGAGCAGACAGCTAACAGCGACAGGATAAGTAATGGAATTGCTTTCTTCATCATCTTGTTATTCATTGTTTCTGCTTGCAAAATTAGTGTTTTTTCTCGTTCCATGCAAGGGGACAGAGCATACTGACACAAAAGAAAAACGTAATGTGCAGAAAACGAAATAATTACAAAATACACTTTGGCATTTTTGACACACTAAGAGTGCACAGCGGAACCCCTTGGATGGTGCCGCGAGCGGGACTCGAACCCGCACAGCCATTCCTGGCCAAGGGATTTTAAGTCCCTCGTGTCTACCATTCCACCATCGCGGCAGCCGTACAGGGTGCAAAATTACACAAAAAGTTTGGAACAACAAAATGTTTTCAGGAAAAAATCAGGAAAGCAACAAGTAAACTAATGCAAACAAACGGATGCGGCGCTTCTCTACGGAGAGGTGCCATTTTTGTGCAGACAAAACGCCGCATCGCGGCAAGGGGGGGATTCTCGACACAGTCAAGGTCGTGATTAAGTGAGCATAAAAATCGCTTAATGTAAATTTGTAAATTGTAAATTTGTAAAAAAAGCCCGACCTTCACAGGCTGGGCTTTATCTTCGAACTTAAAGAGAGATTGTTCATTCAAATCGCCCCGTCACCCTCTTCGGGATCTTGAGCCTCCCCCTTTGGGGAGGTCTGGTGGGGCTTGTCGAGAGATTTCACTCGTCTGTCAACGATGACGTCGATGCCGAGTGCAGAGCCTGCATACATGAGGCATTGAGCTGTGAACCAAAGCACGGAGTCGCTA
>CACXJZ010000054.1 GCA_902768105.1 uncultured Prevotellaceae bacterium
TAAATATCGAGAAATCTATTTACAACCACGAGCCGGCAGTAGGATTGTTATTCAATGGGCTTGTTTATAGCTGTTCTTTTAGCAAAGGACTCCTACACAAGATGCCATAGGGACAGGCGAATGACATCTCATACACCCAAACAATCGAGGGGCAGGCCTTACGCGGTCTGCCCCTCTTTGTGCTGTCTTATAGTTTTGAGCATAGCTGCCGAAGCTTATGACGGTCCAGGCTATTCCCTAAAGAAGCTTCAATAAACTACATGCTATTCAAAGATGCTTCCAGAAGCGGAAGGTGATGTCTTCGAAGGTGTTGTCGTCGTTGCGCCGATACATGCGCTGATTGGTGGTGGGCTTGTTGAGGGGGCCCAGATGGCGGATGAACGGCCCAATCTTGATGTAGTCGAAGTCTGTCTTGTTGACAGCGGAGGAGATGCGGATGCGCCCGCTGTACCAGGCAACCTTGAACTCGGGATGCGTCTCGTGAATATACTGTGCGAGCATGTTTACGCCTACGGGGTCGCTGTCGCCTCCCATGAAGGCAAAGCAGGTGATATCAGTACCATACTCTGACACGAATGCCTCAATAGCATCCGTGTCGAGCGGCATTCCGATGTCGTCCCAAAGATAGCGGCTGTGGCAGCCTGGGCAGCGACAGGGACAGTTGGAGATGTTAATAGCCAGCGTCACCTCGTCAGGAATTTCCTGAAAGACGACGCTGGTATTGACGTATTTTAGCATAATTACTTGTCAGCGCTAGCGTAGTAACGGCGTGCAGCCTCCTGCTGACGCGGTTCAGAGAAGTTAGAGACACGCTTCAGATAGCCGATGATACGTGTCATGTAGTCAATGTTCTTCGAGTGGCAGTGGGGGCACTCCTTGAGGTAACGCTTGTCGATGGTGCCGCACTCGTTGCAGACGGTGTTGGGGATATTGAACGTGAAGTAGTTGCAACCCTCCTTCGCAGCGACCTTCAGCAGGTGCATATACTGCTCCTTCGAGAGGTGCTCCTCCAGGTTCATGTGGAGGGCCGATCCACCCGTGAGGTGCTCAATGTAGGGAGCGCCGTGCAGCTTGAACTTGTCGATGATGGTCAGCGAGTCGTCCTCTACCACGTAGAAGTAGCTGTTGTAGCAGTCGCGCGGAACGAAGTAGCCGTCCTCGCGGTCCCACTTGGCGTGCTTCACGCCTACGTTCTCGGCAGGAATCATCTCGCAGTTGAACATGACGTCCTTCGTGCGGTACTGCTTGTTGTACTTCTCAATGAGTCCGAGGATGGCCTGAACAAAGTGCAGGTAGTCATCGTTAGGCGTAATCTTCAGTCCCATGAACTCGGCAGCCTCGACAAGGCCGTTGATGCCGATGGTCAGGTACTGACGACCGATGTTGATGTAGCCGGCATCGAACAGGGGCAGCATGCCGTGGGCTTGCAATTCCTTCAGGTTCTCGTTGTAGGCCAGCTGCACCTTGTGGCAGAGGTCGATGACCTCACCCAGGTACTCCAGGTAGTCCTGCTTGTGGTTGACGGCATACTGGATGCAGCGGTTCAGGTTGATGGTGAGCACCGACTTGGAACCCGTCGATACGCCACCGGCACCCAGTGTGTAGCTGAAGCCGTTGTCCGTGATCTCGTTGCGCAGGCGACAGCAGCTTGACAGTGAGTCGGCATTGTCGCTCATGTACGTGAAGAACGAATGTCCCTCGCTGTACATCTCGGCCGTGAACTCGCCCCATTCCTTATCCTTGCACTCACCATTCTCGTCGGTCAGCAGCGCCATCGTCTCAACGGGGAAGGTCAGCAAGGTCTTCGTGCGCTCCTTGTTAAACCACTTCATGAAGCGCTTCTGCAGCCATGAGAGGCCGTTCCAGTCGGGCTTCGAACCGTCGGGGAAGTAGAACTCGCCGAAGATGCTCTCGAAGTAGTAGCGGTCGTAGTAGGCCACGTTCCAGAACACGGCCTGGTAGTTACGTGCGCCTGTGGGCTGGTTGAGCGAATAGACGATTTGCTCGAAGTAGTCGGTGATGACCTTGTCCAGCGTACGGTGCTTCAGGCTCATGTCCACCACCTCGTCGGCACGCTGCCAGTAGTCCTGGCCAAACTCCTTGCCGATAAAGTAGTTCATGTACATCAAGAACTCAGGCGTTGCGCAGGCACCGCTCAGCATGGAGCTGACCATGAACACCATGTTGACGAAGCCGCCGCAGTAAGACTTCAGGTTCGTGGGAGCCGTAGAGTTGCCGCCAATGGCGATGGTGCCGCCGATGAGCCAGGGGTACATCGTGATGCTGGCGCAGTAGTTAGCCAGGCTGGTCTCGTCGTTCTTATATATAAAGTGGTGTGTCAGCTTGTCAATGTACTCGTCTGCCAGCTGCTTACCGTACATCTTCTTGATGCGGTCAGTCAGCAGACGGCGGTTCAGGCGGATGAAGCTCGACTTCGGAAGCTCGCCGATGAGCGTGGCAATGTTCTTGTGCTCCACGTTGGCATTGGCGTCATACTTCGAACCCGTAGCTGCATTCACCGACTCCACATAGTCGGACAGGAACTGGAGACGGGCCAGTGTCTCGCGATCCTCGGAGTGCTGCTGACGATAAAGCATGAATGACTTGGCAACCTGATAATAGCCCTCACGCATGAGTGCTTCCTCGACCTGATTTTGAATGTCCTCAACCTTGATGTCATCGTGCATGTCCAGATGACTCAAAATCTTGGAAAGAGTGCCGAGGTCGGCAGGTACGTTTACACTTTCGAACGCCTTGACGATAGCGTTCATGATCTTGTCTAACGAAAAGCGGTCTTTTGAACCATCGCGTTTGGTAATGGTAAAGTTCTTGATTTCCATCATTTTATGTTCAATATTTATAGTAATTTTATTCTCTCTCTAAGCTCGAAAAGTTTTCCGTTTTGGAAAACTTTTTCTTTCGAGGTCTCCAAAAAGTTTTCCATTTTGGTCAACCCGAATCGGGTGCAAAGATACAAAATTATCTATTATCTCGTATCACTTTAGGCAAAATATTTTGCTTAAAATTTGTAAAAATTTGCTGTGTTCGTTAACGGCACATTTGCGTTAATCTTCCCAAAAATTTTCGTTTCTTACGGAGAATAATTGTATATTTGCACATCCATTAGCAAGAACGTCCTGATGATGAACGGCATACAAGCACTGACACAACAACGGTTACTGCTCCAGTTGGAATATAACGTGGAGAAGGAGGCCTTCCGCCGACAGACGGAGGAGACGGGCATTGAGCGCAAGGTGAAGCGTGGCGATGCGTGGTGGCCGTTGCGTCTAGGACGTTCCTACTACAATTCTATGAACCAACTGGCCGTCGAGGTGTTTCGTGAGGGAGATGACGACATTGAGCACAACTTCGAGTTCGGCCGGCCCGTGATGTTCTTCTCCATCGGGGAGCAAGGAACAGGGCGCAAGGGGCAGGAAGTACGCTACCTATCCTTTTCTGCTACCGTCAGCTACGTCGATGGCAATCGCATGGTCATCATTCTCCCTGACAGCGGCCGACTGCTGGACCTGCAACGTGCGAGCGAGCCGTTAGGCGTGCAGTTGTCGTTTGACGAGACCAGCTACCGCTGTATGTTCGACGCCCTTGACCGTGCTATTCGCGGAAAGGGACGCTTGGGCTACCTGCGTGACCTGTTCTACTCGAAGCAGCGGGCACAGGCCTACACCTTCGAGGATATGCGTTTCCCTTACCTGAACCCCACGCAGGAAAAGGCCGTCAACGAGGTGTTGAGAGCCAAGGACGTTGCCATTGTACACGGTCCTCCGGGCACAGGGAAGACGACCACGCTGGTGGAGGCCATCCGTGAGACGCTGATGCGCGAGCCGCAGGTACTGGTGTGTGCACAGAGCAACATGGCCGTCGATTGGATATCGGAAAAGCTCGTTGACCGTGGTATCAACGTGTTACGTTTGGGCAATCCGACGCGTGTCAATGACAAGATGCTCAGCTTCACCTACGAGCGTCGCTTCGAGGCCCACCCCGACTATCCGCAGCTGTGGTCGCTCCGCAAGGTCATCCGTGAACTGCGCGCCCATCGCAAACGAGGCGACGAGAAATACCACCAGAAGCTGGAAAGCCTGAAGAGTCGTGCCACCGAACTGGAGATACGCATCAACAACGAGCTGTTCAGCGAGGCGCGTGTCATAGCCTGCACGCTGGTAGGCTCCGCCCATCGGCTGCTGGACGGCATGAAGTTCGGCACACTCTTCATTGACGAGGCTGCCCAGGCTTTGGAGGCTGCCTGCTGGATTCCCATGCGTCGCGTCAGTCGTGTGGTGCTGGCAGGCGACCACTGCCAGTTGCCTCCCACCGTGAAGAGCATCGCTGCCCTGAAAGCCGGACTGGGCAAGACGCTGATGGAGCATATCGTGGAGACCAAGCCCGAGGTGGTGACGCTGCTGAAGATGCAGTACCGCATGAACGAGGAAATCATGCGTTTCTCCAGCGATTACTTCTATGGTGGACTGGTTGAGGCTGCCCCTGAGGTTAAGTTCCGCAGCATCCTCGACCTCGACACGCCCATTGAGTGGATTTCTCCGGAGATAGCGGAGAGTCCAGAAAATTCGAATAGTCCGGATTACCACGAGGAGTTTGTCGGCGAGTCCTTCGGCCGCATCAACAAGGCTGAAGCTGAGCTGACCATGAGCACGTTGCAGGCTTACTTTGAGCGCATTGGCAAGCAGCGCATCCTCGACGAGCGCATCGATGTGGGCATCATCTCTCCCTATCGTGCCCAGGTGCAACACCTGCGGCGACTACTCATGAAGAGCGAGTTCTTCAAGCCTTTCCGCCGTCTGATAACGGTCAACACCGTCGATGGTTTCCAGGGTCAGGAGCGTGATGTCATCGTCATCTCGATGGTACGTTCCAACGACGACGGTCAGATAGGTTTCCTGCGTGACCTGCGCCGCATGAACGTGGCCATGACGCGTGCACGCATGAAACTTATTATATTAGGCGACCGCCGCACGCTGACGCGTCATCCCTTCTATCGCAAGCTGTGGGAGTATAAAAGTCAGATTTTATTTTGTGTTTTGCTAAGTTTTAATTATCTTTGCACATTATATATATAATATGAGGAGATTTATGATTTCAACAATGGCGGCCCTGGCTTCGCTGACGGCAGGCGCACAGGCCCAGCAGCCCATGAAGTTGTGGTACAATCAGGAAGCGCGGTTTTTCGAGGAGTCGCTGCCCATCGGCAACGGCAAACTGGGGGCGTTGGTATATGGCGGTGCCGAAGATAACCTGATCTACTTGAACGACATCACGCTGTGGACGGGCAAGCCTGTTGATCATAACGAGGGTGCAGGACTGTCGACCTGGATTCCCAGAATTCGCGAGGCGCTGTTCCGTGAAGACTATAAGTTGGCCGACTCGCTACAGGTAAACGTCGAGGGGCATAACTCGCAGTTCTACCAGCCGTTAGGCACGCTGCACATCTACGACTGGAACCAAGGCGACGTCACGCAGTATCGTCGTGAGCTGGACATCGACAGCGCTCTCTGTCGTGACCGCTATGTGCGTGGGGGTGTTACCTTCACACGCGAGTACATCGCCTCAAACCCCGACAAACTTATTGCCATACGCCTGAAAGCGGACAAGCCACAGGCCATCAACTGTCGCTTTACGCTTGGAGCCCAAGTGCCATACAGGGTCAAGGGTTCTTCTCCCCGCCAAAGTGTTACCCCTCGCCCTTTGGAGAGGGGGGGAGGGGGTGAGGCTTCCCTTTTCATGACCGGTCACGCTATGGGCAACCCGCAGGAGAGCGTTCACTTCTGCACCATACTCCGCATCAGCGAGACGGACGGCGAGCTGAGTGCCAGCGACGAGGGTATCACCCTGCGCCACGCGACGGAGGCCACCGTCTATATTGTCAATGAGACCAGCTATAACGGACCACACAAACATCCTGTGACCGATGGCGCCCCCTACATGGAGAATGCCACAGACGATATATGGCATACCGCCAACGTCACCTACGACGAGGTGCGACAGAAGCACGTCACAGACTATCAGCAGTTCTACGACAGGGTGAAGCTAAAGCTTGGTGGAGAGACCTATCCTACCGCCCAAGGGAAGGGAGCTGAGTTGCCACCCACCGATGAGCTGCTTAAGAAGTATCAAGACGCTTCCCTTGGGGAGGGGATGAGGAGAGTGCTCGAAACCCTCTACTTCCAGTACGGGCGTTACCTGCTCATCAGCTGTTCTAGGACGAAAGGCGTACCTGCCAACCTGCAAGGGCTGTGGACTCCCCATCTGTGGTCGCCCTGGCGTGGCAACTACACCATGAACATCAACCTGGAGGAGAACTACTGGCCTGCCTTCGTTGCCAACCTCAGCGAGATGGCAGAGCCGCTGGACGACTTCGTTCAGGCTCTGGCAGAGAACGGTCAGCATACTGCCAAGAACTATTACGGCGTGACGCGCGGCTGGTGTGCCAGCCACAACAGCGACCTGTGGGCAATGACCAACCCCGTCGGCGAACAGCGCGAGAGTCCCATGTGGGCCTGCTGGAATATGGGCGGTGCCTGGCTGGTCAACACCCTCTGGGAGCGCTACCTCTTCACGCAGGATGAACAGTATCTGCGCACGGTGGCCTACCCGCTCATGAAAGGTGCTGCCGACTTCTGTCTCGATTGGCTCATCGACAACCCCAAGCAGCCGGGCGAGCTGATCACGGCTCCCTCCACATCGCCAGAAAACGAATACATCACCCCCGATGGCTATCACGGCGTCACCTGCTATGGTGGCACGGCCGACCTCGCCATTATCCGCGAGCTGCTGACGAACGTATGCGCTGCCGCTGCCGTGTGCGGAGGCAGCACCTCTGTCTACAGGAAAACCCTGCAGCGTCTGCATCCCTACACCGTAGGCAAGGACGGCGACCTCAACGAGTGGTACTATGACTGGCAGGACCGTGACCCGCACCATCGGCATCAGAGCCACCTCATCGGACGTTAGAGCAGAAAGGCGACATCGCCACAGGATGGAGCACGGGCTGGCGCATCAACCTCTGGGCGCGACTGCACGACGGTGAGCAGGCATACCACATCTACCGCAAGCTGTTGACCTATGTCGATGCTGAGCACAACAACGGCACAGACTACGTTCACGGTGGCGGCACCTACGCCAACCTGCTGGATGCTCATCCGCCCTTCCAGATTGACGGAAACTTCGGTGGTACCGCTGGCGTCTGCGAAATGCTGTTGCAGTCTTCGTGGAAAGCGGAAGGCGGAGGCTGGAAGATTGAACTTCTCCCCGCCCTGCCTGAAGCATGGAAGGACGGAAGTGTCAGCGGCCTGTGTGCCCGTGGCGGCTACGAAGTCAGCATGGAGTGGCACGACGGCAAGGTCACTGCCTTTACCATCCGCGCCCGTAAAGCCGGCACCGTCACCCTTTTATATAACGGCAAGACTGAAAAGCTGAAGCTGAAGGCAGGAGAAAACGTTATAAAGGTAAGAAAGTAAAAAGGAAAAAAAGTAAAGGAATGAGGAATATGAATCATCGAGGTACGAGATACGAGGTACGAGGTACGAGAATAGACTGGAGGCTGATGGTCTTTTTCTTTTTCCTTTTCCCCTTCACTGCGGTGGCCCAGGAGTTCGGCATGCACTGGTACTATAGTGCCCAGACCGAACCCACGCAGCAGGTCTGGTTCAAGCGGAGCTTCCACATGAACGAACCTGCAGCGAAGGCTGTACTCAGCGTGGCCAGCGAAGGGCGCTGCATCGTCTATGTCAACGGCTACAATGTCTCCCACGATCTGTTCTCCGACAATCCTTCGGGAGCCATCGCCGTACACGACTATCAAATTGAGAACCTCCTCAACGTAGGCACCAACACCATTGCCATCTGGTATTCACCCGTCCATTACACCCACCGCCAGCTTTACAGCACGCTTTCAGGACAATGGGAGAGCGGCGGCATGTTCTATCAGGGCTGCGACGAGGAGTGGCGCTGTCGCGGTGCCAATGCCTATACGCTGCCCGATGGCAACGAGGAGATTGACGGTTCGCGCTACGTCAGCAGCTGGAAAAACTACGACTGGCAGGAAGATATGTTCCTCTTCTCCGACTGGCAGCCGGCAGCACTTGCCACTGGCGAACAGCCTGTTGTTGTCACCTTCAGTCGTCATGCTGCCACAGGCCAGCGCATGCAGCGCATCCTCAAGCGTGCCAAGGTCAGTCAGTCAGGACGTACGCTGGTCTATGACTTCGGACAGCCTGTTAACGGCTGGGTGCGCGTCACCATGCGCGGCATGAAGAAAGGAGAGGTAGTAGAGGTTAACGGCCTGCGCTACATTTGTAAGGGCGGCAGTGACGACCAGGCCTGTCGTCGCTTCACCACCAACGTCAGCGGCATTGCGCGCATCACGCTGCCAGCCGGTCGTTCACGCTCCAACATCACCCGTGTGGAGGCAATCAGCGTTGGGTGGTAAAGTTTACAGTTTACAGTTTACAGTTTAGAAGTTGGTCGGCCACTTCGCAGAGTTCCTGGTACCACGCCTCACCAAAGCGGCGAATCAGCGGTTCCTTTAAAAACTGATAGACGGGCATTCCCAGCTGCCTGCCCTTCTCGCGGGCATCACGGCAGACGTCCCACCGGTGGTAGTTCAGCCCCACCAGTCCATCGGCAAAGCGCTTCTCACGAATAGGGTACAGCGCACAGCTGATGGGCTTTACGAATTGAGAATTTGCTGCCGCTTTCTGCTTGGCCACCTTCTCCAGCGCACACAGACAGTTGTCGTTGTCATAACACGTAAAGACGCAGTCCTTCCCCCTCACAATGTTCGTCACCAGGTCACCGTCCTTGTCCGCATAGGCCACGCCCTGACGGTCGATGACGCTCTGAGCCGATGCCGAGAGTTCCGGCCACACCTCGTCGAGCACGTTCTCAATGGCAGCTACCTCGTCGAGCGTCACAGGAGCGCCTGCGTCGCCCTCCACACAGCAGATGCCCTTACACTTCTCGTAGTCACAGCAGAAGTACTCCGTCAGTATGTCTGACGAAATCAGCACACCGTCAATATCCAATATAGGGGGAACCTTTGTCATTTACGAAAAAATCTATAACCTTTAAACTGTAAACTCTAAACTGTCAACTGTAAACTTTATATCGTCACAACACGGTCGCAGTAGCGCAGGTTTTCGGGACGCTGCGAGATACTTATCCGTGTACACTTCAACTGAGCCAGATGCTCGGCAACACGCTGTTGCGTTACGTTGTCGAGGGCAGACAATGCCTCGTCGAGCAGCAGGATATCAGGATGTTGCACACCCTGACATAGTCGTACAACTGTTCGGGCGACTCTAACTTGCGGTTTTGTTGATCTACCATTGTATAGGTTTTATTCCGTTTTCCTCGAGATACTGGTTACACCGTGAGAACTGGTGCAGGCCGAACCAGCCGCCACGGTTAGCAGAGAGAGGCGAGGGGTGTACCGACTCCAGCACGAGGTTCCGCGTGCGGTCAATCATGTACGCCTTGCTGCGTGCATAGCCGCCCCAGAGCATATACACCAGGTGCTCGCGCCCTGCTGCCAGTGCACGTATGGCGGCATCGGTAAACATCTGCCAGCCCAGCGTGCTGTGGCTGTTGGCCATGTGGGCACGCACCGTCAGTGTGGCGTTGAGCAGCAGCACGCCCTGTTCGGCCCATCGTGTCAAGTTGCCCGTCTGCGGCACGGGTGTGCCCGTGTCGGCTTCAATCTCCTTGAAGATGTTTTGCAGCGACGGGGGGAATGTCACGCCGTCCTGCACCGAGAAGCTCAGCCCGTGGGCCTGTCCCGGCTCGTGGTATGGGTCCTGCCCGATGATCACCACCTTCACCTTGTCGAACGGACAGAGGTTAAAGGCATTGAATATCAGTCGGCCCGGCGGGTAGCACGTCTTCGTTGCATACTCCTGCCTCACCACCTGCGTCAGCCGTTCAAAGTACGGCTTCTCGAACTCCCCGTCGAGCTGAGCCTTCCAGCTCTCTTCTATTTGTACATTCATGCTGCAAAGATAAAGATTAATTTTGAAGTCACAAAATTATCCGAAGAAAAATCGCATAATGACTTATTGACATCTTGACAGATTTTTCATCGAATTATTTTGCAGCTTCAGGATAATTATATATCTTTGCACGCATAAATATAAAAGGAACAGACAGATGATACTCGTTGTTCATGTGCGCGGACAGGAAGAGCGCAGGGCTTTCATAGAAAAGCAGATGGAGAAGTTGGGGTGGCCGCATGAGTACATCCTCGACGGCAACGTGGAGGACCTCACGCCAGAGGTGCTCGACCGTTACTTTCTGGACAATGGTACGCAGTGGACGCTTTATGGACGCTTCCCGCGTACCAGCTGCACGCTGAAGCACCTGCTGGCCACGCAGTATATTGTGGACCACGGGCTGGACGGCGCGCTCATCATTGAGGACGACATACGGTTCTACGACTCGTTCAAGACGCTGTTTGAGCAGAGCCTGCAGGAGCTTTCCACGCGCTATGCCGGCCGGCCGGTCATCGTGAACTACGAGGAGAGCAGCCTGCTGCTGGTGCCGCGCAGCCAGCGCGTAAAAGGCCAGCTGCTCTATTCTGCCACGAGGGACCGCTATGCGGGCTGTTACTACCTGAACCGCGAGGCTGCCGAGGTCATCATGAACGAGGTGCGGCAGCACAAGGTAGGGCTGACCAGTGACCGCTTCCACAATATGCTGATAGAAGAGGGGCGGCTGGTGTCGCTGTGGAGCCACCCTTGTCTGGCCTGCCAGTGCAGCGCCGACGGCAGTATGCCTACGATGATTCCCACGAAGCCGCGCCCGCTGAAGCGCCTCAAGTGGTTCTACAAACGTGTTTATAAACACCTGCTTTACTATTTCCGCTGAGATATGGACAAGAGAAAACTGCACTACATGCTGAACAGCGGCAAGAACAGCAACCTGAAGTATTATCTGCGCAGCTACCTGCGCGAATATACGCCCAAGCTGTTTGCGCAATGCCGGCTGGACCATTACCTGAAGATGGCCGAAAACCATCCGCAGCATGACTACCTCCAGCAGCGTGCCGACTACTACTGCAAGCTGACTGCCGACAGCGACTACAGCCGTAGCGACTGGGAGGCGAAGACCGTGCAGTTGAGGGAGCAGGAGATAACGGGGCAGAAGACCTACTACTTCGACGCGATGGAGTACGCACGGTATTTCGACCAGCGACTGCGCTGGATTCTGGATGCCGGCGACAAGCCTTACGTGTGTTCTGAGCCAGCCATCGTGAAGAACCGCCCCATCGTGGAGCATAACGACAACTCCGTCATACTGAACCTCGACAAGAACCGCCACTTCCTCTTTGTCAACGACCGCAAGGCGTGGCGCGAGAAACGCGACATGGCCATCTTCCGCGGCGACCTGGGTCCACGCAAGCAGAACCGCGACGTGTTCATGAAGCACTGGGTGGGGCACCCGATGGTGGATGCCGCCTCTACGAATCGCTCGGAGGAGCACCCTGAGTGGCAGCAGCCGAAACTCACCATCGGCGAACACCTGGACTATAAGTTCATCATGTCGCTGGAGGGGAACGACGTCGCCTCGAACCTGAAATGGGTGATGTCGTCAAATTCGATTGCTGTTACGCCCCGACTGACGCAGGAGACATGGTTCATGGAGGGAACGCTCGTTCCGAACTACCATTATATAGAGGTACGCGAGGATTTCGCCGACTTGGAGGAACGGCTACGCTATTACATCAGCCACCCCGAGGAGGCTGAGGCCATCATACAGCACGCTCACGAGTACGTAGCGCAGTTTCAGGACAAATTGCAGGAGAAACTGATCTCGCTGATGGTGCTGAAACGCTACTTCGACGTTACCAATTCATAGTCCTTCGTACACATCTCCCACACGAGCTTGAGCCAGATGATGGTGACAGGCAGCGACTTCAGTGCGAAGGGTCGTATCACATAATACCTTACATCAGCAGGGAAGAGGTCGGTAGGCGACAGCGAGGTGAGCACGAAGCAGAACACCAGCAGGCACACGTCGAGGCGGCTGCGCTTCCAGGGGACAGCCACGTACCAGATGGCCACACCCAGCATGGAGATAATGTAGCTGCTGTTCTCGGCACCTGTACTGAGGATGTTGACGAGCATGAGCACCAGCGCCAGGCACATCAGCTGGAAGGCGTGATGCCTGTACTGTCCCGTGCGCAGCCAAGGGAGTGCGCTGTAGGCAAGGGCAGGGATGATGAGCCACAGGTCTTTCCACGTGGAGTACCACCAGTTGGTGACGTCGGGTTGTGCCTCACGGCCAAACACCTCATAGTAGGCCGACAGTCCTGCGGTGCAGGCATAACCCACCTTACGCACCATACCCAAGAGACTGATGTTCTGGAAGTCAGACAGCAGGTTCTCCTGTGACTTCTCGCCCAGACACCTGATCCACTCCACGTACTGCCCGGCCACGTAGTCGGCACCGAAGAAAGGCATGGGCAGCACTACCAGCACCACCGTCCACACCACCAGCCACATGACGAACTTCGGCTTGCTCTTGGCAAAGAAGAAGAACGCCAGGCCCACAATGCCATAGACTTTGACCAGCGTGCCCAGCACAATCCAGAAGGCTGCCCAGAGGTCGCTACCCTTCCTGATGGCTGTGTAGGACAGCAGGATCATGGCTGCCGTAGCCACGTTGAACTGCGACATGCCCAGGGCGTTGAGCATCTCGTGGGCTGTGAGCCAGATGATGGCGACCTTCTGCCATGTCTCCAGCGTGCTCTGACGGATGGCCCACCAGAGGAACAGTCCTAACGCGAGGTGCCAGAGGAATACGCCTGCCCAGAGGTTGGGCACGACGGCGAAGGGTGCCATGATGAGGCTGAAGATGGGTCCGTAGTGGTTCACGTCGAAGTGGTCGCCGTGATTCAGGAAGATGCTCTTCTGCTCCACTGCGTGCCAGAAGGTGTATTTGTAGATCAGGAAATTGTTGAAGTTATGCATGTGGAGTGCTACGGAGATGACCACCATGAGCATCCACAGCGAGAATAGCGTCCACTTGTTACGCCAGAACTGCCACGCAAATATTTCTTTCAGCTTCTTCATCATATAATTCTGCGGAACCAATAGTCAAACAACTTGAAATCGGAGAGGCGCAGCATGTCGCCCTCCACCTGATCCATGCGGCAGAGCGGGATGTCGCGATACATGGCGGCCACGAGCGAATAGGTGCTGGGAGGCCCCATGACGTAGTCGCACTCAGAGAGCATGAAGAGGTCTTCAACGGCATTGCCGCCCAGCAGGTGCACGCGAATGCCGGGAGTGCCCAGCAGCTCCTCGAAGCGCGAGGCTGTCACGCTGGGGTCGTTGGTGGCCAGAAAGACGTCTATGTCCTTGCCCGGCATCAGGGCGGCAAACTGGCGGATGTAGTCGGTGAACTTCTCGTCAGCATAGCAGTAGATGCCATCCTTCCACACGGCATAGTCACCTCGGCGGATGTGTACGCCCAGGCGCACGCCTTTGGCGGACAGCATCTTCTCGCGGACAGGCTCCGTGAACTGCTTATCGATGGTGAAGAGGTCGCAGATTTCCTGACGGTACTTCAGCACGAGGTCGTAGTAGCGTACGTACCAGCCGCTGACCACGATGTGACGGTGGCGCAGCATCTTCTGCTCCAGGGCCACAGGGTCGCACTCCGCATGCTTGAAGCTCGCCGTGGGCAGCAGCTTGACGGCTGCCAGCACCTTCGCGATGACGTAAAGGGGGAAGCTGACGTAGGTGGAGCGGCTGATTTTGAAGTATTTGTACTTGTAGCTGAAGCGCATGGAGATAACCTTGCGCCCATGTTCCCTGCCCCACGCATAGACGTGGGCGTACTGCAACAGGTTGTTGCACATCTGACTCTTGTCTCTGGCAAAAATCATGTCTCTGGCGGATAGTTTCTGCAAAAGTACAAAAAAAAGAGGATACTATTTTACTTTTTTACTTTTTTTTCTTACCTTTGTACGAAATATATAATAAGGTGTGGAATTATGAACATAGTATATTTCGTTATTGGCGGCTCAACGGTCATTCACATGCAAGTGGGATTTTCCATCAGGACATTCCTGGCACAGACGACCGATGAGGACACGATATATGTGGTTACAGAAACGCCCAAGCTGTATGAGAACCTGCCTGTCAAGACCATTGCCGTGACGCAGGACGACATCAAGGTGTGGCGCGGTAAGCACGACTTCTTCTGGAGAGTGAAGATCATGGTGCTCAAGCAGATTGCCCACATGTCACCTGACAAGGCGATGATGTACCTGGACGGTGACACCTACCTGCATGGCAGCCTGGCTGAAATCAAGGAACAGCTGTCGAGGAACATCGGCATGATGCACAAGGACGAGGGTTGTCCGTCGGAGATGAAGCAGAAGTCGCTGAGCATGTGGCAGACGGTTGGCGGACGGACGTATGACGGCATCACCATCGGCACGCAGCACCACATGTGGAACGCAGGCGTGGTGGCTATCCCTGCCCAGCTGGTAGTGAAGGTGACAGAGCAGGCGCTGGCAGTATGCGACGGCATGCTCGACGACGGTTCGGAGCCTATCACCGTAGAGCAGTACGCGCTGTCGATAGCCTTGATGGAATGTTCTGAGCGGATGGTGGAGGCCGACCGGTGGATTGGTCACTACTGGCACAACAAATACTGCTGGAGCTCCTACATTGCCCAGTTCTTCGTGCGCTCCTACAGACTGGGTTACACCTTGGAGAAGGAGCTCGACATCATCAGAAAGACAAACTTGAAGAGCGTACACCGGCGCATCATTGTGAAGCGTACGCTGAGGAAGCTGACAGGACGGCTGCACTAAGGCGTCATGGCCAGACGGAAGCCCACCAGGTCGCGACGCCGGCGTTGGTCGTACATGAAGCGATTGGTAGAACGGCAGTAGCGTGGACTACAGTCGTAGCCGCCTCCGCGTACCACGTGGAAATTGCTGGAGGGCTTGCTGGAGGGCGTTTTGCGATACCAGTCCTCACACCACTCCCACACGTTGCCTGACATGTCGTAAAGTCCCAGTTCGTTGGGCTTCAGCTGTGCCACGGGGTGCTGCACACGCTCGCGGATGTTGGAGAGCGTGTAGGCCACCTCGTCAATGTTGTTGCTGCCGGCATAGAGGTAGCCCTTCGACTTACGTCCGCCTCGTGCCGCATACTCCCACTCGGCCTCTGTCGGCAAACGGAAATGCTTGCCTGTCAGGGTGTTGAGCCTCTCAATAAACTCCTTGCACATATCGTAAGTGACGTACTCCACAGGGAACTTTCCGTTCTTGTGTTTCGAGCGGTTCTTGGGCATCACGGCCTCCCACAGCTCTTGTGTCACCTCGGTCTCTCCCATGTAGAAATTGTTGACAAGCACCTGGTGGCGTACCTCGTCGGCATCGGCCAGCGTGTCGCCGGGCAGGGCACCCATCATGAACGTTCCACCCTGCACAAACTTCATTCGGAACTGCACGCCCTTGACGTTGAAGACACGTGTCTGGGCATTCGCCATCAGCGGCAGCATGACGAGACAGCACAGCAGCAGGAGCAGTCTGGGACGTAGTGCCTCCGTTTTCAGCTTGAAGTGAAGCTCCTCGGGGCCTACAGCCCACCAGAGCATGCGCAGCCAGCAGATGAAGTAGGTATAGACGTCGAGCCAGAAGGTCTGGTGGATATATTCATGCAGCCAGGCGGGACAGAGCACGTCTGTGGGCAGGATGCAGAAGTTGACGACGAGCAGCCAGAAGAGCGTCCAGTCAATCCACGTGCGGCGTGGCTGCAGCCAAAAGGCCATAGCGTAGAACGGTAGCGTAATGATATAGGTATGTGTCTCGGGACAGTCGCTGAACAGGATCATGTAGCCCGTCAGCACACCCAGCGCCTGCACGCGGAAACGGAAGTCCTGCCAGCGCTTGTAGCGCCAGAAGAAGAGCACGCCCAGGATGGCCAGCACCACCACCTGTACCAGTCGGTAGTTAGGCAGCAGGATGGGCTTGAGTCCACGTGCGAAGAGTATGCCGATGAAGTCGGAGTCGCTGTGGTGAGAGGCAATCATGTCGAACATCTCCTGATAGAGCACGAAGACGTTGTCGAAGGCCGTATTGATGGCTGGCAGCAGCAGGAAGGCCGCTCCGCAGAGAATGGCATAGCCGAAGTTGCGCCACACCTTCGGATAGCAGAACAGGATGGCGAGCTCGGCAGCACCATAGACCTTCGTGGTGGCCGACAGCATGATGAGCAGCACGGCCCAGAACGCCTTTCCGCGTTCGAGCAGGATGAAGGCGAAGATGTAGATGTAGCTGACGATGATGTTATGCTGGTAGCAGAACACCGTCTGCAGCACCACCGAGAGCAGGAATAGGAAAATCCAGTGCTTATGCTTGTCGAGCTGCTGCGGCAACATCTTGATGGCCAGTGTGAAGAGGCTGTAGTTGCTGATGTTCCAGACGAAGGGTCCCAACCACCAGGGCAGGAAGAAGATGGGTGCAAAGATGACGCTGAACACCGGCGAATAGAGGAAGTAGATGCTGTGGGCCTGGGCATACTCAAGGTTGTAGGGGCTGAGTCCTTCCCAGAACATTCGTGTGGAGTCCTGATAGTCGAAATAGTTGGTGTTACGTCCTCGGAACACCTCTAATGACGTGGCTACCAGAACGATGACAAAGCCCAGCCAGAAGACGCAGGTGGGATTGGAGAAGAACCACTTGATGCTCGCAACAATCTTCTTCATCATAACGCCAGTAGCAGTTTCACGATTTTGTCAATCTCGTCGTCGGTCAGCTCATAGTAGAGCGGCAGGCGTACCAGCGTGTCGGCATAGCGGTCGCAGTTGGGCAGCGCCCGTCCGTCGTGTTTGTCCTCGTAGTATTTGCTCGAGTGCAGCGGCAGGTAGTGGAACGTGGTCTGCACGCCTTTGTTCTTCAGGGTGTTCATCAGTTTGGTGCGCACCTCCAGCGACGGACAGAGCAGGTAGTACATATGGTAGTTGTTGGTGGCGTAGTCGGGTAGCTCCGGCAGCGTGATGCCTGCACCAATCTTTCCTCGCAGCGCCTTGTCGTAGCGCTCCCAGATGTGGCGGCGACGTCCCTGGATGTCGTCCAGCTGCTCCAGCTGTGCCCAGAGGAAGGCAGCGTTGAACTCAGAGGGCAGGAACGACGAGCCCATGTCGCACCAGCCGTATTTGTTGACCATTCCACGATAGAACTCCGCACGGTTGGTGCCCTTCTCCCAGAGTATCTCTGCACGTCCCACGAAGCGCTCGTCGTTAACCACCAGCATGCCGCCCTCGCCGCAGTTGATGTTCTTCGTCTCGTGGAAGGAGAAGGCGGCAAAGTGACCGATGCTGCCCAGCGGACGGCCCTTGTAGAAGGAGTCGATGGCGTGGGCTGCGTCCTCTACCACCAGCAGGTGGTGCTGCTCGGCCAGTGCCATGATGGCATCCATGTCGCAGGCTACGCCGGCATAGTGGACCACGACGATGACGCGTGTCCGTTCGTTGATGAGCGGCTCAATGTCGGCCACCGTCATGTTGGGGTTGTCGGCTCCGCTGTCGGCAAAGCGCACGTAGGCTCCCTCACGCAGGAAGGCCAATGCCGACGACACGAAGGTGTAGGAGGGCACAATGACCTCGTCGCCGGGCTTCAGCCTGCAGAGCATGGCGCACATCTCCAGCGCATCGGTGCCTGACGTTGTCAGCAGACACTTGCGGAAGCCGTAGCGCTTCTCGAAGAATCCGTGACACAACTTGGTAAACTGTCCGTTGCCCGACATCGTGGTCGAGTGGCAGACCTCTTGCATGTAGCTCAGCTCACGCCCTGAGCAATAGGGCTTGTTGAATGGTATCATAAGTTTAATGTTTCACTGACAATAAATACAGGACGACCTTTCACCTGGTCGAAAATCTTGCCGATATAGAGTCCCAGCACGCCCATCATGAAGAGCAGGATGCCTCCCACGAACCAGATGGAGAAGATGGTCGAGGTGTAGCCAGCCACTTCGTTCAGTCCGATGAACTTCGCAAAGATGTTGTAGATGGCCATCAGGAACGAGAGCAGCGACATCAGCAGTCCCACCGTGACGGCGATGTGCAGCGGACGGTTGCTGTTGGAGATGATGGAGTTGTACGACAGCTTCAGCAGCCGGTAGAGGTTGTACGAGCTCTTGCCCTCCAGGCGGTGGTCGTGATACACATCGACGGTGCTCTTCTTGAAGCCCAGCGTGTGCACCAGCTCCACGAACGAGCGCGAATACTCGGGTATGCTGCAATACACCTTCACCACCTTCTGGCTGTAGATGCCGAACTCTGCCACTGCCTTGTCGGTCTTGAAGCCGCTCAGCAGGTCGTAGGCCTTGTGGAAGGCAGCCGACGACAGGCGCTTCAGGAACGTGTCCTCGCGCACTACACGACGTGCGCTGACGATGTCGTAGCCCTCGAGCGCCTTGTTGTACATCGCTGGCAGGTCCTCGGGCTTGTTTTGCAGGTCGCAGTCAATCACGGCTACGTAACGTCCTGTGGCATAGCTCAGTCCGGCGGTGATGGCGTAGGGCTGTCCGAAGTTCCGGCTCAGGTTGATGCCCTTCACCTGTTTGTCTTTGGCGCAAATCTCTGCAATGTGTTCCCACGAACGGTCAGGCGAGCAGTCGTTGACCAGCACAATCTCGTAGTCGGGAGTCAGCGGACTGACGGCAGCATGAATGCGTCGCACCAGTTCGTCCAGCATCTTTTCACCCCGATAGACGGGTGACACGATTGATAGTTCCATGAGTCTATATTATTTTTTTACCTTCTTACTTTTTTACTCTTTTACTTTTTTACCTTCCCAAAACGTAATCATAGACGCCCATCACCTGACGCGCAACGTCCTGACCCTCAAACTGACGGATGTAGTCGCGGCTCTGCCTGATGCGCTCCTCGCGACCCTCGGCACCTCGCAGCACCTGCCGGACGGCAGCTGCCAGCCCCTCGGCATCGTCAGGGGCGACGTAGAGCGAGTGAGGTCCTCCTGCCTCTTCCAGACAGGAGCCGGTGGCTGCCACAACGGGCAGGCCCATGGCAATGGCCTCGATGATGGGGATGCCAAAGCCCTCGTAGCGTGACGGATAGACAAACGCCTCGGCACCGGCATAGAGTGCCGGCAGCTCGTCGTTGCTGACGTCGTGACGCATGATGACCCTGCGCCCCAGTCCGTGATGGTCGGCATACCTGCGCACTTGCTTGGAGTAGTCGGTATCCCTGCCCACCAGCACGAGCGACAGGTTGTCGGGCAGGTAGTGCAGCGCCTTGACCGCCAGCAGCGCGTTCTTCCGCTCCTCGATGGTGCCCACGCTGAGAATGTATGGCCCCCCTCCTGCGGAGGGATTATTGTTGATTTCGGTGGAGGGGTCGGGGGAGGTTTTGGGGCTGAACCTCGGCGCGTAGCTCTGGTAGATGACGCTGATGCGCTCGTCAGGCACGTGTCCCAGCTCCATGATGTCTTGCTTGGTGCGTTGGCTGATGGCGATGATGTGGTCGGCCTCACGGATGGTCTGCCGGAACTTCCAGGCATAAATCTTCGCGTCCACCCACGCGTAGAACTCCGGATGGCGCAGGAAGATGAGGTCATGGATGGTCACCACGCTCTTGATGCCCGACTTGCGAAGTCCTGCAGGCAGTTCGCCCGACAGCCCGTGGAAGAGCTGTACGCCGTCGGCCACGAGGTCGCGGACGATGCCCCGACTGCGCCACCACGCCTTGAACATGCTGTTTTTGGGATAGCAGAAGTGGACGTTCGGCCTGACGATGACCTGCTGTCTGAGCTCGTCGTGCCCTTCGTCGGGGGCATAGAGGCGCAGGTCAAGACTGTCGGCACCTGCCGCGGCGAGGTCGTTGACCAGCGTGCGGCTGTAGCTGCCCAGTCCTGTGGCATTGCGTACGATGCGTTTTGCGTCGAATCCTACTGTCATTCCCCTTCGCATAACGTCTAATTTTGTGCAAAGGTACAAAATAATTCATAATTCATAATTCATAATTCATAAATATTTTGTACTTTTGCACGCAAAATCATAAAAAACAACAAGAAATGAATTATCTTGACAGAAACGAATTTAACTTCGAGCCCAGCCCGAAAGTGGTTGAGGCCATTAAGAATTTTGACCCCAAAGACCTGTGCTTCTATACCCGTATTTACGATCAGGGAAAGAAGAGCGTCATCTCCGTCCGTGTAAGCGAAATCTACGGTGTGCCTGAGGAGCAGGTGCTCCTGACCTACGGCGGTGAGGACATGCTGAAGAATGCCATCCACTACTTCCTCATGTTAGGCGACAACAAGAAAATCCTCATTCCCGAGTTCTCGTGGTGGTACTACAACCGTGTAGCCAGCGAGTGTGGCGGTACGTTCGAGATGTACCCCCTGCACGAGCAGGAGGACACCTTCGCCTACGACATTGACGAGGTCATTGAATACACCAACCGCGTGCATCCCCGCATGCTGCTGCTGGCTTCGCCCAACAACCCCACGGGCAACGGCCTGACGCCCGCTGAGATTGGACGCATCATGGAGAACATCCCCTCTGACACGATGGTACTCATCGACGAGGCATACGCCAGCTTCATCTCGAAGGACACGGCCTACATTGCTCCGCTGATTGAGAAATACTCGAACCTCATCATCTCGCGTACCCTCTCGAAGTTCTACGGACTGCCCGGCCTGCGCTGCGGCTTCGGCTTCATTGGCAAGGGTCACGACCAGTTCCTGAGCTACACCAACAAGTATCTGGGTTACAACCGCTTCTCTGAGGCCGTAGCACTGGCTGCACTCGAGAGCGACGAGCACTATCGTCACGTGGCCGACGACATGGAGTGGGGACGCCAGCTCTACAAGAAGGAGCTCGGTTCGCTGCCTGGCTTCAAGGTCTATAAGTCTGTGGCCAACTTCATCCTTATCAAGTATCCCATTGAGATCAAGGACGCTCTGCTGAAGGCGCTGACGCTCGAGGACTACAAGATCAAGTTCATGAGCGACAAGGGACTGGAGTCGTGCCTGCGCATCACGCTGGGCCGTAAGGAGCAGACGCAGATGGTCGTTGACACCATCCTCCGCGTCTATAATGGTAAATTGTAATTTGTCAAATTGTAAATTTACATGATAGGAGTAATTCTTGCGGCAGGAATGGCCAAGCGCCTTCGTCCGCTGACTGACGAGCGTCCCAAGTGCCTGCTCAAGGTGGGCGAACGCACGTTGTTGGAGCGCACGATTGATGCGCAGGTGGCTGCCGGCATCACGGAGTGGGTCGTGGTCACAGGTTATCGTGCCAACATGATTCGCGACTTCCTGACAGGGCATTATCCTGAGCTGACCTTCCACTTCATCGACAACCCTGACTACGCCCACAACAACAATATCTTCTCCCTGTGGCTCACGCGTCCTTATACCAACGGCAAGGAGTTCCTGCTGATGGACAGCGATATCCTGTTCGACCCGCAGATACTGCCCGAGGTGCTGGGTAAGGAGGGCAGCGTGCTCGCCCTCAACCGTCATGAGCTGGGCGAGGAGGAAATCAAGGTCATTGTCGATGCTGACGACCGCGTGCTGGAGATCAGTAAGGTGTGCAGCATCAGTCAGGCCATCGGCGAGAGCGTGGGCATCGAGAAGATGACGGCCGACTATTCCACCGCCCTGTTCCGCGAGCTGGAGCAGATGATTGAGAGCGAGGGACTTATCGACATCTTCTATGAGCGCGCCTTTGAGCGTCTCATTCCCCAGGGTCATACCTTCCGCATCGTCGATACCACCCGCTTCTTCTCCATCGAGCTCGACACCGTCGAGGACTTCGAGAACGCCCAGAAGCTCATCCCCGCGGCGTTATATTAGTACGAGACATGGCATAACAAAGGAAAGCGGCGCTTCTCTACGGAGAGGCGCCGCTTCTGTTTTGGGGCTTCATCTTACATCAGCCATCAGCCTTCTTCGGCCTGTAGCTCTGCGTATATCGGCTTTCCAGTTCGCGCTCCTTTCCGTCCACCTTCGTCACCTTCTTCACGATGGCCTCCGCTCCTTCGAGCGGCTTGAGCAGACTTTGCCCTGACCTGGTCGATTATTGCGCGGACGTGCCCGTCGTTGACGACTCGCTCGAAGTCTTCTTTTGAGCACGGTACGCATGGAGAAGATTTGATTTCTTGGTAGTAAAACATTGATTGATATTTTGAAAATTGTAAAAAGCCTGTTTCTTCATATCCTCGGCGGTGCCGAGCGGAATACGCATCTCGATGACGGCACATCCCTCCTTCGGGACAAGTGCCACCTTCATCTGCTGCGTATCCCAGAGGATGTCAACAGCCTTGCGAGGCTTCTTCTTCGGTGACGGGCGATGCGCCCTCCGTAACTATAAATGTCTTTGGTTCCATAATCACTCTCTTTTTCTACTTTTCGTTTTACTGTAACAATACCTAATACACACAAACATAACAAGTTATGCATTTTTACAATTTACATTTACAAATTTACATTTAGCTAATTTACATTTAGCTATTTTTTGCCTTGTTTTTTGACGAAAAAGCTTTATAATATAATATATATTATAATATATATTATTATTATACGGTCTGATTTGACCTTAATGTAAATTTGTAAATTGTAAATTTGTAAATTTCTGCTACATCGCCTCGAAGCCCACGAACTTGATGTTAGAGAACACCTTGCTGCCGTCCTGCGACGTGCGCTTCGAGAACTCCAAATCAGCGTAGCCCGTCAGTCCCGTAATGGGGTCTTTCAGCTGTCGCTCCGTCAGCTCGTCGGCCTTGTCGCCCGTGGCCTCGGCGATGATGTCATCCTGGCCCTGACGGACGTGGACGTTACAGAACTTGATGACCTGCGCGGTGCTCGCAGTGCTGCAGACAGCCATGCCAACCATCGACCTCACGACCCCGAACCTGGTCTATGGGCAGGTACTCACAGTGGCCTTCATTATATATATGATGGTGGCCGTGAGACAATACGGGCGGTGGCTGCGCGACAACTACGCCGACCTTCGCATCCGTCACTTCGTAGCCCGCTACCGCGAGCTTGCCGCTGCACATAAGCCCATCGTCGCCCAGCAGCTGGCCCAGGAGAGCGGCTACCACTACAGCACCTTCAGCACCGCCTTCAAGCAGCGCATGCACAAGAGCGTCGCCGCCTGGATGCACGAAGAGGCATTGACAAGTGACAAGATAGAATAGCAAAGTGCAAATTTTATAGTTGATTACAGATTTCACCCGCCATTCCTGTGTTTTTAGCCATGTGGGCGGACACACCGATTTTTCTTCAAAAAAGATGCGCGGGAAAAGGGCGTTTTTTTGGAAAGTGGTATTTTTAGTAGTACTTTTGCAATGGAATTCGGACGAAGACACCTGCCGGTCTGCAAGGAGATAGGTGCCGGGTATCAAAGAGAAACTTGCCGGCAATCTCACACAAACCTGCCACCATCGAACGCACAAAGTCAGGTATCGGGCATTACGATTCCAGGTATTAATGTTTAAAGGATAA